>JBGAPX010000002.1:0-82198 GCA_044221045.1 Gemmatimonadales bacterium
GCCGTTCGTGTCTTGAGCCCCCGCCGGCTACTGCAGCCGGATCCGCAGGATCCGCGACCGCTCCAGCCGGACGTTGTACACCTTGAGGGTCACGATCGCCCCCTTGCCGGCGTCGCGGATGGCCGCCTTGAGGTCGGCCTCGGTGCGGACCGACTTGCCCTCGATGGCCGTGATGATGTCCGGCCCGTTGTCGGCCGGGGTGAACAGCTGCTCGTAGCTCGGGCCGTTCGGGTCCACCTCGGTCACGATCACGCCCCGGGTCTCGCGGTCGAGCTCGAACTGCTGCGCGACCTGCGGGGTGAGCGCCTGGACCGAGATCCCGAGCTCGTCGAACGCGGTCGACTCGTCGGTCGGCGCGGCCTCGGGCTTCTCCTGGTCCTCGGCGGCGGCCGTGTCGTCGCTGGCCTGCTCCATCAGGCGCACCGAGAAGGTCTTCCGGATGCCGCCCTTCCGCGCCACCTCGACCTTCACGGTCTCGCCGGGGTGGCGGAAGCCCACCAGCTGCTGCAGCTGCGCCACGTAGTTCACCGGCTGCCCGTCGATGCTGATGATCACGTCGCCCTGCTCCAGGCCCGCGCGCTCCGCCGGCGACTGTACCCCCTGCGGGAAGCCGCCCACCACCACGCCGCGGATCTCCTTGAGGCCCACGTAGGCAGCATCGTTCTCCGTGGCGTCCCCGACCTCGATGCCCAGCGCCGCGCGCTGCACCTTGCCGTTGGTCACCAGCTGGTTCATGACCACCCGCGCCAGGTTGATCGGGATCGCGAAGCCGTAGCCCATGTAGGTACCGGTCTCGCTCGCGATGGCGCTGTTGATGCCCACGACCTCGCCCCGCACGTTGATCAACGGCCCGCCCGAGTTGCCGGGGTTGATCGCCGCGTCGGTCTGGATGAAGTCGCCGATGGCGGCGCGAGAGCGCGCCAGGCCGTCGAGGCGGCGGCCCTTGCCGCTGATGATCCCGCTGGTGACGGTGAACGTGAACTGGTCGCCGAGCGGGTTGCCGACCGCCAAAACCCAGTCGCCGATGCGGGTGTTGTCGCTGTTGCCGAAGGCCGCCGGGGTGAGGCGGGGCGCGTCGATCTTGACCACCGCCACGTCGGTCAGCGGATCGCTCCCGATCACCTTGGCGGTGAACTCGCGCCGGTCGAACAGGCGCACGGTCACCTTCTCGGCGCCCTCGACCACGTGGTTGTTGGTCAGGATGTAGCCGTCCGCGGACACGATGAAGCCGGAGCCGCTGCCCCGTTCCACCTGCGGGCCGCGCGGCTGGCCGTGGAAGAACTGCTCCATGCCGGGGGGCAGCCGGCGCGCGCGCTCCGTCCGCTGGCTGCGGATGAAAACCACGCTCGGCCGGACCTGCTCCGAGACCGCCGCGAAGGCGTCGGAGAGTTCCGTCAGCACCCGCGCCTGCGGGATGGCCGGGGCCGTCGCGGTCTGGATGCCGGCGGGCCGGACCCGCTCCTGGGCCACCCCGCGGCTCGGCAGGTCGAGCAGGCCGGCGAAGAGCAGCCCGAGCGCGAAGGCCAGCGTGATCAGGCTGCCGAACTTGAGCCAATTGAGCGTGCGTACCGACATCGGAATCTCCGAATCAGGGCTGGTGGAATCTAACCCTTTGTTGATGCCCGGTCGGTGGCGCAGGTCGCACCACCCCCCGGGGCAAGGGGAAACGGGAAGCGGGAACCGGGCCGTGGAAGAGCGGTTGACCGCGACCGCCCTCCCGGAGCCGATTCCCGCACCCGTACCGCGCTAACCGTTTGCCTCCAAGTCGCTTACGACTTCTTGGAGTCGTCCACGATCTCGTAGTCGGCCTCGACCACGTCGTCCTTCGGCTTCTCCGAGGCGCCGGCGGTGCCGGTCTCCCCGGTCGAACTCCCGGCCGATTGCGCCGCCTGGTACAGCGACGCGCCCGCCGCGGAGTAGGCCCCGTTGAGCTCGTCCAGCGCCTTCTGGATCAGCTCCGGGTCCCCGGTCTTGAGCGCGCCCTTCGCGCCCTCGACCGCGTTGTCCAGCCGGCCCTTGGCGTCGGCGGCCAGCCGCTCGACCCACTCCTTGCTGTCCTTCTCGACCTTGTAGACCAGCGCGTCCAGCTGGTTGCGCGCCTCGATCTGTTCCCGCCGCTTCTTGTCTTCCGCGGCGTGGGACTCGGCGCCCTTGACCATCTTCTCGATCTCGGCGTCCGACAGCCCGCTCGAGGCCTCGATCCGGATCTTCTGCTCCTTGCCCGTGGCCTTGTCCTTGGCCGAGACGTGCAGGATGCCGTTGGCGTCGATGTCGAAGGTCACCTCGACCTGCGGCATCCCCCGCGGGGCCGGCGGGATCCCGGTGAGCTGGAACTTGCCGATGGTCCGGTTGTCGATGGCCATCTGGCGCTCGCCCTGGAGCACGTGGATCTCGACCGTGGTCTGGTTGTCCTCGGCGGTGGAGAAGACCTCCGACTTCTTGGTCGGGATCGTCGTGTTCCGCGGGATCAGGACGGTGGTCACCCCGCCCAGGGTCTCGATGCCGAGCGAGAGCGGCGTGACGTCGAGCAGCAGGACGTCCTTCACCTCGCCACCCAGCACGCCGCCCTGGATGGCCGCGCCAATCGCCACCACCTCGTCGGGGTTCACCGACTTGTTCGGCTCCTTGCCGAAGAAGTCCTTGACGATCTGCTGGATCTTCGGGATGCGGGTGGAGCCGCCGACCAGGATCACCTCGTCGATGTCCTTGGGGTCGAGCCCCGCGTCCTTGAGCGCCTGCTGCATCGGCGGCAGGGTGCGCTGGATGAGGTCGTCCACCAGCTGCTCGAACTTGGCCCGGGTCAGCTGCACGTTCAGGTGCTTGGGCCCCGACTGGTCCGCCGTGATGAACGGCAGGTTGATGTCGGTCTGCTGGGTGCTCGAGAGCTCCATCTTGGCCTTCTCCGCGGCTTCCTTGAGCCGCTGGAGCGCCATGGCGTCCTTGGAGAGGTCGATGCCCTGGTCGCGCTTGAACTCCGCCACCAGCCAGTCGATCAGCCGCTGGTCGAAGTCGTCACCGCCGAGGTGGGTGTCGCCGTTGGTGCTCTTCACCTCGAAGACGCCCTCCGCCAGCTCCAGCACGGAGATGTCGTAGGTGCCGCCGCCCAGGTCGAACACCGCGACCTTCTCTTCCTTCTTCTTGTCGAGGCCGTAGGCCAGCGCCGCCGCCGTCGGCTCGTTGATGATCCGCAGCACCTCGAGGCCCGCGATCTTGCCCGCGTCCTTGGTAGCCTGCCGCTGCGAGTCGTTGAAGTAGGCCGGGACGGTGATCACCGCCTTCTCGACCTTGTGGCCCAGGTAGTCCTCGGCCGTCTGCTTCATCTTCTGCAGGATCATGGCCGAGATCTCGGGCGGCGTGTACTTCTTGCCCGCGATCTCCACCGAGGCCAGGCCGTTCGGCCCGCTGTCGACCCGGTACGGCACCCGCCGGGACTCCTCCGTCACCTCGGAGATCTTCCGGCCCATGAAGCGCTTGATGGAGAAGATGGTCTGCTTCGGATTGGTGACCGCCTGCCGCTTGGCCACCTGGCCCACCAGCCGCTCGCCGTCCTTGGTGAACGCCACCACGGAGGGAGTGGTCCGACCGCCCTCGGCGTTGGGGATGACGACCGGGTCGCCACCCTCCATGACCGCCACCACCGAGTTGGTGGTCCCGAGGTCGATGCCGATGATCTTGGAGCCCATGTCCTGGTCCTTTCGTCTGCCGTGAGATGGGCCGGCGCCCGTTAAGGCCATGCCGGCCAACGCCCCCCCCCCCCCCCCCCCCCCCCCCCCCCCCCCCCCCCCCCCCCCCCCCCCCCCCCCCCCCCCCCCCCCCCCCCCCCCCCCCCCCCCCCCCCCCCCCCCCCCCCCCCCCCCCGGGGGGGGGGGGTCGCCTTACTTGATCCGGTCCAGCGCGTCCTTGATCCAGCGGCTGTCGGGGAACTGCTGGGACAGCGCGGTCAGCGTGGCACGGGCGGAGTCGGGGTGGCCGGCCGCCACGTAGATGTCCGACCGCATCAGCCCAAGCCGGACGGCAAAGCGCGGATCGTCGGCGGGCACGGGGACCTGGTCCAGCGCGGCGAGCGCGCCCGCGAAGTCCTTCCGATCCTGGAACTGCGACTCGATGACCAGAAGCCGGATGCCGGCATCCTCGGGGTGCTGACGGGCGAGCTCCTCCGTCAGGCGCGCGGCCTCCTCGGCGCGGCCGGCCTTCCGCGCGGCCGCCGCCTGGTGATAGAGGCCGGCCGTCAGCAGCCGCTGCACGTCGGCCGGTTCACCGGACCTGGTTCCCACCCCGCCGGCGTAGCTGTAGACCAGTTCCCCGCCGGCCTGACCTGCCCGGTAGACCGCGCCGATGCCCGCGAGGCCCGCCACGCCCGAGGCCACCAGGAGCCACTTGCCCGCCGGCTTCTGGCGCATCGCCACGCCCGCGAGCTCCAGCAGCCCGATCACCAGGAAGACGTTGCGGGCCCACTCACCGGCTTCTTCATGCTCGTGCACCGCGTCGCGGGCGCCGGGAATCCGCTCGGCCTGCCCATGCGCCTCCTCGCCGGACTTCGTCGCGGCGACGGACGCGACGGCGGTCACCAGCAGCAGCACGGTGGCCGCCGGCTTGGTCCACGCCAGGGCGCCGCTCAGCGACACGAGCCGGAACAGCACGCCCACGATACCGAGGGCCACCACGAAGTGGACGATCTGGGGATGGAGGACGCCGATGTCTGGCATGAGGGGCTCGGGAAAGGGTGGTGTCGGGGGCGAAGGGCCGGTTGTGCGCCCGCCAATATGGGCCGCGGCGTGGTGGTTGTCACCCGTGCGCGGGCCGGGGATATTCCCGCATGCTGCCGATCCGCGACGAGAATCCGACGCTCCGGACGCCGGTGATCACCTACGCGCTCATCGCCCTGAACGTTGGGGTCTGGGTGCTGGTGCAGGGGATGGGCGCCGAGCCGATCCTCACCCGGTCCATCTGCGCCTACGGGCTCATCCCGGCCGACCTGCTCGGTCACCTCGGGGCCGGCGCCCCGGTGCCCGGCGGCGTCTGTCCCGCCGACCTGACCGGCGGCGTCCTGGTGCCCCTCAGCTCCATGTTCCTGCACGGCAGCTGGATGCACCTGATCGGGAACATGTGGTTCCTGCACGTCTTCGGCAACAACGTCGAGGACGTCATGGGGCGCGGTCGCTTTCTGGCGTTCTACCTGCTTGCCGGGCTCGCGGCCGCGGCGGCGCAGACCGCCGCCGGGCCCGCCTCGCTGATCCCGATGGTCGGGGCCTCGGGCGCCATCGGAGGGGTGATGGGCGCCTATGTGGCGCTCTATCCCCGCGCCGGGGTCGTCACGTTCGTCTTCCTCGGGATCTTCGCCCGGATGATGGTCATCCCCGCCTTCGTGATGCTGGGGTACTGGTTCCTGCTGCAGCTGCTGAGCGGCGCCGTGGCCCCCACCGAGGGCGGCGGCGTGGCGTTCTGGGCACACGTCGGGGGCTTCCTCGGCGGCCTGCTGCTCACTCCCCTGTTCCGCGATCCCGACCTCCTGGCCGCGCACCGTTCCGTCCACGGACTCCGTTGATGCCCGAACCCTGGCTGCAGCCGCACCTCGACGCGCCGCTCGCCGCGCTGGTGGACCACACCCTCCTGCGCCCGGAGGCCACGGCCGACGACATCGCCCGCCTGTGCGACGAGGCGGGGCGGCTCCGCTTCGGCGCCATCTGTGTCCACGGCCAGTGGGTGGGGGAGGCCGTGGCCCGTCTCCGCGGCAGCCGGGTGGCGGTGGTCGCGGTGGTGGGCTTCCCGCTCGGCGCCAACGGCCTTGTGGCCAAGGCCGCCGAGACTCGCCTGGTGGTCGCCGACGGCGCCGGCGAGGTGGACATGGTGCTGCCCCTCGGGTCGGTGAAGGGCGGGCGCTGGGAGGAGGTTCGTGACGAGGTGACCGCGGTGGTCGATGCCGCGCGGGGGCGTCCCGTCAAGGCGATCGTCGAGTCCGCGGCGCTCACCACCCGCGAGCTCGAACTGGCGTGTCGCGCCGCCGTGGAGGCTGGCGCGATGTACGTGAAGAGCTCGACCGGGTTCCATCCCGCCGGCGGCGCCACGGTGGAGGCGGTGGAGCTCATGCGTCGCGTGGCGGGCGACCGGGCGGGAGTGAAGGCCTCGGGGGGGATCCGGACCGCCGAGGATGCGCTGTGCATGCTGCGGGCGGGGGCCAGCCGGCTCGGGACCTCCGCGGCGGCGGGATGGGCGGCGGTGACGGCGGGCCGCACGCTGGGGGATCTGCTGGCCGCGGATGCCGGCCGCGCCGAGGCGTCCGCCTAGACCGCCGGCTCGACCTTCACCTCGCGGGCCATCACGCGCGCGAGCACGTCGGCCTGCTCTTCGGCGCCCCAGCACTCCAGGCCCAGGTCGGCCCCGGCATACCGCGGCACCGCCTTGATGGTGAGCCGGGTGGGGCAGATCTCCAGCGCCAGCTTCTCGACGATCGCCGTGTGCCCGCGGTCGAGTCCCTCCGCCACCCGCAGCATCCCCGCCAGCCGCCGCACCACCTGCTGGTCGGGTTTGGGCAGCGCCCCGAACACCGCGTGCTGCTTCCGGGGCCCGCGGCGGCGGTGGTACCGGCTGATCAGCGCCACCAGCTGCCGCTCCCGGGGCGAGAACGGCAGGCGCTCGGCGTGGATGATGAGCTGGTAGCTGTGCTTGTGGTGCTTGCGGTAGCTCACCAGCTGCCCGACATCGTGCAGCAGCGCGGCGGCCTCGAGCAGGCCCCGCTCCTCGGGAGCCGCGTCGAGCTTGTCGGAGAGCAGGTCGAAGAGGTTGAGCGCGAGGACGCGGACATGCTCCGCGTGCCGCCGGTCCACGTGGCACCGTTCGGCGAACTCGCGGATGAGCCGCAGCGGCTCCACCGCGGCCGGCGCCACCGCGGCCCCCGCCATCTCGAGGAGGAGCCCTTCCCGCAGGCCGAAGGCGCTGATCTTCACCTCGCGCGCCTCGATCCGCTCCAGCACCTCCGCGGTCACGGCGAGCCCCGCCAGGATGATGTCCGCCCGCTGCGGCGAGAGGCCCTCCACCTGGGCGCGCTTCTCGGGGTGCATCCCGGTGAGCCAGTCGAGCAGGTGCTCCACGTCGGCGATCGTCACGCTGGCCCCGTGCACCGGGTCGGCGGCGGAGAGGCCGCGCCGGGCGGCGGCCATCCGGCCCAGGTTGGTGAACGAGCCGCCCGACCCGATCAGGGTCGGGGCCGCCCAGTCGCGGATCGGCAGCTTGCGGCGGAACTGGCGCCGCAGGTACTCGCGCAGGCGCTTGACCGCCGCGCGAGGGTCCGGGGCCCCGGCCAGGTGCAGCTCGGTGAGCCGCACCGCGCCGAAGGGGAGCGACAGGCTGTGCTCGATCAGGCCGTCCACCGCGCCGATCAGCTCCAGGCTCCCGCCGCCGATGTCCGCCACCACGGTGCGCCCGCCCTCGAGCGGGAAGTGATGGGCCACCGACCGGTAGGATAGCGCGGCCTCGGTGTCGGCGTCGATGATGCGGAGGTCCAGCCCGACCTCCTCCTTGACCCGGCGGATGAAGGCCTCGCCATTCGTCGCCTCGCGCACCGCGGCGGTGGCCACCGCCGCGGTGCGGCTCACCCCGCGGCGCTCCGCCACCCCCACCATCAGGCGCAGCGCCTCGATGGCGCGGGCCATCGCCAGGTCATCGAGGCGGCCGGTCTGGGCCACCCCCGCGGCGAGGCGCGGCTGTTCCTTGACCTCGTCGATCACGGTGATGCCGGATTCCGGCCCGTACTCGGCCACCAGCAGGCGCACCGAATTGGAGCCGACGTCGATGGCGGCGAGGCGCTCACGCCGCTCGGGGAGGGCGACGACGGTCATGCGGGCGGCGGCGGCCGGTGGGTGCCCGAGTCCCGGGGCTCCCCCCGGTCCTCGGCGTGGTGCTTGATGGACTTCCCCTCGACCAGGAACACGACGTCCTCCGCCACGTTGGTGGCCAGGTCGGCCACGCGCTCCAGGTTGCGGCTCACCAGGAAGAGCTCCATCCCCGCCCCGATCATGTGCGGGTCTTCCATCATGTGGGTGAGCAGGATGCGGAACACCGAGCGGTGCAGGGTGTCCACCTTGTCGTCGCGGAGGCAGATCTGCCGGGCCTCGTCGGCGTCGCCCCGGATGAAGGCCTCGAGGGCGTCGGAGAGCATGTCGCGGGCCAGCCGCGCCATCTCGACGATCTCCGGCTCGGGGGTGATCGGCCGCGCCTGCGCCAGCCGCGCCGCCGACTGCGCGATGTTCACCGCGTGGTCCCCCACCCGCTCCAGGTCGTTCGCGATCTTGAGGGCGGAGGTCAGCATGCGCAGGTCGCGGGCCATCGGCTGCTGCAGCGCCAGCAGGTTGATGCAGGTCTCCTCGACTTCCATTTCCATGGTGTCGATCACGCGGTCGTTCTGGATGACCGCCTGCGCCTTGGTCCCGTCCCGCTCGAGCAGCGCCTCCACGGCCAGCCCCAGGGCCGCCTCGGCCTCACCGGACATGGTGAGCAGTCGGACCTTGACGTCGTTCAGCTCGTCGTGGAAGTGCCGGTGCATGTCGACGCTCATCCGAATCTCCCCGTAATGTACGCTTCCGTCCGCGCGTTCGCCGGGGCGGTGAAGACCCGCTCGGTCCCGCCGGTCTCCACCAGTTCGCCCCGGTCGAAGAAGGCGGTCACGTCGCTCACCCGGGCGGCCTGCTGCATGTTGTGGGTGACGATCACGATGGTGTAGGTGGCCTTGAGCGCGAAGATCAGCTCCTCGACCTTCTGGGTGGCGATCGGGTCGAGCGCGGAACAGGGCTCGTCCATCAGGAGGACGTCGGGCTGGTTGCCGAGCGCCCGCGCGATGCACAGCCGCTGCTGCTGCCCGCCCGAGAGCCCGGTCCCCGGTTCGTCGAGCCGGTCCTTCACCTCGTCCCACAGGGCGGCCTGCCGGAGGCACCGCTCCACCAGGTCGGGGATGTCGCGCCGCGGCACCAGCCGGTTGAGCGTCGGCCCGTAGGCGACATTGTCGTAGATCGACTTGGGGAAGGGGTTGGGGCGCTGGAACACCATCCCCACCCGCTGCCGCAGCGTGACCAGGTCGGTGCCGGGCGCGAAGATCGACGCGCCATGGAGCAGGATCTCCCCCTCGTACCGGTGGGTGGGGATGAGGTCGTGCATCCGGTTGATCGAGCGCAGGAAGGTCGACTTGCCGCACCCCGACGGCCCGATGATGGCCGTGACCATCCGCGGGGCGATCTCCAGGGTGATGCCCTTGAGGGTCGGCGTCCGGCCGTCGTAGCTGAAGCGGAAGTCCCGGGCGCTGATGGCCGGCGCCGCGCCGGGCGGGGCGCCGGATGGGGCGGCGCGCGGCGTCAGGGTCGTGCGCAGCAGCGGCAGGGCCGGGGCGGCGGCGGGGCTCGGGGCCGGCGCGGCGCCGGGTCGCGCCGGGTCTCTGGTCATGGGGCTCATCCGAAGCGTCCCGTGATGTAGGCTTCCGTGCGCTCTTCGCGCGGGGCGGTGAAGATCTGCCGGGTGGGGCCGGTCTCGATCATGGCGCCCATGTAGAAGAAAGTGGTCGTGTCGCTCACCCGGGCGGCCTGCTGCATGTTGTGGGTCACGATCACGATCGTAAACGCCTGCTTGAGCTCGAAGACCAGTTCCTCGATCCGCTGCGTGCCGCCCGGGTCCAGGGACGCGGTCGGCTCGTCCAGGAGCACCACCTCCGGCCGTGGGGCGATGGTCCGCGCGATGCAGAGCCGCTGCTGCTGCCCGCCCGAGAGCGCGAGCGCGCTCGTCCCCAGGCGGTCCTTGACCTCCTCCCACAGCGCCGCCTGCCGCAGGCTGCGCTCCACCACCTCGTCGAGCGCGCCCCGGGCCATGCGGCCGTTGAGCCGGAGCCCTGCCGCCACGTTGTCGTAGATGGACATCGTGGGGAAGGGCGTCGGCTTCTGGAACACCATCCCGATCCGCCGCCGCAGCTGCATCGGGCTCACCTTCGGTCCGTAGATGTCCTCCCCGTCGAGCAGCACCTTGCCGGTGATCCAGCCCCCCTCGGACAGCTCGTGCATCCGGTTGAGGGTGCGCAGGTACGTCGACTTGCCGCAGCCCGACGGGCCGATGAGCGCGTTGACGGTATTGGCGCGGAACGCCAGCGACACGTCCTTGACCGCGGTGAACTTCCCGTAGACCGCGGTAAGGTGCTCGGTGCGCAGCCGGATGGCGGGCTCAGCCATGCAGCCGGAACCTCCGCCGCGTGGCCAGGCGGGCCGCGAGGCTGAGCACCAGGACCACCAGGATCAGCACCAGCGCCGTGGCCCAGGCATAGCGGTGCCATTCCTCGTACGGGCCGATGGCGTAGTTGAAGACCGTCAGCGGGAGCGCGGCCATCGGCTCCGCCAGGTGCAGGCTCATGAACTGGCTGCCCAGCGCCGTGAAGAGCAGGGGCGCGGTCTCGCCGGCCACCCGGGCGACCGCCAGGAGGCTGCCGGTGACGATGCCGGGGAGTGCGGTCCGGAGGACGATGCTCAGGGTGGTGCGCCACCGCGGGTAGCCCAGGGCGAGGGCGGCCTCCCGCAGTGAGTTGGGGACCAGGCGGATCAGCTCCTCGGTGGTGCGCATGACCATCGGGATCATGAGCATCGCGAGTGCCGCGCTGCCGGCCAGGGCCGAGAACTGCTTGGTGCGCGCCACGATCAGGGCCCAGGCGAAGACCCCCACGACGATCGACGGCGTGCCGTTCATCACGTCGGCGATGAAGCGGGTGGCCTTGGCCAGCCGGGTGCCCGGGAACTCCGCGCAGTAGATGCCCGCCCCGATCCCGAAGGGCAGGCCGATCACGCTGGCCACGCCGACGATGATCAGCGTCCCGACGATGGCGTGCGCCACCCCGCCGCCGGTCTCGCCCGCGGGGACCGGCATCCGGGTAAAGAACGCCACCGAGAGGCTCCCGGCCCCCTTCACCAGCAGGGTGAGCAGGATGAGCACCAGCGGCAGCACGGCCAGCAGCACCGCCACGATCATGAGCCCGACCATGCCGTTGCTGACCCAGCGGCGCCAGACGCGACGGTTCATGCTCAGGCTCCCTTGCCGCCGGCGGGGGCGCGGCTGCCGACGCGCCAGATCAGCAGGCGGGCGGCCGCGTTCACCAGCACGGTGAGCACGAAGAGCGTCAGCGCCACGTAGGCGAGCGCAGCGAGGTGCATGTCGCCTACCGCCTCGGTGAATTCGTTGGCGATCACCGCGGCCATGGTGTAGCCCGGCGCAAACAGCGAGGCGGAGATCTCGTTGCGGTTGCCGATCAGCATCGTGACGGCCATCGTCTCGCCCAGGGCGCGGCCGAGCCCGAGGATCACGGCCCCGATGATCCCGCTGCGGGCATAGGGCAGGATGGCCGACATCACCGCCTCCCAGCGCGTCGCCCCGAGCGCCAGCGCGGCTTCCCGCTGCGTGCCCGGCACCGCCAGCAGGACCTCCCGGGCCACCGACATGATGAACGGCATCACCATGATCGCGAGGATGATGCTGGCCGCGCCCATCGAGGGCCCGTAGATCGGGCCCTGGAAGAAGGGCAGGAATCCAAGGGTCTCCCGCAGGAACGGGAACACGGTGGTCTTGAGGAACGGCACCAGGACGAAGATGCCCCAGAGCCCGTAGACCACGCTCGGAATCGCCGCCAGGAGCTCGATCAGGAAGGCCACCGGCTGGCGGATGGCCGCCGGGGCGAATTCGGTGAGGTAGATCGCGACGCCCAGCGAGAGCGGCACCGCGATCAGCAACGCGAGGCAGGCCGAGACGAGGGTCCCGATGATCAGCGGGAACGCGCCGAACTCCTCCGCCACCGGGTCCCAGGTGCGGCCCGTGATGAAGGAGAGTCCGAAGCGGTCGATCGCAAGATGGGCACCATCGTACAGCTCGTACACCAGCAGGCCCATCAGGACGGGCACGGCCAGCGCGGCGATGGTGAGCAGCCCCTTGAAGAGCCGGTCGCCCCGGCGCGAGGCTTCCAGGGTCGGGGTGGCTGGGGCGGCGGGCGCGGCCTCGGGGGCCGTCGTCGATGTCATGGGCGGGAGTGTACCGGCGGCGCCTCCCCGAACCGTCACGGCATTGTAACGGCCGTGTCACGGGGCCCCTGGACAGCAGCGCGGGACCGGAGGTGCGATCCCCCGGTCCCGCGACTAGCGCCCGGCAGGCAGGTGCCCGGGGCCGGCTAGTTCATCGCGAGCGCCTTGCCCGCGCCACGCAGGGTCCGGATCCGTTCCGCGATCAGGGCCCGGACGTCGGCCGGCAGGGGAGCGTAGGACAGGTCCTTGGCCATGTTCTGGGCCTCGTCCGTGATCATCCACGCGAGGAAGTCCCGGATCAGCTTGGCCTTCGCGGCGTCGGGATTGTCTACCTTCACGAGCAGCCAGGTGTAGGAGGTGATCGGGTAGGTGGCCGCGCCCGGGGCGTTGGTGATGGACACCCGGAAGTCGGTGTTCTTCGCCAGCTTCACGCTGCCCGCCGCCGCGGTGGCGGACTCGAGCGTCGGCACCACGAAGGCGCCGGCGGCGTTCCGGACCTGGGCGTACGGCAGCTTGTTGGCCACCGCGTAGATCAGCTCGACGTACCCGACGGCGCCCTCGACCTGCTTCACCTGCTGGGTGACCCCCTCGTTGCCCTTGCCGCCGAGGCCCACGGGCCAGTTGACCGAGGTGGCGTAGCCCACCTTGTCCTTCCACTCCCGCGAGTACTTGGTCAGGTAGTCGGTGAAGACATAGGTGGTCCCCGACCCGTCCGAGCGGTGCACCGGGATCAGGTCGATGCCCGGCAGCGCGACGCCGGGATTGAGCGCCTGGATCCGCTTGTCGTTCCACTTGGTGATCCGGCCCATGAAGATGTCGACCAGGGTGTTGCCGTCGAGCTTGAGCTGGGTGGTGCCGAGCGAGGGCAGGTTGTAGGTCACCACGACCGAGCCCAGCACCGTCGGGATGTGGACCACGTTGCCCGCCACCGCCTGGATCTGGCTCTCGTTCATGGGGCCGTCGCTCGCCCCGAAATCGACCGTGCCCTCGGTGAACTGCCGGATGCCGCCGCCGGAGCCGATCGACTGGTAGTTGATCTGGACGCCCGCCTTCCGGCTGTAGGCGTCGAACCACTTGGTGTAGATCGGGTTGGGGAAGGTGGCCCCGGCTCCCGTGAGCTTCTGCGCCTCGGCCTGGGAGGCAGCACCGGCGGCGAGCAGCGCCACCAGGGCGAGGCGGCCGCGCAGCAGACCAGCGAACATGAGAACGCTCCTTGGACTCGGTTGACCGGCTCGGGCCGCACTCGCGACCCGGGCGGAAGAACGCCGGGGACGGTCACGGACCGCCCCCGGCTCTGTCACGAAACCGTCACGCAGGCTAGAAGCTGACCTGCATCGAGCCCCGGACGCCGGTGATGCTCTTGGCGCCGCTGGCCTGGAAGCTCTGGTGGTCCACGCCAACCCGCAGCAGCGCCTTGCTGGTCATGTAGAAGGCGACCGAGCCGGTGATCAGCGTGGCACCGTCGTCGTCCGTGTCGGTGTCCGGGTCGGCGATGTCCACCCGGAGCGACGGTTCGACCGCGTAGAGCCACGAGGTCGGGCTCGTCATCCGGATGTTGTAGGCCGCGAGGCCCTGGATGCCGAGCATCTTGGTCCGGGCGGCGTTGGCCTGCTCGCCGCTCAGCACCTCGCCCAGCACGTAGAGGCCCGGCTCGCCCACCTTGCTCCACTGCGCGTCCACGCCGTAGCCCTTGTTCCGGAAGGCGCTGTCGGCGCCGATGATCTGGTCGTGCGAGAAGTACGCTCCGCCCACGCTCAGCTTGCGCCAGAGGTCGGCGTTGGCCCGCACCCCGAACGACTTGGCGTTGTTGTTGTCGTTGAGCGACTCACCGCGCCCGTTGTAGATGCCCGCCACCAGCGACACCATCCGGCCGCTGGCATCGAGCTTCCGCTCCACCCGGCCACTCACCCCCACGTCATGGGCCAGCAGGCCCGCCGACCCGAAGATGTCATTGCTCTGCACGGCGAGGATGCCCCGCCCGGCGCCCCGCTCGATCGACGGCAGGTTGTTGGAGGAGGTGAGCTCGTAGCGGCTGAAGGGGCGCTTCTCCTGCCCGAACCGCAGCGTGAAGGCGGTCGGCGCCTCCGGCTTGGACAGCCGCACGTCGATCCAGGCGTCGCGGAGGCGGATGCCGCCGTTGCCGTTGGTGCACTTGGTGGTGACCGTATTGGCCAGGGTGTCCAGCGTCGAGGTGCAGCTGCTCGAGGCCGCCGCCCGCCCGCCCTCGAAGGACGGTTGGATGTACGCCGTGATGTACTCGTTCATCTGCACCCGCGCCTCGATCCGGGCCCGGCGGATGAAGAAGTTCGACTGCGGACCGGTCGTGGCGGCGTAGTCCTCGTTGCCGAAGTAGTAGAACTGGCTCTGCAGCCGGCCGGTGACCTTGACGCTCGGATAGGTGGTCTGGGCCGCGGCCGAGGCCGCGCCGAACAGGGAGAGCAGGCCGACGCCGATCAGGCGGGTACGCAACATGACGGTCCTCTAGGCGAGTGTGTGACGGTGGAGCGGCGGCGTGCCGCTCCAGTGACCGCGCCAAATCACGCCGGACACCGTCACGGACGGCGTCATGATGCGTAACGTCACGGTAACGACACCCCGGAAGGGGGCCTCAGCGGCTGCTGGGAATGAAATCGGCGAACGGGTCGCGGAACAGGGCATCCTCGGAGGACAGGACCAGGGCCAGGAGGGGCGCCGAGTCCGCCGTCCTGGGCGTCGGCCCCGGTCGCGGCCCGGGGTGCCCGGTCGCTCCGCCGGGCCGGGGAGCTTCGCCGGTCATGCCGGCACCGCCGCCGGCGCGAACGCCTCGTGGAGGACCCGCCCTTCGTACTGCATGGGGACCGGGACGCCGAGGCTCCACAGGATCGTTGGAGGGATATCGAGCAGGTGTGCCTCGCGCTCGGGCTCCGACGCGCGCTGCACCCCGGAGCCCAGGAGGAGCAGGGGAATCCGGTCATTGAGCGGATGCGGGTGATCGTGGTCGTTGGGGAGGACCCCGCCCCCGCCATGGTCGGCGGTGATGATGACCAGCGTCTCGGGATCGTCGAGCAGCGGCTCGAGATGGCGCAGGCCCCGGTCAATGATCGCGGCGGCCTGGAGGTAGGGCCCCGACATCCATCCCCAGGCATGCCCGGCGATGTCCGTGTCGTTGACATAGGCCACCACGAAGGCTGGTCCGGGCGCGCCGGCCACCTGCAATGCCGCCTGCTCGAAGAGCAGGCCCGGAGCGCCGGTGCCGCCCCCCAGGCGGGACACGCCACCGAGACGCAGGAGCGCGCCGGCCATCCACCGGGCCGCTCCCCCGAGGGCCGGGGCCAGGATCGTCGTCTCGACGCCATGCCGCCGGAGTTCGACCGGCAGCGGGGCGAGGCCGCGCACCCGCCCGAGTCGGGTCAGGCTCGGGTGGTCGAGCCCGTGCCGCGCCGGCGAGACACCCGTGGCGAGCGAGGTGAGCGCTGCCACCGTGACGCTCGGCCGCACCGTGGTCGCCAGGCCGGCGTGCCAGCCCCAGGACATCAGGTGCTCGAGCGCGGGCATCCCCGCCGCCGTCACGGCGTCGGGGCGGAGCCCATCGATGATGACCAGCAGGAGCCTGCGGTATCCAGCACGCACATCTGCTCCAAGGGGAGAGTCGTGGCGCAAACGTCGTCCCGCCGTGTCACCGATTCATGATGCCCCGGTCCCGGATCAGGCACGGGCCCGGGTCTGTCGTGGGATCGTGACGCGTCCGTGGTGCCGGCGCGATGAAGCTCCCCGAGCGTTCCGGCATGCGAATCCTCTATTGCACCGACACCTTCCGGCCCGAGGTGAACGGGGTCACGACCGTGCTGGCGACGATGCGGGACGGTCTGCGGCGCCGGGGCCACGACGTCATGGTCCTCTGCCCCCGCTATGACCGCCCCACCGACGACGAGACCGGGCTGCTGCGCCTCGCGGCCGTGCGATGTCCCGGGTATGGGCAAGTCAGGCTCTCCTGGCCCTGGGGCCGCGGGCTCGATCGCCGGCTCGAGGCCTTCAATCCCGACCTCGTGCACCTGGTGACCGAAGGCCCGCTCGGCCTGTTCGGCCGCGGCTTCGCCCGTCGGCGCGGTCGGCCGGTGGTGACTTCCTTCCACACTGACTTCCCGCGATACGCCGCGCAGTACCTGGGGCGCTGGGCCGTCGCTCCCACCCGCGCCTGGATGCGTCGCTTCCACGCGGGCGCGACGTTCACCCAGACGCCGAGTGCCGCCACGCGGGACGACCTGCTCGCTCTGGGGGTGCCGCGGCCGGTGGTCTGGGGACGCGGGGTGGACACCGCGCTGTTCCACCCGTCCCGACGGACCCGTCCCCGTGGCGCCGGGCCGTTCGAGGTGCTGCATGTGGGCCGTCTGGCGGTCGAGAAGGACGTCGCCACGCTCGTCGCGGCCCTCCGGCTGGCCCATGATCGCCTGGGATCGCGCGCCAGCTTCACCGTGGCCGGCGACGGGCCAGAGGCCGCGCGGGTGCGCGAGGCGCTGCCCTTCGCCCGGCACCTGGGGTTCCTCGACCGTGGAACGCTCGCGGGGATCTACGCGGATGCCGAGCTGTTCGTGTTTCCCTCGCCGACCGAGACCTGTGGCCTCGTCGCGCTCGAGGCCCTCGCGTCCGGCGTGCCGGTGATCGGCGCGGCCGCGGGGGGCATCCCGGAAAGCCTGCGCGAGGGAATCACCGGCCACCTGGCGCCGGCCGGGGACGCCGTGGCCTTCGCGGACAGGATCGTGGAACTGGCCGGCGATCCGGAGCGCCGTGCGGCGATGGGGGAGGCCGCGCGCGCCTTCGCGGTCGGCCGGGACTGGCAGCGTGAGCTCGACGAGCTCGAAGCGGACTACGACAGGGTCAGGTACGCCAGCAGGGCCGCGCCGGCGCCGAGCGCCTGGCCCACCAGCACGTCGGTGGCGTAGTGCACCCGCAGGTAGACGCGCGAGACGCCGACCAGGAGCGCCAGGGCAAGTACCGGGAGGCCGGCCAGGGGTGAGGCCACGAGCAGGCCCAGCGCCACGGCCATGGCCGCCGCCGCGTGCCCGGAGGGAAACGAGAATCGGTCGGGAAGGTGCGCCAACGGGGTCACGCCCGGCATCGCGAGCGAGGGGCGTTGCCGCACGACCGTCCGCTTGAGGCCCTGGACCGCGAGGTGCGAGAGCAGGTTGGCGGCGCTCGCGACCACGCCGGCCTGGCGTGTGGCGGGATGCAGCAGGAGGCCGAGCGACACCCCGATCGTGGCGGTGGCCCCGCCGGCATGGGTGACCAGACGGAAGCCGCGGTCCATCCACTCCGGTGCATCACGGCGCGCCAGCGCCGCGACCAGGCGGCGATCGTGGGTGGCCAGCCTCAGCAGCATGCGGCGCAAGGGAGCCTCCTCGTCCCGTTCGCCGAAGCATCGCCGGCCCGCGTCACGGGCCGGTGGAGGTCAGGTCACGATTGGATGCCGGGCCCGTCCGGGAACCAGCAGCGGATGGCCGTGCCCCGGCCCAGCTGGCTTTCGGCAGCGACCTCGCCGCCGTGCGCCTCCACCAGGTGCTTCACGATCGCGAGGCCCAGCCCCGTGCCGCCGTCGTCCCGGGCGCGCGCCGGGTCGGCCCGGTAGAAGCGCTCGAAGATGCGGGGGAGATGGTCCGCGGGAATGCCGGCGCCGGTGTCGCGCACCTCGAGCTGGACCCCGCCGTCGCGGCGGGCGGCGCTGAAGGTGATCCGGCCGCCGGCCGGGGTGTGGCGGATGGCGTTGTCGAAGAGGTTGCTGAGCACCTGGCGCACCGCGTCGGGGTCGGAAAAGACGGTGCCGGCGTCCGGGCCGACGCTGCCCTGGTAGGTGATCTTCCGCTGCTCGGCCCGGTCGGCGAGCAGGCCCCAGCTCTCCCGCGCCACGGCGCCGATCTCCACCGGCTCCGCGGCCGGCCGCCAGCCGCCCGACTCGATCTTCGAGAGGTCGAGCAGCCCGTCCACCAGGCGCTGCATTCGGCGTGCGTTGTTGTGGATGACGCCAAGGAACCGCCGCATGGTCTCCCCGTCAGGCGGATCCTGCACCAGCGTTTCCGCGTATCCGGAGATCGAGGTGAGCGGGGTCTTGAGCTCGTGCGAGACGTTCGCCACGAAGTCGCGGCGGACCATTTCCAGGCGGCGGAGCGCGGTCACGTCGTGCAGCACCAGCAGTGCGCCGCCGTGCGGGAGCGGCCGGCCCGTGAGGAGGACGGACTGGCCGTCGAGCTCCAGCTCCCGGTCGGGCGGGCGCTGGCCGTCAAGCACCGCGTCCACGGCCTCGCGCGCCGCCTTGGCGCGGAACAGCTGCGGCAGGGCGGGGAGGGCGGCCTCCGCCTCGTAGCCCAGCAGCCGCCGCGCGGCGCCGTTGGCGGTCACGATCCGGCCGCGGGCATCCGCGGCGATCACCCCCTCGACCATGGCCTCCACCAGGGCGGCGCTCTCGGCCCGCTCCCGCCGGAGGTCGGCGAAGCGCTCGTCCAGCTGCTGGTGCATGTCGCGCAGCGCCCGCACCAGTTCGTCGATATCCGGCACGCCGGAGCGCGGAAAGCGCGGGACCGCCCCCTGTGCGATGGACCGGGCCGCCTGGCTGATGGTCGTCAGCGGTCGCGCGATGGAACGGCCCGCGACGAAGGCCAGTCCCGACCCGATGAGCAGGGCCACCAGCGCCGCCCCGAAGAAGGCGTTGTGGACGTGGCTCAGGATCGTGTCCGTGGCCGAGAGGGTCGCGGCCACCCGGACGACACCTGGCCCTCCAGGGACGGCCACGTACAGCAGCGGCCGGTTGACCGTGGCGCTCACCCGGCGGTCGCTGCCGACCCGTCCCGCCAGCGCCTCGCGGACCTCCGGACGGGCGGCGTGGTTCTCGATCCGCGGGACACTCTCGGGCGCTTCGTCGCTCTCGGCGACGACGCGCCCGTCCGGCGCAATCAGCGTCACCCGGAGGCCGGTCTCGCGGGCGATCTGCGCCACCGCGGTCGGCCAGGCCAGCGAGTCCACGGGGAGGGCACGCGACACCAGCCGGGCCTCGCGCTCCAGGTTGAAGCGGGTGTCCCGCTCCAGGTCGCCGCGCAGGGCGATCTCCGCGCCCACCACGTGGATCGCGATGGCCGCCACGATCACCAGGATCGTGCCCCACACCAGCCGGGCCGCGAAGCTCATGCGCGCCGCGTGGTGCGCTCGGCACCCCGGAACCGGTACCCGAAGCCGCGCACCGTCTCGATCAGGTCGCCGGCCTCGCCGAGCTTGGTGCGCAGCCGCTGCACGTGCATGTCCACCGTCCGGGTCTGGATGTCGGGTTGGGCTTCCCAGACGGTCTCCAGCAACTGGGGTCGGGTCTGCACCCGTCCCCGCCGCTCCACGAGCGTGAGCAGCAGCTTGTACTCGGTGGCCGTCAACTCGAGTTCCTTCCCGTCCACCGCCACCTTGTGCGCCGAGCGGTCGATCGCGATCGGCCCCGCGGCCAGGGTGGAGCCGCCGGCCACCGCCGGGGCGGCCAGGCGCCGCAGCAAAGCGTTCACCCGCAACGCCAATTCCGCGGGCGAGAACGGCTTGGTCAGGTAGTCATCGGCGCCGAGGGAGAGCCCGCGGATCCGGTCCGGCTCCTCCCGCCGGGCGGTCAGGAGGATCACCCCGACGTCGCGCGTCTCCTCGCGCCGCCGCAGCTCGGCCAGCACGTCATAGCCGGAGGCGCCCGGCAGCATCACGTCCAGGATCACGATGTCCGGGCGCTCCTCGCGGGCCGCCTTGAGGGCGTCGGGGCCATTGGCCGCGGTGGAGACCCGGTACCCCGCCTTGGCCAGGTGGTACGCCACCAGGGCGGTGATGTCCGGTTCGTCATCGACGACCAGGATGCGATGGCTCATGCCGGGCGTTCCTCCAGCGTACTGTCGGTGCGGGTCCGGGCGTGGCGGCGGCTGCGTTCGATCGCCTGCTCACGCTCGGCACGGTAGGTCGGGTCCGCCTGCGAGGCGTCCAATGCGGCCCCCAGAACCCGGCCCAGCGGCTCGGCCGGGCGGCGAAGGCGGTACAGCACGAACTGCGCGATCGGGGTGTCGCGGACCAGCCCCAGATCGCGCAGCACGCGGAGGTGACGGGAGACCGTGGGCTGCGGGACCTCGAGGAGGAGCACCAGGTCTGACACGAACAGTGGCGCCGCCGTGAGGCAGTTGAGGATCCGGAGCCGTGTGGGCTCCCCCAGGGCCTGGAGCAGGTCCGGCAGGGTCAGGGGCGGCGTCATATGCGCCAAAACGAATACACAGCCCGGGCCGGAAATGCAAGCGGGCGTGACGGAACGCATTGCGCGGCTGGAAGGCGCCCGAGGATATTCTGACATGCTCCCTTTCCTTATGATGGCGGGCGTGTTGGCCGTTGCTCCCCAGGTCGACACGCTGCGGCTGGTCGTGGTGGCCACCACGGACGTGCACGGATACGCGACGGACTGGGACTACCTCCAGAACGCCCCCTGGCCCGGCGGACTGGCGCGGGTGGCGACCGTGGTCGACTCCCTTCGCGATCGCTACCCGGGGCAGGTGCTGGTGGTCGACGCCGGCGACGCGCTCCAGGGAAGCCCGCTCGCGGCGTACTACGGTCGGGGGGCGGCGCGCGATCCGCATCCGGTCATCGACGCCATGAACACCATCGGCTACGATGCCGCCACGCCGGGCGATCACGACTTCGACTTCGGGCTGCCGGCGTTCCAGCGCGCGATCGCCGGCTCCAGCTTCCACTGGGTAAGCGGCAACCTCCGGGTGCTGCCGTCGGACACCCTCGCCCTCGCCTCGTACGTCGTGGTCGTCCGCAACGGCGTGCGGGTGGCGGTGACGGGATTCACCACCCCCGCCGCCATGGTCCTGAACCGGAGCCGGTTCGGGGACCAGCTCCGGGTGGACCGCATCGAGCCGGGCATCGAGCCGGTCCTGCGGGAGGCCCGCAAGGACGCCGACCTGGTCATCGCGCTGGCGCACACCGGCCTGGGCGGCCGGGCGAGCTACGACACCACGGGGCTCGGCGGCGAGGATGTGGCGGAGTTCTTCGCCGCCGGCGCCAGCCGACCCGACCTCGTCGTGGCGGGGCATTCGCACGAGGAGATCGTCGACACGGTCATCCACGGCGTGCACTTCGTGCAGCCGCGGGCCCAGGGTCGGAGCCTGGCGGTGCTGCATGTCACCCTCGTCGGTGACCGGGGACAGCTCCGGGTGGTGGGCATGCGCGCCGAACGCGTGGCGCTGGAGGAGGTCCGTCCCTCGGCCCAGATGGCGCGGCGCCTCGCCGAACCGCATCGAGCCATGCTGGGATGGGTCTCCACGGTACTCGGGGAGTCGGAACGCCGCCTGACGCTCGCCACTGCGCGGGCGGAGGACCTGCCGCTGCCGCGCTGGATGCACGCGGTGCAGCGCCGGGCGAGCGGGGCGGCCCTGTCACTCGTGCCGGTCTTCGACCTGCGCGCCGGGTTCGACGAAGGCGAAATCACCATGGGGGAGCTGTTCCGGCTCTACCCCGCCGAGTACACCCTGCGGGCCGTGCGGCTGACGGGCGCCCAGCTCCGCGCGGTCATGGAACAGGGCGCGCGCTACTACTTCGTGGATTCCGCCGGCCGGGTTGCCCCCAACCGCTACGCCCCCGGCGCCAACTTCGAGTTGCTGGGTGGGGCCGGGTGGACCCTCGACCTGAGCCAGCCTCCGGGGAGCCGGATCACGCGGCTGGAGGTGGGTGGGCGTCCGCTCGGTCCCGACGACAGTGTGACGGTGGCGGTGAGCAGCTTCCGTCAGCAGGGGGGCGGCAACGCCACTGCGTTCGCCGGTGCGCCCGTGGTCTACGACAAGGGCGAGGCCATCCGCGACCTCTTGCAGGCCGACCTGGCGCGTCGCCACACGCTCCGGGCCGAGGCCCTGGGCGAGGCGCAGTGGACGCTCGCCCCGGCCGAGTACGCCGAGCGGGCCCGGGCGCTCTTCGTGCGCGGCCCCGCGCCGGCGCCTGCGCCCGAGCCAGCCCCGGCGCCGCTGCAGCTGCCCACGCCGCCGAGCAACGAGGAAATTGCACGGCGAGACTCCATCGCCCGGGCCGAGACGCGCGCCGAGGCCCGCGCCGATTCGATCGCGCGGCATGCCGTGGCCACGCTTCGGCTCCCGGCAGCGGCCGGCCCCGAGGGCGCCGCGGCCCGCCTCCTCGCCGACGCCTATCGCAACGCGCTCCGGGCCGACGTGGCGCTGGCCCGCGGGGACGAACTCCCCGCCGGCCTTCCGGCCGGCCCGCTCACGGCGACGCTGCTCGACAGCGCCATGCCCGACCGGCCCCTCCTGCTGCTGCGGATGAAGGGCGCCGACATCCTCGCGCTGCTGGAGAACCTGGTGGCCGAGGCCGAACCGTGCTGCGCCATTGCGGGGCTGCGCGTCGAATACGACCCGCGGCGGAAACCGTTCGACCGCGTGCGTCGGGTCCGGCTGCTGAACGGGCGGTCGCTGGACCGTTCCGCGAGCTATGCGGTGGCCCTGAGCGCGGCCCTGCTGGGTCCGGACTCCGCGTTCGCGCTGGGCGCGGCCGACTGCCGCGACGGGGGCGGCTGCCGGACGCCGGGCGCGCTGGACCGTTTCCAGGTGTCGGCCAGTGACCGGACCAGCGGCGGCGTCCTGCGCGAGTACCTCCGCCGCCTGCCACAGCCCGTGGCGCTCCCCACCGACCGCCGCCTGGTGCCGAACCGCTGATGCCATCCGAATTGCGCGTCTTCCTCAACGAGCAGCCCCTCACCCTCCCGGCCGGCGCAACGGTAGGCGACGCCCTGCGCCTGGGCCAGCCCGAGCTGCTTCCACTGGTGGCCGAGGGCGCGGCGCATGTGACCGACGGGCGCGGCATCGAGGTGGACCTGGCGAGCCCGCTGGCGGGCGGCGCCATCCTCCGGGCGCAGCGTACCAGCCGGCGGGGCTGACGCCGGCGATGGCGGGACCCGCGCGGTTTGTGCGGCTGCCGAAGGTGGAGCTGCACGTCCACCTCGACGGCTCGCTGCGGCCGGCGACGCTCATCGCGCTCGCGGGCGCGGCGCGCACGCCGCTGCCCAGCCAGGATCCCGAGGTGCTGCGGCGCCACATGCGCGCCGAGGACGCCGACAGCCTCGCGGTGTACCTCGAGCGGTTCGAGCTGACGGTCCCGGCGTTGCAGACGCCGGAGGCGGTGGAACGGGTCGCGTACGAGATGGTGTGCGACGCGGCCGCGGACGGCGTGCGCTACATGGAAATCCGCTACTGCCCCGCGCTCAGCCTCGCGGGCGGGATGTCGCTCGACGAGGTGATCCTCGCGGAGCGCCGCGGGCTGGCGCGTGGCGAGGCCGAGACCGGTGTCCGCACGGGCATCGTCAACTGCACCCTGCGGCACCTGCATCCCTCCCAGTCGGAAGCGATCGCCGAGGCCTCGGTCCGGCACCGCCGCCACGGCGTGGTGGGCTTCGACATCGCCGGTGGGGAGGCGGGCCAGCCCGCCGCGCCGCACCGGCACGCCTTCGAGATCGCCGCGCGGGGCGGCCTCGGCATCACCGTCCACGCCGGCGAGGCGGCGGGCCCGGCGTCGATCGCCGAGGCGCTCCACGACTGCCGTGCCGCCCGGCTCGGCCACGCCACGCACCTCCTCGAGGACCCGGAGCTCGCCGCGTACGTCCGGGACCGCCAGATTCCGCTGGAACTGTGCCTCACCTCCAACCGGCAGACCCACGCGGTGGCCTCGCTCGCGGCGCATCCGCTGCGGCGCTTCCTCGACCAGGGATTTGCCGTCACCCTCTGCTCCGACAACTGGCTCATGAGTGACGTGACGCTCTCCAGCGAGTACGCGCTGGCCACCGCGACCTTCGGGCTCTCCGTCCGCGAGATCCGGCAGCTCGTCTATACCGCGATCGACGCCGCCTTCCTCCCGCTGCCCGAGCGTCGCGCGCTGGGGGCGGAGCTGGTACCCGCCGTGGCCGGCTGGGCGTGACGGCGCTGACCGTGGTCCAGGCCGCCGCCACCCGCCTGGCCGAACTCGAGGCGGGACTCTCGCTCCCGCTGGGGGAGCGACTGGTCGGCGTGGCCGGCGTGGCGGCCATGCTCGGGCTGGCGCTGCTGCTCTCGTCGGACCGTGGCCGCGTCCGCTGGCGGCTGGTGGCCGCCGGGCTGCTGCTCCAGTTCCTCTTCGGGGTCCTGGTGCTCAAGACCGGCGCCGGCCGCGAGGCGTTCGACGTGGCGGGGCAGGGCTTCAACCGGCTCATCGGGTTCACCCGGGACGGGGCGCGCTTCGTCTTCGGCGATCTCGTGGACCAGCCCGCCTTCCTCGCCTTCAGCGTCCTGCCCACCATCATCTTCTTCTCGGCGCTGATGTCGGTGCTGTACCACCTCGGGGTGATGCAGCTCGTGGTGAAGGGCATCGCCTGGGTGATGCAGCGGACCCTGCGGACCAGCGGGGCGGAGACGCTGTCGGCCTCCGGCAACATCTTCCTCGGGCAGACCGAAGCGCCCCTCCTGGTCAAACCGTTCGTGCGCGACTTCACCCCCTCCGAACTGTTCGCCGTCATGGTCGGCGGCTTTGCCACGGTGGCCGGCGGGGTCATGGCGGCGTACATCGGAATGCTCTCGGGGCTCTTTCCCAACATCGCCGGGCACCTGCTCGCGGCGAGCGTCATGAACGCGCCCGCCGGCCTCTACCTGGCCAAGATCATGGAGCCGGAAACCGGTGAGCCCCGCACCCGGGAGGCCACCGGGATCCACCTGCCGCGCACCGATGCCAACGTCATCGACGCCGCCGCCGGGGGCGCCCTGCAGGGGGTACAGCTCGCGGTCAACGTCGCGGCGGTGCTCATCGCCTTCGTGGCGCTCGTGGCGCTGCTCAACGCGCTGCTGGGCGGCGTGGGCGCCGCGGTGGGCCTGCCGGGGCTCAGCCTGCCGGGCATCCTGGGGCAGCTGCTGCGGCCGGTCGCGTGGCTGCTCGGCGTCCCCTGGCAGGACACCGCGTATGTCGGGGGGCTGATCGGGCTCAAGACGGTGCTGAACGAGTTCGTCGCCTACGCCCAGTTCGGCCGCGACCTCGGCTCCGGCCTGGTGATCGCCCCGCGCAGCGCGCTGATCCTCACCTATGCGCTGCTCGGCTTTGCCAATCTCGGCTCCATCGCCATCCAGATCGGCGGGATCGGCGGCCTGGCGCCCGAGCGGCGCTCGGAGATCGCGCGGTTCGGCCTGCGGGCGATGCTCGCCGGCAATCTCGCCGCGTTCACCTCGGCGGCCATCGCCGGGATGCTCGCCTGATGCGCGGGCTCGACCCGGTGGCCGCGGCCGTGGATGCGCTCGCGCCGTGGCTCGAGGATGCCCGGCCCGAGGTCGCGATCGTCCTCGGATCAGGGCTGGGGCGGCTGACCGCCGAGCTGGCGGCGCCGCGGCGGCGTGCCTACCGCGAGGTGCCCGGGTTCCCCGCGCCCGGGGTGGACGGCCACGCCGGCGAACTGGTGCTGGGCCGGCTGGCGGGGCGCCTGGTGCTCTGCCAGAGCGGGCGCTTCCACGCCTATGAGGGCCACGCCGCGGCGCAACTCGCGCTGCCGGTGCGCGTCTTCGCGGCGCTCGGGGTCCGGACCCTCGTCCTGACCAACGCCGCCGGCGGCATCCGGCGCACGCGGCCCCCCGGCAGCCTCATGCTGCTCGCCGACCAGGTGAACCTCACCTTCCGCAACCCGCTCATCGGGGCCCGGCGGGCCGACGAGGCGCGGTTCCCCGACATGTCGGCCCCCTTCGACCCCGCGCTCCGCCAGCTGGCCCTGGTGGTGGCGCGGGAGGAGCGGATCGCGCTCGAGGAGGGGGTCTATGCGGGGGTCCTGGGACCGAGTTACGAGACGCCCGCCGAGATCCGGATGCTGGAACGGCTGGGCGCCGATGCGGTGGGCATGTCCACCGTGCCGGAGGTGGTGGCCGCGCGCGCCACCGGCATCGCGGTCCTGGGCGTCAGCGTGATCACCAACTGGGCCTCGGGGATCGGCACCACGGCGCTCTCCCACGCGGAGGTGATGGCCGCGGCCGATGGGGCCGGCGCGCGGCTGGTCCGCCTGGTGACCGGGGTCGTGGCGCGGGCCTAGTCCGCCGGCGGGGCGGCCACGCGGTGGTTGAGCGGGCCGTGCCCGCCCCCCAGGCCGGGCGCCGTGCGCAGCGCCCGGTGCACGTAGTCGAGCCCGTCGGCCACGGCCTGCTCCAGCGGGCGGCCCAGCGCCAGGCCGGCGGTGATCGCGGCGGAGAGGGTGCAGCCGGTCCCGTGCGTGGAAGTGGTGTCGATCCGGGGCCGCGGGAAGTGACGGACGCCCGCAGGGGTGATGAGCACATCGGTCAGGTCGCCGCCGGCGAGGTGGCCGCCCTTGACCAGGGCGTTCCGGGCGCCGAGCCCGAGCAGGCGCCGGCCGGCCAGCTCCATGTCGGCCACGGTGCGCACCGGTTCGCCGGTGAGGATGGCGGCCTCGTCCAGATTCGGGGTCACCAGCGCCGCCAGCGGCAGCAGCTCGCCGCGGACCACCGTCTCGGCCGCGGCGTCGAGCAGGCGGTCGCCCGAGGTGGCGACCATCACCGGGTCGAGGACATACTCCCGCCAGCCGGCGCGGCGGATGGCTCCCGCCACCAGGCGCACCAGCGCGGCCGTCGCGAGCATCCCGCTCTTGACCGCCGCGGGCGGCAGGTCTTCCGCCAGCGCGGCCAGCTGGGCCTCGACGATGGCGTCCGGCGCGGGGTGCACGGCGCGCACGCCCCGCGTGTTCTGGGCCGTGAGTGCCGTGACGGCGCTGGTGCCGAACACGCCGAACTGGTGGAAGGTCTTGAGGTCGGCCTGGATGCCGGCGCCGCCGCCGGAGTCCGAGCCCGCGATGGTCAGGGCGATCTTCATCGGGAGGCCAGGGAACGCGTGTCACTCATCAGTACCATCCGGGACCTGCATCGCCGCCGCGCGCGGGAACGCCGCGGCCTGACGCTGGCCGAGGGGGTGCGCCTGCTCGAGGAGGCGCTCGCCGCCGGCGTGGACGTGCAGGGCGCCGTGGTGGCGCCGGCGCTGGAAGGTACACCCCGCGGCACGGCGCTCAAACGCCGTCTGCAGGCCGCGGGCGTCCGGCTGGAGGAGGTGGACGACGACCTGCTCGCGCAGCTGGCCGAGACCGAACAGCCGCAGGGGGTGGTGGCGGTGGTGGCGCCACGCGTCTGGTCGCTGGATGCTATCGTTCCCGGGCCGCGGGGCGTGCTCCTGGTGCTCGACGGGGTGCAGGATCCCGGCAATGTCGGCGCGCTGGCGCGGACCGCGCTGGGCCTCGGCGCCGCCGCCCTGCTGGCGCTCCCGGGAACCGCCGACCTGGCCAGCCCCAAGGCATTGCGGGGCAGCATGGGGGCCCTGTTCCGCCTCCCGGCGCTGCACTGCACCACTGAGGCGTTCATCGGCTGGGCCCGCGGCGTGGGCCTCTCGCTGTGGACCACCGCGGCCGACGGGGCCCCGGTGCGCGGCGTGCGGCGTGATGGACCGGTGGCGCTGGTGCTGGG
Organism: Gemmatimonadales bacterium; assembly: GCA_044221045.1. Taxonomy (GTDB): domain Bacteria; phylum Gemmatimonadota; class Gemmatimonadetes; order Gemmatimonadales; family GWC2-71-9; genus JADJOM01. The sequence goes on from JBGAPX010000002.1 coordinate 27,530, forward strand.
CAATGAGGGTGCCGGGGTGCGGCCCGAGCTGGCGGTCGCTGCCGACCGCTCGGTGGCGGTCCCCCTCGCGGGCGGCGTCGAGTCGCTCAACGTAGCGGTGGCTGCGGGGATCCTCCTTTACGAGGTGGCGCGTGAGCCTTGAGCTGTTCACCACCCTGGTGGCCGGTCTCGTCGGCGCGATGCTGGGCAGCTTCCTCAACGTCTGCATCCTCCGCTGGCCGCGGGACGAGTCAGTGGTGCGTCCCCGCTCGCGCTGTCCCGGCTGCAACCAGCTCATCGCCTGGTACGACAACATCCCCGTCGTGTCGTGGCTGGTGCTCGGTGGCCGCTGTCGCCGCTGCCAGTCGCCGATCTCGGTCCAGTACCCCCTCGTGGAGCTCGCGACCGCCCTCCTCTGGGCCTGGATGGGCTGGCGCTACGGCCCCACCGCGGAGGCGGTGCGGAACGCCGTCTTCGCCACGCTGCTGCTCGGCATCGCGATGACTGACGCGCGCGACTTCATCATTCCCCACGAGTTCACCTTCGGCGGGCTCGCCGTGGGCCTCGGGCTCGCGTTCGTGGTGGCCCCCGGCGGCCTCGCCGACGCGGTTTACGGCGCCTGCGTGGGGGCCGGGCTGCTCTACCTCGTGGGGCTGCTCGGCCGCCTGGTACTCCGCCGCGAGGCCATGGGCGGCGGGGACGTGGCCATGCTTGCGATGGTGGGCGGATACCTGGGCTGGGAGGCGGTGCTCGCCACCGTGTTCCTGGGCGCCGTGGTCGGCCTGGTGCTGGAACTTGCGCTGCGGGCGCGCCGTGCGCCCCCGGTCGCCCCGGCCCCCGTCGATCCTTCGGCCCAAGCGCCCGGCACGACCGAACCGACCCCGCCGGCGCTCGCCGCGAGTGAGCCCTCCCGCCGGCGCGACCTCGCCCTGTTGGGCGTGGTGATGGCCGGGGTGGTGCCGGCCAGCATGCTGTGGAGCGGCAGCCTCTGGTCCGCGCTGGGCGGCATGCTGGCCGGCCTGGGCCTCGGGTTCATCTGCTTCACGGTCGCCTCGTTCTTCCTGCGCCCGGTGCCGCTCGTCGAGGGATGGTACCACTACGGCTTCGGCGTCGCCGGGGTCTTCCTGCCGCTGCTTGCCGCTGCGGGATGGTCCACCGGGCAGGCGGTGCTGGTGGTGGCCTCACTGCTCGTCGGCGGCACCGTGGTACTTCACCTGGTGGCCCGGGGCGTCCGCGCCGACCCGGTGCCCGCTGCCCCGGATCCCCTCGAGACGATGACCACCGCGGAACTGCGTGAACTGCAGTACCTCCCCTTCGGCGTGTCGCTCGCCATTGCCGCGGGTCTGGTGGCCTTCGTGGTCGGGCCCGGCCGGGTCACCGCCTGGCTCTCCATCTACCGCTGAGGATCACGCCCGTGCGCCTGCGCCGCGGCCTTTCCATCTGCTCCCTCGTGCTGGCCGCTGGCCTCGGCGCGTGCCGCGGGCGGCCACCGGGCCAGACCGACGAGACCCTCGCCCGCATGGTGGACAGCCTGGTCCCCGCGGTCGAGAAGGCGGCCGGGCTCCGGTTCCGCACCCCGCCCCGCGCCACCGTCCGCAGCCGCGACCAGGTCCGCGGGTACGTCCTGGCCAAGCTGGACCAGGAGTTCTCTGCCGAGAAGGCCCGCGGGATGCAGGCGACCTACCGGCTGCTCGGGCTGCTGCCGGATACCCTGGACCTGCGCGCGCTGCTGCTCGATCTCTTCACCGAGCAGATCGTCGGCTATTACGAGCCGGATTCCTCCGCCCTCTTCGTCGTCGCCAGCGCCGATGGCACCGTGCTGCGGGCGGTGGTGGCGCACGAGCTGGTGCACGCGCTGCAGCACCAGTACCTGGCGCTCGATTCCATCATGGAGCAGGTGGAAGACAACGACCGCCTCATGGCGGCGCAGGCCCTGCTCGAAGGCCAGGCCACGCTGGTGGGGCTGCAGGTGATGGTGCCCGACCAGAATCTCTTTGCCATGCCGGACATGTGGGAGGCCTCACGGGAACGGATTCGGGCCCAGCAGGGCGCCATGCCGGTGTTCAGCAAGGCGCCGCGGATCCTGCGCGAGGGGCTGATCTTTCCCTACCTCGCAGGGGCCGACTTCCTGCGCTGGTGGTACGGCTCCGAGCTCCGGGATACGCTGCCGTTCGGGCGCCGCATGCCGGTCTCGACCGAGCAGATCATCAACCCGCACCGCTACGGCCAGGGCGACCAGCCGCTCACGCTCCGCTTCACCGCCGGCGACCAGACCGTTCCGCTGTACGAGGACACGATGGGCGAGTTCGACCTCCGGGTCCTCGGGGCCGAACTGGCCGGCCTGGCGCCCTCGGCGGAGATCCAGACCGCGATCGCGCCCGGATGGGGCGGCGACCGCTTCCGGGTCTACGAGACCCCGGCAGGCGCCGCCCTGGTCTGGTACCAGGTGTGGGATGAGCCGGTGAACCGCGCCCGATTCCTCGGGACGACCGGCCAGCGGCTTGAGTCCCGTCGGCGGCTCGGGTACCGGCTCGAGGTCGTCCCGCTCGAGATCGGCGGACGCCCGGCCTCCCGGGTGATCCTGGCCCCGGACCGCTGGACCGGCTGGAAGCAGCCCGCCATGGTCGAGATCGCCTCCCCGGGTCAGTGAACCCCGCCGGGCGAGCGCTCGGCCAGGACCGCGGCCATGGCCCGGGCCGATCCCGACGCGACCTCGAGCACCGTGCTCACGAAATCCAGTCCCAGGCGGAGTTCGTCGTCGGTCATGCTTCGGGCCGTGCGCAGCGCCGCCCCCGGCCCACGGGCGACGGCGTCGGCAAGGGCGTCGGCCACCCGCAGGGCAACCTGGTCGCGGGGCGGACCATCGGGCGGGAGGGCGGCAAGCGGGCGCATCATGGCTCCGGGGTTGGGGTTGCCAGACCATACCGGAATCCGGTCATCAGACCATCAACCTTCTGACGCGTTGTGGTACCCCAGTACGCTGCCCGCCCCTCCCCCCGGCCTTGCCGAACGGACCTAACCCCTCTATTTTCCGGGGCTTATGTTCGACGAGCTGTCCGCCAAACTCACCGCCGCGCTCTCCAAACTCACTGGGCGCGGCGTTCTTACCGAGGAGGCGGTCAAGGACGGCCTCCGCGAGATCCGGCGCGTCCTGCTGGAAGCCGACGTCAGCTTCGACCTGACGCGCGCCTTCCTCGAGCGGGTCGAACAGCAGGCGGTCGGGACCCAGCTCCTCAAGGCCGTGCGCCCCGGGGACCAGCTGGTCAAGATCGTCTACGACGAACTGGTCACGCTGCTCGGCGAGAAGCAGGCGCCGATCGCCTTCGCGTCGGTGCCGCCGACGGTGGTCCTGCTGGTCGGACTGCAGGGTTCGGGCAAGACCACGACCGCGGGCAAGCTGGCCAAACGGCTCAAGCTGGAGCAGAAGGCCCCGTTCCTGGTGGCGGCCGACGTGTACCGGCCCGCCGCAGTGGATCAGCTGGTGACGCTGGCCCGGCAGGTCGACGTCGGGTGCCATGCCGAGCCCGGCGTCACGGATGTGACCGGCATCGTGAAGCGGGGCATCGTCGAGGCCGCCAAGGCGCGGGCGCGGACCGTGCTCGTCGACACCGCGGGCCGGCTGCAGATCGATGCCGAGTTGATGGACGAGCTCAAGGCCCTCAAGGCGGCGGTCAAGCCGCACGAGATCCTGCTCGTCGCGGACGGGATGACCGGTCAGGACGCGGTGCGGATCGCCAGCGGCTTCCACGAGGCGCTCGGGGTCACCGGCGTGATCCTGACCAAGATGGACGGCGACGCGCGGGGCGGTGCCGCGCTCTCCATCTACGGCGTCACGAAGGCCCCGATCAAGTACCTGGGCCTGGGCGAGAAGCTCGACCAACTCGAGCCCTTCCGCCCTGACCGGCTGGCGGGGCGGATCCTCCAGAAGGGGGATATCCTCACGCTGGTGGAGCGGGCCCAGGCCACGGTCGATGCGGCCGAGGCCGAGAAGCTGGCCCGGAAGGCGGTCTCGAAGAAGGGCCTGGACCTCCAGGACTTCCTGACCGCAATGAAGCAGATGCAGAAGATGGGGCCCCTCAAGAACGTGCTGGGCATGCTGCCGGGCGTGAACCCGCAGATGCTGCAGGGGGCCAACCTGGACGAGAAGCGGATCAAGCACGTCGAGGCGATCGTGCTCTCGATGACGGCGCGGGAGCGCTCCGATCCCGACCTGATCAACGGGTCGCGGCGGCTCCGGATCGCCAGGGGCTCGGGACGCACAGTGCAGGAAGTGAATCAGCTGCTGAACCAGTTCAAGGCGATGCAGAAGCTGATGAAGTCCGGCGGGAAGGGCCTGAAGATGCCGTTCGGCAAGGGCCCGGGCATGTTCGGGATGTAGTGCAGGATCGCGCGAATCGTCGCGCATCGGTGGTGCGCACCGCGGTGCGCGCGGACTAGTTCTCAGAGGACAGGTTCAGCATGGCAACCAAGATTCGTCTCCGCCGGGTCGGCCGGAAGGGCATCCCGCTGTACCGCATCGTCGTCGCGGACAAGGATGCGCCGCGGGATGGCCGCTTCGTGGCGGCGCTCGGCACCTACGATCCGCGGGCCGAGCAGGCCCAGGACAAGGTGAAGCTCGACACCGAGGCGGCGAAGGCGTGGATCGCGAAGGGCGCGACCCCGACCGACACCGTGCGCTCGCTGCTCGAGCGCGCGGGCGTACTCGCCGCGAAGGCGTGAGCCAGCCGGACCGCCCCCGCTACCTGGCGGTGGGGCGGCTCCGCAAGCCGCACGGCCTCAAGGGGGAGTTCGCGATCTTCCCCCTGACGGCCGAACCGGAGGCGGTGTTCGTGCCCGGGCGGCAGCTGGTGCGGCTGGGGCTGGATGGCGCGGTGCTCGGCGAACCGATCGTGGTGGAGCGCAGCCGGGGGTATCATCGCGAGTGGCTGGTGAAGTTCCGGGGCGTGGATGACCGGGACCTGATGGGACAGTGGCGCGGCCAGTTCCTGGGCGCGCCGGCCGAGGAGCTCACCCCGCCCGCTGCGGGCGAGGTCTACCTCCATGAACTGGAGGGCTTCGCGGTCCGCGGGGAAGACGGGACGGCGTACGGGCTGGTCTCCGGGCTGCTGGAACTGCCCACCGGGATCACCCTCGAGGTTCAGGGACCGAAGCGCGAGTTCCTGCTGCCGTTCATCAAGGAGTTCGTGCGCGAGGTGCGGCGCGAGGAGCGGCTGCTGGTGGTGGTGCTGCCGGAGGGCCTGCTCGACTGATGCGCATCAACGTCGTGACGCTCTTTCCGGAGGCGCTGGCGCCCTACCTCGGCGCCAGCATCCCGGGGCGTGCGGCGGCGGCGGGGCGGGTGGACTACCGGCTGGTGCAGCTCCGGGACTACACCCACGACCGGCACCGGACCGTGGACGATTACCCCTACGGGGGTGGCGCCGGGATGGTCCTGAAGCCGGAGCCGTTCTTCGAGGCGGTGGCGGCCCTCGAGCCGGCCGACCGGGCGGGGCCGGTGGTGCTGCTCTCGGCGCGGGGCCGGCGGTTCGGGCACGCCGACGCGGTGCGGCTCTCACTGGCGGACCGGCTGACGCTGCTCTGCGGGCATTACAAGGATGTGGATCAGCGGGTGGCCGATGGCCTGGCCACCGAGGAGCTGTCCCTCGGGGACTTCATCCTCTCGGGCGGGGAACCGGCGGCGCTGTGCCTCATTGATGCGGTGGTGCGGCTGCTCCCCGGCGTCCTCGGGGACCACGAGTCCGCCGCCGGCGATTCGCACTACGACGGGCTGCTGAGCCCGCCGAGCTATACCCGGCCCGAGGTCTACGAGGGCCGGCCCGTGCCGGAGGTGCTGCGTTCCGGCAACCATGCGGCGATCGCCGCCTGGCGCCAGGCCGAGGCGGAGCGCCTGACGCGGGAGCGGCGGCCGGACCTGTGGGCTGACTACGAGGCGCGCCACCACTAGGCGCGCGGGTTGATACCAGGAGGAAGCAATGGATCGGATGGCGGCGGTGGCCCGCGAGGGGCTCAGGACGGATATCCCGGCGTTCGCCTCGGGCGACACCATCAAGGTGATGGTCCGGGTGCGCGAGGGCGACAAGGAACGCCTGCAGGCCTTCGAGGGCCTCTGCATGGGCAAGCGGGGCGGCGGGATCAATGAGACCTTCCGCGTCCGGAAGGTCTCGGCCGGCGTCGGCGTGGAGCGGGTGTTCCCCCTGCACAGCCCGAGCATCGCCACCATCGAGGTGGTGCGCCGCGGCCGGGTGCGCCGGGCCAAGCTGTACTACCTCCGCAAGGTGAGCGGCAAGGCCGCGCGTATCCGCGAGAAGCGTGAGAACGTGACCCAGGGCTGAGATGCCCCCGCGCCCGCCGACGCTGCCGACCCTCACGCGCGAGGAAGCGGCCTGGTCCGAGCGGGCGCTGCTGGTTGGCGTGGATGAAGTCGGCCGCGGTCCCCTGGCTGGTCCAGTGGTGGCCGCGGCCATCGCCTTTCCCCCTTACGCGCCGCCCATCCGGGGCGTGCGCGACAGCAAGACCCTCTCCGCCCGCCAGCGCGCCGCCCTCGTCCCGGACCTCCGGCGCGCGGCCCTGACCGTGGCGCTCGCCGCCGCGAGCGTGCGGGAGATCGACCGGCTCAACATCCGCCGGGCCACCGCGCTGGCCATGCACCGCGCCGTGGCGCGGGCGGTGAGCGCCGCCCAGTTCCGCCCACGTGCCCTCGAGGCCGGGGCCACGGGCTACCGGGTGCTGATCGATGGCCTCCCCATGCCCGAGGCGGGATTCGCGCACGAAGCGCTGGTGGACGGCGACGCCCTCTGTTACACCATCGCCGCCGCGGGCATCCTGGCCAAGGAGGCCCGGGACCACCTGATGCGCCGGCTGGCGCTCCGGCACCCGGGATTCGGGTGGGAGACCAACGCCGGCTACGGCACCGCGCAGCACTGCGAGGCCATCGCGCTGCACGGCCCCACCCTCCATCACCGGCGCAGTTTCGCGCCGGTGTCCCAGTTCACGTTCGACGTCTGAGCCCCATGCGCCCCATCGCCTGCCTCCTGGCCCTGTGCCTCGCCCTGCCGCTCGCCGCCCAGACCAACGCGGAGCGGATGGCCACCGACCGGTACTCGCGCAGCCACGACTACGACCTGCTGCACCAGCGGATCGAGTTACGGGATTTCGACTGGGACCAGCCCGGTTTCCGGGGCCGGGTGACGGTCACCCTGCGTGCCCTGCGCCCCGGGTTCGACTCGGTGGTGCTCGACGCCGGCGCCTTGCTCGAGATCGAGGACGTGACCGCGGCGACCGCCGCGGCCCCGCGGTACCGCTTCGAGCACGTGCGCGACACGCTGGTGGTGCACCTGCCCCGCGCGGTCGCCGCGGGCGACACCGCCGGGTTCGTGATCCGCTACCGGGGCGTGATCGCCAACGGCCGGGGGCTCACCTTCATCGAGGCCGACAGCCTGCCGCCCGCCCGGCCGCGGCAGGTGTGGAGCCAGGGCGAGGACGACAACAACCACGACTGGTTCCCGACTTACGACTTCCCCAACGACCGCGCCACCTGGGAACTCATCGCCACGGTGCCGCGGGGTTACACCGCGGTGTCCAACGGCCGCCTCGTCGCCGAGCGCACCAATCGCGACGGCACCCGCACCTGGCACTGGAGCCAGGAGCAGCCCGCGGTCACCTACCTCGCCTCCCTGATCGTGGCGCCGCTGGTGCGGATCCGCGACCGCTGGCGGACGGTGCCGGTGGACTACTACGTCTACGCCTCGGACAGCGCCCGCGCCCGGCGGCTCTTCGGCGTGACCCCGGACATGATCGAGGTGTTCTCCCGGCTCACCGGGGTTCCCTACCCCTGGAGCAAGTACGCCCAGACCACGGTGGCCGACTTCTTCGGCGGGATGGAGAACGTGAGCGCCTCGACCATGGTGGACTGGATCCCCGAGGCCCGTGCCTACGTGGACCGCCCCTGGTACCAGCACATCCTGATCCCCCACGAACTGGCCCACCAGTGGTTCGGGGATTACGTGACCACCGCCAACTGGGCCAACATGTGGCTGAACGAGGGATTCGCCGAGTTCATGCCCGGGCAGTACTGGCGGACCAGGCGGGGGGAGGCTGCCGGCGGAGAGTATTACCTCGACGAGTACCGGCAGTACCTGGGGATCGATGGCCGCCGCCGGATGCCGCTCGCCTCACTCGGGTCGAACAACATCTATCCCAAGGGCGCGCTGGTCCTGGAGATGCTCCGCAAGCGTCTCGGCGACGAGCGGTTCTGGGCCGGCGTGCGGCAGTGCCTGCGACGGCATGCCCTCGGCGTGGCCACGACGGACGACCTGCGGCAGGCGTTCCTCGAGGCCACGGGCGAGAATCTGGAAGGGTTCTTCGCCCAGTGGGTGTACCGCGCCGGCCATCCGGACTTCCAGGTGAGCGCGGCGTGGGACTCGAGCATCGGGCTGGTGACGCTCACGGTGCGGCAGCGGCAGCGCGACTCCCTCCCGGCCGACAGCGTCGGGCTGCGCTATGAGGTCCCGGAAGTCTTCGCGGCCCCGATGACCATCCGCGTGGGGACTGCCTCGGGCGACGTGCGTGCCACCGTCCAGCTCGACCAGCGCGAGCAGGTGATTCACCTGGGTGGGGTGTGGAACGCGCCCACCATGGTGGTCTTCGACGAAGGCAATACCATCCTGAAGACCCTCGAGTTCGCCCAGCCGACCGCGTGGCTCGCCACGCAGCTCGCCGACGATCCCGACCACTGGAACCGCGCCTGGGTGATCGACCAGCTCGGGGCCCGGACCGACGATGAGGTGGCGCGCACCGCCCTGACGCGGGCCGCTGCGGGGGCGGACTACTTCCTGACGCGCGCCCTCGCGGCCACCGCCCTCGGCGAGTTCCCGGGGCCGGAGGCCGAATCCGCGCTGGTCGCCACCCTGGCCGATACCGCCGCCTCGGTGCGCCAGGCCGCGCTGTTCGCGCTCGGAAAGCGGGGCGCCACGGGCGCCGTCGCGGCGATCCGGGGGCATTGGGAGCAGGAGGCCTCGGACGAGGCGCGGGCGGCCGCACTCACCGCGCTGGCGCAGCTCGATCCGGCTGGCGCCCGGACCCTGCTGCCGGCGGCGCTGGCGACGCCCTCGTACCAGGACGCGATCAGCAACGCCGCGTCGTTCGCGGCCGTGGCGATGGGGGATACCTCGCTGATCCCGGCGATCGCCCGCACCGCGGAAACGACGAGTGGCGGGGTCTATGCGCTGGCGGCCTTCGGAAGGAATGGGAACGGCGCGGCGCTGGATCGCCTGGGGGAACTGGCGCTCGCACGACGCGTCGGGCTCCGGCGGCGGGCCCTCGAGGCGTTCCGGTTCGCGGTGGCCCCGGAACAGGCGCGAACCCGGCTCACGGCGCTGCTCGCCTCCGGGCCGGAGGATGCGGTGCGCCGTGACCTGGTCGAGGCGCTGGCGCGGCTACGGTAGCAGCCAGCCGGCGATCTCCTTGACCGCCTCGGCCGACTGCACGTCGTCGCTGAGGGTCGGGACCGTCACCACGGGCACATGGTCCGCCAGCCGGACCAGGGCGCCGGCGTTGTACCGGGTGCTGTCGTCTGGCGCGCCGGGCTGGTTGAGCACCACGCCCAGCACCGGCACCCGCTCGGCCGCGAGGACTCGCAGCGCCATCAGGGTGTGATTGATGGTTCCCAGCCGGTCGGCGGCCACCAGCAGCACCCGCGCCCCGAGGCTGTGGGCCAGGTCCAGGTGGTTGTCGCTCCAGGTGAGCGGCGAGAGCAGCCCCCCGGTCCCCTCCACCAGCAGCAGCGACTCCGGCGTCAGCAGGCTGCGGAGTCTCGCGACCAGGTCCTCGTAGTCCACGTCCATGCCTGCCTGGTCGGCGGCGATGGCGGGCGCCATGAGCCCGGGCAGCCGGATCAGCGCCCGGAGCGGCCCGTCCTGACCGGTGGCCGCCGCCAGCCGCACCCCGTCCTCATCCGGGGACGGCGCCTCGTCGAGGCCGGTCTCGATCGGCTTGACGGCGATCACCTTCTGCCCGAGCCCGGCGAGGGCACGCGCCACCGCACAGGTCACCCAGGTCTTGCCCACGCCGGTATCGGTGCCCACGATCAGCGTGATCGGCGGGTGCCGCGGCGCGGGCGGATCGGCCTCCCGGACGGCGGCCGAGGGGCGGGTGGAGCGACCGGTGGCGCGTTGCTTCGGGGCCGGCGGGGTCATGCGCGAACCTCCAGGGGTCCACGGCGAATGGGCCAGATGATCGGGGCGGCGACACGGCCGGAGCCTCGAGCTCGCCCGGCGGGCTCGGGTCGGTTACCAGATTCCAGTCGGTCATGGGAGCAACAACACCGGGTGATGCGCCGGCACCACCCGCGGCGCGGGCGGTGGACCGGGTCAGGAGCCCGGCGGATGGAGCAGCAGCAGCTGGCGAATGGCCTGCAGGCGGGCCGCGAAATCCAGCGTACGGAGGTCGAAGACTTCGTCGCTGCCGCCCATGAGCGCGGCCATCGTCTCGGCCTGGCGGTCAGAGCCCTCGGCGTGGACCAGGGTCTTCCGGATCAGGCGCAGCTCACCGATCTGTGCCACCCGCACGGTTCCGACCGTATCCGCCTGCCGGAAGTAGAGGGTGTCGCCACCCAGTCGGACCAGTCGGATGTCCCAGAGGTATTCGCCGGCCTCGGTGGTGATCTGCCAGCGGTCATCGTGGGCCTGGGCCACGGCGGGCCCCCCGGCCAACAGGGCAAGCAGCAGCGTGGCGTGCACGGTCCGCATGGGGCCCTCCCTGCGCGGGCGGCCTTGAGTTTCCCCGCCGGCCGCCTGAAGTTTGGGCCCGGCAGGGGGCGTAGCTCAGTTGGTAGAGCAAGGGACTTTTAATCCCTAGGTCGTGGGTTCGAGTCCCACCGCCCTCACTGGTCTCCCGCCTCGCGTCACAATATTGCCCCCCATCCGTCACCCGGCAATCATCGGCCTCCGTGGCCCTTCCCAACCACGTCCGGCACCGCGACATTCCCCCCGGCGCGTGCAGGAACCGAAAGCTTCCCGAATCGTCCGAGGGCAGGGCCGTGACGCTGATCTACCTCGATGGCCAGTGGCTGGATAAGGCTTCCGCCAAGATCTCCGTGTTCGACCACGGGTTGCTCTATGGCGACGGCGTCTTCGAGGGCATGCGGGTGTACGGCGGCAAGACCTTCAAGCTGGCTGAGCACGTCCACCGGCTCTACGACTCGGCCAAGGCGATCCTCCTCGACGTCCCGATGTCCCGGGAGGACATGATCCGTGTCACGGAGGAAGGCGTGCAGCGGGCGGGCCTCACCGAGGGGTACCTGCGCCACGTCATCACCCGCGGCGTGGGCGACCTGGGCCTCGATCCGCGGAAGTGCCCTCGCGCCTCGATCATCATCATCTTCGACACGATCGCCATCTGGCCGGCCGAGCGGTACGAACAGGGGCTCACGCTGGTCACGGCCGGGACGCCGATCAACCAGCGCGAGGCGCTCTCGCCCCGGGTCAAGTCGCTCAACTACCTGAATCACATCATGGCCAAGGTCGAGGCGACCAATGCCGGCGCCGACGACGCCATCATGCTCGACAGCGCCGGGCACATCGCCGAGGCGACGGGCATGAACCTGTTCATCTGGAAGAACGGGCTGCTCCTCACCCCCCCGGTCTACGCCGGACAGCTGCGAGGGGTCACCCGCGACACCATCGTGGAACTGGCCCGCCAGGCGGGCTACCCGCTGCAGGAGACGATGCTCAACCGGTACGACCTCTACACCGCCGACGAGGCGTTCCTGACCGGCACAGCGGCGGAAGTGGCGCCGATCCGCATGGTCGACGGCCGGCTCATCGGGGCCGGCAAGGCCGGCCCCGTGACCCGCGACATCCGCGCGCGCTTCCAGCAGCTGGTCCGGAGCTGACGCTCCGGGAGCCGGGGCCCCGCGCCCTGGCGGCGCCCTCGGGGCCGTGTGACAGGCATCACCGTCCTGCCGGCCGGGACACCCGGGACTGAGAATCGCCGGGGCCCACCCACGTTCCGATAGGGGAGCGACTGGCCTGCCTGGCAGGGCCGGCCCAGGCGTGAACCCGACGGCACGCCTCTTGACATGTCCGGGCCCGGGGGAGACATTCGCCCCCCCCGAATGGCCTATCCCCTGAGCGACCCATGGCCTGGAAAGAAGTGACGATCGGCGAGACCCGGTGGTCGGTCGCTCCGGTGGCGGAGCGGACGGCCAGCACCCGTGCCTGGCGGCTCCTGCTCAGCTGCCGCTGCGCGGGGGAGCCCCGGCGTGCCGTCTGGGCCGATACCGAGCTCGAGTCGAGCTCGCGCTCCGACCTCTACGCCCAGGCCGACCGCCTCTCCGACGACCGCGTGGCGGCCGTCCTGGCCCGTCACATCGCCAATCGCCCCGGCTGAGCCGGCCCGTTATTCCCGCGGGTCCGGCCGCCGCATCGCCCAGCGATAGACGAGCCCGGATACCTCCGCCATCAGCCGCTCGGCCTCCCGCCGCTCCGCGAATCCCCGAGTCAGGATGACCAGAACGTAGGGCCCCCGCTCCGGGGGATAGACGATCGCGGCATCGTGGGTGATGCCAGTGATCTCGCCGGTCTTGTGCGCCACCCTGACCCCGGACGGCAGCCCCGCGGGGATCCCGCCGTTGAACTCCTGCGCCAGCAGCAGTTCCACCAGCACCGCCGTGGCGCCGGGGCCCGCCGCCCGACCGCGCGCGATGGCATCCAGGAGCCGGGCCAGGTCCCGGGCCGTGGTGGTGTTGTTGCGCCCGAGGGCGTACGCCTTGGCGTCCTCCACGCCCCGCAGCACCGCGATCGAGTCGGCGCCCAGATCGTGGGCCGTGCGGTTCACGCGGGCGGGGTCGAGCCGGTCGATGAGGAGGTTGGTCGCGAGGTTGCTGCTGCGGGCAATCATCAACCGGGCAAGGTCGATGAGCGCCGCCCCCTGGCCCTCCCGGGCGTAGAGCGTGGAATCGGAATCGTCGGCGGGGTCCAGCCGGAATTCCGAGCCATCCACGATCGAGTGGAAGGCGTTCCGGACCGGCAGGGTATCGGTCCAGCGAAGCTCGCCCGACGACACCCGGCGGCCCAGCTCGATGAGCACCGGGACCTTCATGGTGCTCGCCGCGTGCACGCGGGTGAGGGCCTCGATGAGGAGCGTGTCGCGCGTCACCGGATCGTAGTAGGCCACCGCGACCAGCGCCGTGTCGCGCCCGATCCGTGCCCGGACTTCGGCCTCCAGGGCCCCCGCCTGCTGGCCGGCAAGCCCCGAGGCGCCGGCGACGAGGAGGCCGAGCAGGGCGGGGGGGAGGCACGGCTTTCGCATACCCGTAAGGTATTCCCGATGGATTGCGTCTGCCGAGGCCCCAGCACCCGATGCCAGCTGAACCCCGCCTTCCCGATCGCCTGAAGTTCGCCGAGTTCGCCCTGGATCGCCTGGCGACCGGGCGCTGCCGCGCGCGCGTGGTCCTGAGCTGGCTCGACAACACCGAGTTCGAGGGTGTCTCCGAGGGGCTGACCAGTCAGGCGGGCGAGCTGCGGTGCGCCGCCGAGGCCTGCGTGACGGCCCTCACCAAGGCGGTGAAGGGCGAGCTCAAGTTCGAACTGCTCGGCGTGAAGGCGGTCCGGGCGTTCGACGCCAACGTGGTGATCGTGTCGCTGGCCCTGCCTAACCAGAACGACGCCCAGCGGCTGGTCGGTTGCTTCCTGACGCCCGACGCGGATCCCTCCCGGGGCGCGGCGCTGGCCGTCCTCAACGCCACCAACCGCATCCTGGGCAACCGGTTCTTCATGCGCTGAAGCGACCGGTACCCTCCCCGCCGCATCTTGAGAAAAGCCCGGACCACCTCATTTCGCGGGGCCGGGGCTTGTCTCATCCCGTAACGCCGAAGATCGGCCGAACCGGGGTTCTCTTTTTCACGTCTCGCAGGTTTCTTGCAAGCGGTTCTGGCCGGGCAGGGCGGTTGGCCAGCAGGGCCACCACTCGTCACCTGGGCCGAGGCATCGCCCGGTCAGTTCGGCGGCGTCCGCAACGCGAAAGGCAACCATCCCATGACGGCATGGCGTTCCTGGATGCTGGCAGGATTGCTGGTGGCATGCGGTGGCGGGCAGCGGCCGGCTTCGGCGCCCACCCCCGCCTCCAACGGCCCGACCGAGAGCGCCGTAGCGGACACCCCGACCCGGCCGGCCCCGGCGGCGCCCGACAGCGTTCCCGCCCCCACTCCGGCCCAGTTGGACGACTCCCTCGAGGCGGACAGCCTGGCGCCCGCTGCCGTGGATCCCGACTCCGCCGCCGACGCCGCCATCCTGGAGCAGCTGGCAACCTCCCACCCGGAACCGCTCGACAGCGGTGCCGATGACGGGGCCACGTCCGCCACGCCGGGTGGGGCCAATGCCGCTGGCGGTGAAGTCACCTACGACATCGACGTCGAGACCTACGGCACCCACGCCCGGGTGCAGTATTACCTCGACTTCTTCCAGGGTCCCGCGCGGGAGCGGATGAACGTCTGGCTGCAGCGGATGCCGCGCTACGAGCCGATGATCCGCGCCAAGCTGCGCGAGAACAGCGTGCCCGAGGACATGGTCTACCTGGCGCTGATTGAAAGCGGCTACTCCAACACGGCGGTGAGCCGCGCCCGCGCCACGGGGATGTGGCAGTTCATGAAAGGGACGGCCAAGCTCTACGGCCTGCGGATCGACTCCTGGGTGGACGAACGCCGCGACCCGGTGCGCGCCACGGACGCCGCCGCGCGGCACCTCGCGGACCTGCGGGACCGGTTCGGTTCCATGTACCTCGCGGCCGCCGCGTACAACGCAGGGGCCGGCAAGGTGGGGCGCGGGCTCCGGCGCATGGGCGACGACGAGGACGACGAGGAGGACAACCCCGACGCGGCGTTCTTCCGCCTCTATGACACGCGCTTCCTCCGGCGCGAGACGAAGGACTACGTCCCCAAGCTGATCGCGGCGGCGCTGATCGCCAAGCAGCCGGAGAAGTACGGCTTCGTCCGGCCGGCAGACATCGTTCCGCTCGCCTACGACTCGATCGTGGTGCCGGACGCAACCGGGCTCGACGTCCTGGCGCGGCTCGCGGACACCTCGGTGGCTGCCCTGCGGGAGCTCAACCCGCACTTCCTCCGGCTGGTCACCCCGCCGCGCCACGAGGCCGTGGTCCGGCTTCCCGCCGGCACCGGCGACAGCGTCGCGGTGCGCTACGCGGCTCTTGCCGCCAAGGACCGGGTGAGCTTCGTGGAGCACACGGTGGTGCGGGGCCAGACCGTGGCGGCGATCGCCCGGCTCTACCGCGTCACCACGCGGCTGATCCAGGACGCCAATCCCGGGGTCCGCCTGACCCGGCTCCGGACCGGCAGCCGCCTGGTGATCCCCACGAGCTTCGTCCCCACCGTGGCCGAGCCGGTGACGGTGGTCGGCACGGGGTCCGCGGCCTCCACCTCGACCACCATTCGCTATCGGGTGCGCAGCGGGGAGACCCTGTCAGAACTCGCCGGCCGGTACCATACCACCGTGACCCGCCTCCGGTCGCTCAACGCGATGGGCTCCCGGGAGATGCTCCGGGCCGGGCAGGTGATCCGGGTCCCTGCCCCGGCGGCGCCCGCCGCGGTGGCGGGAGGCTCAGCTTCCCGGGCCCCAGCTTCGGCCGCGGCCGGGAGCCAGACGCACCTGGTGCGGCGGGGCGAGACCCTGTCCACGATCGCACGGCGCTACGGCGTGAGCCTCTCGGCGCTGCGCACCGCGAACGGCATGACGGAGCGGGACGTCCTCAAAGCCGGCGCCCGGTTGCGCATCCCCTGATCGCGGCCTTCCGGGATGGCGGAAGAACGGGCGGGTCCCCCTGGGGAACCCGCCCGTTCGACTTCCAGCCCTGCCCGTCGGCTCAGTTGCTCGTGGTCGAGTCGTGCCTGGTGCCCTTGAGCACTGCCTCGGCGTACCCGTTCGACGGGTCGCCACCCTGCAGCAGGATCTCCTCGACCTTGCCGGGGCCGCGGTTGTAGGCCACCAGCGCGAGCTCGAGGTCCCCGCCATAGCGGCGGGTGAGGTCGCGCAGGAAGCGGAAGCCGAGCCGCAGGTTCACGTCACGCTCGTACAGCTGGTCCACACCGAGGCCAGGTTCGTAGAACCGGGCGGTGGCCGCCTGGATCTGGGTGTATCCGATCGCGCCCTTGCTGGACAGCGCGTTCGGCTTGAAGCTGCTCTCGATCTTGACCAGGCGGAACGCCACGTCGG
Organism: Gemmatimonadales bacterium; assembly: GCA_044221045.1. Lineage (GTDB taxonomy): Bacteria > Gemmatimonadota > Gemmatimonadetes > Gemmatimonadales > GWC2-71-9 > JADJOM01. The sequence continues at coordinate 43,732 of JBGAPX010000002.1, forward strand.
TCTCGATGCCCTCGCTCAGGGCAATGTCGTAGATCGCTGCCGCAAGGTCCGCTGGGATCTGATAGCGACCCGAGTAGCGGATGACCGCATCGGCGCGGTCGACCTGGGCCCGCGCCACCGCCAGTTCCTCGCGGGTGGACTCCAGCCGCTGATTGATGGCCCGCACCTCATCGGCCACCATCCCGAGGCTCGGCGACGGCGGATCGGCGGCACGCGCCGCCGAGCTCGACCCCGCGAGCGCGCTGATCAGGAGGGTGGCGGCCAGCAGGGCCACTCCCCTCGCGAGCAGGCGCCGGGTCCAGCGGGCACGGCCGTGCGGATCGATGACGTCGTTGCTCATGTATCCTCCAGTTGTCGGGTTCGAGGGCGGGCCGCGTGCCTACCGCGGGTCCCTGCGCCAGTCGCCCCGGGTTCCTCCGGTCTTTTCCAGCAGCCGGATCCCGTCGATCACCATTTCCCGGTCGGCCGCCTTCACCATGTCGTACACGGTGAGGCAGGCGACCGACACCGCGGTCAGCGCCTCCATCTCGACGCCAGTCTTGCCGGTCGTCACCGCAGTGGCCACGACCCGGACCCCGGGCAGGGTCTCGTCGGCCGTGCATTCCAGGCGGACCACGTCGAGCGGCAGCGGGTGGCAGAGCGGCACCAGCTCGCTGGTCCGCTTGGCCGCCATGGTCCCCGCCACCTCCGCGACCCGCAGCACATCGCCCTTGGCCACCTGGTTGTCCCGTACCAGGGCGAAGGCTTCCCCGCTCATCCGCACGACGCCTTCGGCCACCGCGGTGCGCCGGGTCGTTTCCTTCGCGCCGACGTCCACCATCCGGGCCCGGCCGGCCTCGTCCACGTGGCTCAGGCTCACGCCAGCACCTCGGCCAGATCCTCGCCCAGCGTGGCCAGCAGCAGTTGGGGATTCACGTTCCCCTGTGCCGCGTCCCGCGCGTCGGCGACCCGTACCTGCGCCGCGACGAGCGCCTCGAGCCCCAGGCGGCGCCGCATCCCTTCGAAGGCCGGACCATTTCCCTCGGCATCGCGGGCCAGCCGGGCCAGACGCTCCGCCAGGGCATCGAGCATGGCGGTGAAGTCGCCCCGCGCCGAGAAGGGTCCCTGCTTGAGGGCCCGTTCGGCGCGGGCACCCGGCCCGGCCACCACCGCCTGCAGAAGCTCCTCCGCCGCCCGCGCCGCCTTCTGTCCCGCCTCCCCCGCGGTCAGGGCGCGCCCGATGGACCCCCGGCTCCGCTGGACCCGCTCCCGCAACTCGGCGCCACCCAGGCCGGCGTAAGCGCCGAGGAACCGCTCGACCTCGGCATCCACCAGCCGGCCCAACCGCAGTGGCACCAGCCGGGACCGGATGGTCGGGAGCAGCCGGTTGGCATCCTCCGTGGTGAGGAGGAACTGGCAGTCGGCCGGCGGTTCCTCGAGCAGCTTGAGGAGGGCGTTGGCTGCCTCCGGACTCGACTCCTGCGGCACCAGGCGCTCAGCAAAGCCCAGCAGGAACACCTTCCGGCGGCCCTGGGCCGGGGTCAGCGCCGCCCGGCGCTGGAGCAGCCGGGCGGTGGCCACGAAGTGCCCCGACAGCCCATCCGGCGCCTCGTACAGCGGGTTCTGGCGCCGCTCCGCCATCAACTGCCCCAGCGTCTCGGCCAGTTCCTCGACCTGCTTGTCCGGCTCCGATGCCTTGGGCCGCGGTACCGGGACCATCCAGTGGAGGTCCGGGTGGGCGAGGCCCAGCACCTGGCGGCAGGACCGGCAGGCCCCGCAGGGCCGGGACTCGGCCTCGCAGAGGATTGCCTGCCCCAGCCAGAGCCCGAATCGCTGCTTGCCCACCCCGGCAGGCCCCGTGATCAGGATGCCCTGAGGCAGCCGCCCCTCCATGAGGGCGCGGATCACACGGTTCTGCTCCGCACCGTGGCCGACGAGGGGGTGAATCGTCATGGAGGAAAGGATAGGGTACGGGGAGATAGACGGTAGTGGGTATTCCTGTAAAATCATTTTCCACAACCACTTAGATGTCAAACTGGCATCGAAAAAACGCAGGGTTTTGCCTGAAAGGTGCGCTATGTCAAATGCGAGTGCTCGCTCGCTATTGCAATGATGCGAGCGTGCGCTCGCATTTGACGTAAACCATTCATTAGTAATTGTTTATGCTTATTGTTGCCGCGCTGCGGCGATGCTGCACCACGGGCGCTGTGGTGTGCCGGTTCGGCGTGAAATCCCTCCTGGCCGCTACGGTGACGCATCTAGTGTCGTTTAGGTGATTTTATGGTGTGTCTTTGTTGTCGTTTGATCGAGGCCTCCGGGCACCGCTTGATCTCTGTCTACGCCGATGGTATTCTCTCGCGCCTTCCCGAGTAGCTCAGTTGGTAGAGCAGCTGACTGTTAATCAGCGGGTCGCAGGTTCGAGTCCTGCCTCGGGAGCTGCCGCAGGTTGCTCCACCCTCCCTGGGACATGACGAACGGGTCAGCCTCGCGGCTGACCCGTCGGCATTCCGGCCCTCCCCGGGGGCTCCCCTAGCGATCCACCGCCCGCTGGCCGCCGAACCGTTGCACGATCTGGTCGTCGTACTCATCGGCGGTATTGGAGACCGCCATCAGCGTCCACATGAACTCGTCGACGTCCATGCCCTCGCCCAGGATGGCGTGGGTGAACAGGATGTCACCGGTGCCCGGCTCCTGCGCGAAGGCCCCGAAGCGCATGTTGAAATTCTCCTCCAGGAGGTATTTCCGGAGTTCCGGCGTGCTCTCCGCCCCCGTGACCACCCAGCTGTAGGCGCGGACGACCGTGGCCTTCTCGTTGATCGGGGTGACGACCACCGTCGAGAATGCCGAGCCGGCCCGGATCGCGAAGCTGGGCGCCTCATCGTTGGGTCGGGCCTGCTTCCCGAACTGGTCCTGCAGGATCTGCGCGACGCGGGCGTACACCTTGCCTTGGGCCTCGGTCTTGAACTGCGGGGGCATGACGCTCTCCTCGGCGTGGGGTGGACCTACGGTAGGCGTTCGATGACGAGGTTGGCCTGCTGCCGCCGGATCATGTAGCGGCTGGGCACCGGGCTGGTCCCCTGATAGAGGGCCCGGACCAGGGCCGGACTGACTTCCTGCTCGATGAGCTGCTCGAGGCCGGTCGTATCGCGTGAGCTCGACCATTCCGCCGCGAGCCAGTTCACGATCGACGGGTCCCATTCCAGCACGATGCCGTGCTCCCGGTGCCGGGCGGCCACCTGCGGCAGCAGGCGGCCGGTGATCCACTCGTTGCCGAGCGCCACGGCCTCAGCGGCCTCGCTGAAGGTGAAGTCCACGATCCCGGCGAGTTCGCGCCCGATGCTGTCGGAGAGCACCGGCGCGTGCCGCTCCACGCTCGGCGCCGCCGGCACGCCGAAGCCGATCGTGTCCATCTCCCGCCCCGCCTCGCTGGCCACGGTGATGACCACCACCGCGTCGCTGAGGTAGATGCGGCGCCCCCGGAAGTCGGTGATCATCCCCTGGGTCAGCGCGGGGGCGAATGCGGCAAGCACCGCGGGGTGGCAGCGGTCGAGCCGGTCGCAGAGCACGACTGACCAAGGCATCTCGGCCAGGGCGTAGAGGGCATGCCGGTCCTCGTACCCCACGTAGCCGGCCGGCGAGCCCAGCAGGGCGGTGATGCTGGCGTCATCCTGGAAGCGGGCAAAGTCGATCCGCACCACGCGCCGCGGGTCCCCGTAGAGGCCCTCGGCGATGGTCTCGCACAGGGGCATGGCGCGCTCCGCCATCGGGCCGCTCAGGGCGATGATGGCGTTGGGCCGGGCGGCGTGCAGGTCGAGGCCCCGGCTGGTCACCTCCAGCCGGCCGACCAGCCGGTCGGCGGCGAGGTGGTCGAGCAGCTGCCGCTCCTCCAGTTGGGCGCGCAGCGCGTCGAGGCGGGCGCGCTCCAGCGTCGGGATGCCGAGCATGCGCTTCACCACCGTCTCGGCATCGGCCCGGGTAACCGCGCCGAGTCCCCGGCTCACCCCGTGCGCCACGCTCTGGTCCAGCAGGTCCACTGCCTTGTCGGGGAAGTGCCGGTTGGGCATGAACTGTCGGGCGATGTCGACCAGCCAGGCCAGGACATCATCGGCCACGGTGATGGACCGGCCCCGCACCAGGTCGTCGCGTACCACCTTGAGCACTTCGAGGGTGCGCTCGGGCGAGAGCTCCTGGATCCGGATGGGCTGGAATCGTCGCTCGAGTGCGCGGTCGTGCTCGATGAACTGGCGGTACTCCTCATCGGTGGTGGCCGCGATGCAGGCGATCTCGCCGCGGGCGAGCGCCGGCTTCAGCATGCTCGAGATGTCCCCGGTGCCTTCCCGACCGCCGGCGCCCATGATGGCGTGGACCTCATCGATGAACAGGACGATGCCGTCCTGCGCCGACTCCGCCAGGATGGCGCCGACCCGCTTGTCGAGTTCCCCGACGATCCCGGCGCCGGCCACCAGCGCCGAGGGCTGCAGTCCGACCAGCCGGACCCCCTGCAGCGGGGCCGGGACCTCGCCCCGGATGATCCGCTGGGCGATCCCTTCCACGATGGCCGTCTTGCCGGTGCCGGCCGCCCCCACCAGCAGCGGGTTCCGCTTGGTGCGACGACAGAGCGTCTCGATGATGGTCTCGATCTCGGTGTCCCGGCCCACACAGGGGGGGAGCTTGCCATCCCGTGCAGCCTGGGTGAGGTCGCGCCCGAACTTGTCGAGGGTGGGGGTGGGCGCCAGGGTGCGGATGCCGGCCAACGGTGTCGCCGGGGCCTCCGCGGGCGGAATGGTCTTACCCGCGTCCGCTGCTCCGACCGGCCGGGGCGGCGGGGCTGAGGCCGGATAGACGACCGGATGGCCGGCGGCCCGGAGCACCGCCGCCACCAGGTCCCGTTCCCCCACCTGTGCCTTGCCCAGGCCCCGGGCAATGTCCCGGGCCTGCGCGGTCAGCGCCTCGGCACCGAGCGCGGCGCCGGACTGGCCCTGCTGCACCGCCGCGCGCACCGCCGTCTTGGTGCTGGCGAGGTCGAGGTTCGGGGAGAGGCTGCCCACCATCGGAGCGAAGCGATCGAGGAACAGGGCCAGCCAGTCGTTGACGCCGGCATTGGGCCGGGTCCCGAGCTCCTGCAGCACGCGCTGGGCCCCCGGGGTGAGGGGGAGTCCGGCGGTGTCGGGGGCGGTCATGCCAGGTCTCCGGGGGACGGGGGCCGGGTCGGGGGACGGAATCGGGAGAACATGCGGGCGGAATAGTGAGCCCGCAACTCGGCCGGCCGCGTGCGGTCCGGGCACGACCGGCGGGCCGAATTCGCGTCGGACCGGGGTTCTCTGAGGAGTCTAGACGCCCCGCGGGCCCTCACTTTCTCAGGTGCGCGGCGCTGCGCCGCGGTCCCGGTGCCGGACCCACGCCCAGTTGAAGGTGGCGAGGAGGGCAGTGGCGGTGAGCACCAGCAGCTCCTGGCGGGCCATCCGGGTGGCCAGCAGCGCGGTGCAGCCGATGCCCGCCACCGCCCACCACTGGCCACCCGGGAGCCGCAGGCGCGCCGCAGGCAGGTCATGGCCCCGGGCCTCCATGCGCCGGCAGGCGATGAGCGCCGCGCAGACGAGCCCGTACGTGAACAGGCGGGACACCGCCGAGAGGGTGAGGTTCTGCAGGAAGCTGCCCGAGACCGCGAGCAGCCAGACCAGCGACGCGTACACCAGCACGGAGATCCACGGGGTCTGGAAGCGCGCGTGCACCCGTCCCAGGAATGCGGGGAGGTCCCCGGCGACGGCCATGGCGTAGCTGAGTCGCGGCACGTTGACCATGGCGCCGGCGAGGTAGCCGTACACCGACACCAGCGCGGCGAGGGCCATGAGTACGGCGCCCCAGGCGCCGAGCACGATGCCTCCGGCGGCCGCCAGGGGCCGCAGGGCCGTGCCGGCATCGGGCAGCACGGCGACGACCACCAGCTGGACACTGCCATAGAGCAGGGCGCAGGTGGCGAGGGTGAGCGCCAGGGCGAACGGGGCATCACGGCGCGGATCCCGGGCCTCGCCGAGCGGGATGAGCGCCGCCTCGAACCCGCCGTAGGCAAATACCAGGAGCAGGATGGCATCGAGCCAGGCGCGCGCGGGCGCCGGGACCGGCGGGGGCAGCGGCGGGGCCGCGAGCACGGCGGGGATCCCCACGGCCAGGAAGAGGGCGAGGGGCAGCAGCTTGGCGACCATGGCGATCGCGCTGACACGTGCCCCGGGCGCCACGCCCCGGCAGTTCACGAACGCGAGGGGGGCGAGCACCGCGAACAGCACCGCCGCACCGGCGCCCCGGCCGGTGGCGGCGGGCCAGAATTCGCCGAGGTAGATGACGAACAGGTTGGCATTGGTCGCGGCGGCGGTGAGGCGGACCAGGTACATCATCCACCCCATCTGGATGCCGGCGAACCGCCCGAAGGCCACCCGGGCGTAGAGGTAGGGCCCGCCCGCCTCCCCGAAGCGCGAGGCGAGCTCGGCGAAACAGGCCACGATGATGGCGATGCCCAGGGCCGCGATGACCCACGCCCAGGGGCTGGCGCTGCCGAGGCGCTGGGCCATCACGGAGGGAAGGCCGAAGACGCTGCTGCCGATCACCCCGTTGAGCACCAGGGCGGCGAGGCTCCAGCGCCCCAGGGCGCGCTTCAGCCCGTCAGCCATCGGCACCGCTCCGGCGTTCCTCGAGCTCCACCAGCGTCCGGGGCCAGTCCTCGCGCAGCAGCCGGCTCAGGCCGCGGTCCGCGAGCAGGCGGCCCTCGGTCTGGCACGTCGGGCAGTAGTTGGTCTCATGCTCGGCGTAGCGGATGCGCTGGATGGGACTGGCGCAATCGGGGCAGGGCTGGCCGTACCGGCCGTGCGCCGCCATGCCGTCCCGGAAGGCCGTGACTTTCTGCGGGAAGCGGTCACCGGTCTCGCGCAGCAGGCGCTCGGTCCACGCGGCGAGCACCGCCCGGCAGGCCTGGTGCAGCCGGAGACACTCGGCGTCGTTGAGCTGGCGGCTCAGGCGCAGGGGGGAGAGGCGCGCCCGGTGCAGGATCTCGTCGGAGTATGCATTGCCGATGCCGTCGAAGATGGTCGGGTCGGTGAGGCTCCGCTTGAGCGTATGGTTCTCGGCCCGCAGCCGGGTGGCGAACTCCTCCGGCGAGGCCTGCTCCACGTCGAGGCCACCACGGTCGAAGGCGGCGAGGGCGCCCGCCCCCGCGACCAGGTGCAGCGAGGCGCGGCGGGTCGTGCCCGCCTCGGTCAGGGCCAGCGTCCCCGTGGGCAGGTCGAAGCAGGCCAGGCCGATGCGACCGGGGGGCTTGGCCCCCGGGGCGAGCCAGCGGAAACGGCCCGCGATCATGAGGTGCAGCACCAGGTGCAAGTCGCCATCGAGGGAGATCACGACCCGCTTCCCGCGCCGGCCGACCGCCGTGACGTGCCGTCCGTGGGCCTCGGTGAGCGGGGGCGTGACGCTTCGGAGGAGGAAGGGACTCGCCAGCCGGATGCGGTCCAGCGGCTGGCCCACGAGCCGGGGCTCGAGGGCGTGGAGGTAGAGTCGGATGTCTGGCAGTTCGGGCATGGGGGTCCGGACAAGGTAGGGCGCCCCGCGCTCTGGCGCGACCACACACCGGGCTGCATCTTTATTCCCCCCGTGTCCGAGGCACCGAGCCCCGATGTCGTCCCTGAAACCGATCGTCCCCGAGACCAGCAACCTGCACGTCACCCGGTTCGAGCCGCTGGTGGCGCCGGGCGCGTTGCTGGCGGAACTGCCGATCACCCGCGCGGTGGCGACGACGGTGCTCGAAGGGCGGCGGGCGGTGGGACGGATCCTCGCAGGGCAGGATCACCGGCTGCTGGTGGTCGTGGGGCCCTGCTCCATCCACGACCCGGTGGCCGCCCTGGAATACGCCGGGCGGCTGGCCGCGCTGCGGCGCGAGGTGGCCGGCACCCTCGAGGTGGTGATGCGGGTGTACTTCGAGAAGCCCCGCACCACCGTGGGGTGGAAGGGGCTCATCAACGATCCCCATCTCGATGGCACCCGGGACATGATGGTCGGCCTGCGCGTCGCGCGCCGGCTGCTGCTCGACATCAACGCCCTGGGCCTCCCCGCCGCCACCGAACTGCTGGGCCCCGTGGTGCCACAGTACATCGCGGACCTGGTCTGCTGGACGGCCATCGGCGCGCGCACCGCGGAATCCCAGACCCACCGCGAGATGGCAAGCGGCCTCTCCATGCCGGTGGGATTCAAGAACACCACCGACGGCAATCTGCAGGTCGCCCTGGATGCGATGCAGGCCGCCGGCACCCCCCACACCTTCCTTGGCATGGACGATCAGGGCCGCGGGGCGATCGTCCATACGACCGGGAACCCCGAGCGCCACCTGGTGCTGCGCGGCGGCGGCGGGCGCACCAACTACGACGCCACCTCGGTGGCCGAGGCCTCGGCGCTGTGCCTGGCCCGCGGGCTCCCGGCGCGGGTGATGGTGGACTGCAGCCACGGCAACTCGAGCAAGGACCACGAGCGCCAGCCGGTGGTGTTCGAGCACCTGGTGGCCCAGCTCGCCGGCGGCAGCCCGCACCTGATGGGCGCGATGCTCGAGAGCCACCTCCACGCCGGCAGCCAGAAGCTGGGTGCGGGCCCGGAGGGCCTGGCCTACGGGGTGTCGATCACGGATGCCTGTATCGGCTGGGAACGCACGGAGGCGCTGCTGCGCGCCGCCGATGCACGCCTCCGCGGGGCCGCACCGGAGGCCAGGCGCGCCACCGGGAGCTGAGGGCGGACGGGCACACGTGCATAGAGGCGGGGCGACCGGTGATCCGCCCCGCCGCGGTGTTTCGGGGAGGCCTCAGCTGCCGGGCAGGCGGAGCAGCAGCAGCTGGCCGTTCTCTTTCGGCAGGTTGGCTCCCGCCGCGGGGAGAGTGTGGGCCTGCACGTCGAACAGCCAGGCGCCCGCCCCGAACCACCCCGACGCGTCGAGGATGCCGCTCGACTCCCAGCAGGTCCCGGCGACATCGTCGCAGTCCGGGTTGTCCAGTTCGGCTACGGCGCGGCCGCCTGTCAGGGCGCCACGCGAGGTCAGGCCAAACTGCCACACCTGCGGGGCACGCTGCCCAGCGAAGGTGCTGTTGGCCGGATCCTCCTGCAGCATGAGGCTGCGCGGGCCGGCGGCAATGTTGTCCGGCGCCGACCAGCCCGCCCGCGCGCCCTGCGACCGGGCCAGCAGCCGGAACCGGACCGGGGCGGCGGGGTCCCGGCGATCGAACTCGAGCCGATAGACTGAGCCGTAGGGGTCGCAGGGGACGCCGTGGCAGAGGGTGGACTCGCTGCCCGTATCCACGAAGTAGATCGCCGGCGCGGCGCCGGGGCGGTGGTCGTAGTCCGCGTCTTCCAGGCGCACGAACGGGAAGGCGCCGAGCCCTTTGACCGTCGCCTGCAGCTGGCCGGAGCTCAGGGCCGCCGCGCCCGCCACCTCCACCCAGGTACCGGTGTAGGTCTCACCCACCCGCAGGTCCCCGGCGTCCGCGGCCCCGGTGCTGGCCAGGACGTAGAGCTTCCCGGTGCCGTTAAGCACGTCGGCCTCGGTCTCCCCAACGTACAGGTAGAGCTCCGACGCGCCGTTGGTGTCGTCGGTACCGACGAGGACCACTCGGCCGCGGAACGGCACGGCCACCGCGTTCTCATGCGCGTAGCGCCCGAGCCAGGGCAGCTCGCGCACGGCCCCGTCGGCGCCGATCGCGAGCTGGATGCCGTCGTGCACCCCGCCCACCGACTCCTCGCCGGTCAGGAACCAGCCGGAAGGAAACCCCTCGCGCGCCCCGACCCAGGTGGCGGAGCAGAGCCGGAGGTACTGTTCCGCCCCAGTGACCACATAGGACGCATCGACGACGCTGCGCGTGCGGCGGTCGAGGACCAGACGGGAGACGCGGGCATACGGGAACTGGGTGACGCCATTCACGTCCTTCACCCCGGAGTTGCTCAGCTCGTGGTTGGCGAAGAGCACCACCTGTTCGCCGGCGGCGTACCCACCCAGGCCATCCGGGATCGGGGCCCAGACTGCACCGTTCGGCAGGGTGTCGCCGACGGTGAGCAGCGGCAGGACTTCGCCCGGGATCCCGGGCATCATCCGGGCCTGCGCGGGCTGGGCGGTGCGGACGGCGGTGCCGATGGCGCCAGGGAGCGGGCCGGTCGCGGCGGGATCCTGGGCCGACCCGCAGGCCATGAGCCCGAGGGTGACGGCGGTGGCGCGGAGTGCGGAATGGGGGCGGAGCGGCATGGTTCCTCGAGGAACGAGTGACGGGCACGATCGGGCGATCCGGAGCAGAGGATCGCGGTGCCACGTCACCCGGGTACCTGCCGGGGGTCAAGATCGGGTAAAGGTGCGGCGACGGATCTCCGGCAGCAGGCTCCCGGTCACGATGCAGGCACCGCCGAACCACTGGAGGGGGCTCAGGCGATCGCCGGTGAGCGCCAGGCTGGCCAGCGCCGCGACCACCGGCTCCAGGGTGTAGACCAGCGCGGCGTAGGTCGGGGCCACCACCTGCTGGGCGGCCAGCTGCAGCCGGATGGCGATCACGCTGGCGAAGACGGCCTCGTAGCCGATGAGGGCGACCAGGCGGGGCGTCCAGTCGAAGGCGGGGCGCTCAAGCAGCGGGGTGACGGCGCTGGTGCAGAGGGCGGCGACCACGATCTGGGTCATCATCAGCCGTTCCACCCGGTGCCGGGTGGCGTAGTGCCCGGTGGCCACCATGTGCAGGGCGAAGCACAGGGCGCAGAGGATCGTGAGCAGGTCGCCGCGGTTGAAGCCGGCGGCGAGGTCCCCGGGCCGCGTCAGCAGCACGAGGCCGGCCAGCGCCAGGGCCAGGCCGGCGGTCGCGACCCGCTCGGGGAGGGTGCGGTAGGCGAGCAGCACCACCAGCGGGGTGAAGGGGATGTAGAGCGAGGTGAGGAAGCCGGAGCGGCTGGGGGTGGTCCATTGCAGGCCGACGGTCTGGGTGGCGAAGCCGAGGGCGAGCAGGAGGCCGAGCGCGGCGCCGGCGCGCCATTCCTCGCGGGTCACCCCGCGGAGCGCGGGGGCGATCAGCAGCGCCGCCACCAGGAAGCGGGCCGCGGTGAACGCCATCGGGGTGGCGTCCCGGAGCGCCAGCTTGACCAGTGGAAAGGCGGCGCCCCAGATCAGGCAGGTGGCCCAGAGCGCGAGCACCGCCTGGCGCCGGGTCATGCGCCGGCCGGGACCGGGGCGGCCAGCACCTCGCGGAGGTAGCGTCCCGTGTGTGATGCGGCCACGGCGGCGACCTCTTCCGGCGTGCCCTGGGCGACGACCGTGCCGCCGCCGGGTCCCGCCTCGGGGCCCATGTCGATGATCCAGTCGGCGCGCTTGATGACGTCCAGGTGGTGCTCGATGACCACGACCGTGTGGCCGTGGTCCACCAGGCGGTCGAGCACCTGGATCAGGACCCGCACGTCGTCGAGGTGCAGGCCGGTGGTGGGCTCGTCGAGCAGGTACAGCTTGCGGCCCGAGCGCCGTCCCGAGGCGGCGAGCTCGCGGGCGATCTTGAGCCGCTGCGCCTCACCGCCCGACAGGGTGGTCGCCGGCTGGCCGAGGCGGAGGTAGCCGAGCCCCACCTGCTGCAGGTGCCACAGGGCCTGCCCGAGCCTGGCCTGGTGCCGGAAGCGGCGGATGGCCTCGTCCACCGTGTAGGTGAGCACGTCGGCGATCGACTGCCCGTGGATCTTCACCTCGAGGACGTCGCGCTTGTAGCGGCTGCCGCCGCAGGCCTCGCAGGGGACGTACACGTCCGCCATGAAGACCATCTCGACCAGCACCGCGCCGGCGCCCTCGCAGGTCTCGCAGCGGCCGCCGGCCAGGTTGAAGGAGAAGGCGGAGGCGCCGAGCCGGCGGCGGCGGGCCTCCGGCTGGGCCGCGAAGAGCTCGCGGATCTCGTCAAAGGCCTTGATGTAGGTCACCGGATTGGAGCGCGGGGTGCGCCCGATCGGCGACTGGTCGATCAGCAGGACGTCCTCGAGGTGCTCCGCGCCCTTGAGGGCGCGCGCGCTGCCGACCGCCTCGCCCAGGTGCTCCTTGGCGGAGTGCCCGCCCATGAGGCGGGTCTCCAGCTGGCGATAGAGGATGTCGTGCACCAGCGTGCTCTTGCCCGAGCCGGAGACGCCGGTGACGGCGGTGAGGGCGCCGAGGGGGATCCGGGCCGAGACGTCGCGCAGGTTGTGCAGCGAGGCGCCCTCGACGCGGAGCCAGGGCCCGAGGGCCCGGCGTGCGCTGGGCACGCCGATCCGCTTCCGGCCGGAGAGGTACTCGCCGGTGAGCGAGGGGATGTCCTCGCGCATGGGCCCGGCGTAGACCACCTGGCCGCCATGCTCGCCGGCGCCGGGGCCGAGCTCGAGCATGAAGTCGGCCTGCCGCATGGCGGCGGGGTCGTGCTCCACGACGACCACGGTGTTGCCCTGGTCGCGGAGGCGGCCCAGGAGGCGGAGCAGGCGGTCGATGTCGCGCGGGTGCAGCCCGATGCTCGGCTCGTCGAGGACGTAGAGCGCGTCGACGAGGTTGGAGCCGAGGGCGTTGGCCAGCGCGATCCGCTGCGCCTCGCCGCCGGAGAGGGTGCGGGTGAGCCGGTCGAGCGTCAGGTACCCGAGCCCGACATCCGCGAGGAACGTGACCCGTCGGCCCAGCTCGTCCAGGATGAGCTGGGCCACCTGCCGTTCGAAGGCGGTGAGGCCGAGCCCCGCGAGCCAGCCGGCGAGGTCGTCGACCGACTGCGCGGCGATCGCGGCGATCGGCTCGCCGGCCACCCGCACGGCGAGCGCGTCGGGGTTGAGTCGGCCGCCGCCGCAGGCGGGGCAGGTGCGCGCCAGCTGGTACTGCCGCAGGAAGACGCGGATGTACTGCTTGTAGCGCTTCTCCTCGAGTCCCTTCAGGAACGGGAACATGCCGAGGTACCGTCCGACCTTCCCGTGCAGCAGCTCGCGCCGCGCCTTCGCGGGGAGGTCCTGCCACGGGGTGTCGGTGGAGACGCCGAGGCTCCGGGCCGCCGTGGCGAGCATGCGGCGGCGGGTCTCGTAACGCGGCTTGGTCCAGGGGTCGAGCGCGCCGGCGGCCAGGCTCCGGGCGGGGTCGGGGACGATCAGCGACTCATCGTATTCGAGGACCGCGCCGAAGCCGTTGCAGCCCTGGCAGGCGCCGCGGGGATTGTTGAAGGAGAAGAGCGCCGGCGTGACGCTGGCCGCCGGGGTATCGCACTGGCTGCAGGCGGGGCGCTCCGTGAACCGCAGGCGGCCGTCGTCGTGCAGCACGATGGCGATCCCCTCGCCCTCCTGGAACGCGGTGCCGAGGGCTTCCATGACGCGGCTGGGGGGCTCGGGGGCCCGCCGGTCCTCGGGCTCGAGGGCCAGGCGGTCCACGACGACGAGCAGCTCGCCGGTGGCGGCGAGGTCGATCTCCGCGGAGAGTTCCTGCAGATGGTGCGGCGTGCCGTCGGCGAGCACCCGCACGAATCCCAGTGCCCCGAGGTTCTCCACGATGGCGGCGTGGCTCTGGCGCGCGGCCGGCGGGAGCGGAAACGTCACCTGCAGCCGCCGCGCGCCGGGGAGGTTCCACAGCTCCCCGGCCGCGGATTGCGGGGTGTCCTTCCGGACCGGGGCGCCGCAGGCGCGGCACTGCTGCCGCCCGACCCGCGCGAAGAGCAGGCGGAGGTAGTCGTAGACCTCGGTGGCGGTGCCGACGGTGGACCGGCTGGAGACGGCGGGATTGCGCTGCTCGATGGCGACCGCGGGGGCCAGCCCCTCGAGCCGGTCCACCAGCGGCTTGGGCATCCGCTCCAGGAACTGCTTGGCGTAGGTGGACAGCGACTCGATGTAGCGCCGCTGGCCCTCGGCGTACAGCGTGTCGAACGCCAGGGAGCTCTTCCCCGAGCCGGAGGGGCCGGTGATGACGATCAGGGCGCGGCGCGGGAGGTCGACCGTCACGCCCCGGAGGTTGTGCTGCCGGGCATTGACGATCCGCAGGACCGACTGGGACATAGCCGGGGAAAGGTAAGAGCGGGGGGTCAGCCTACACAGGGCCGCCGGCCGCGCGCGGCGCGAGATCGGTACTGCCCCCCCGCCGGGGGCATTAGATTCTCCCCCACATGGCATCCGTGCTCAGCCCGCGGCTCCTGCTCCGCGGGTTCCTCATCTTCATCGGCATCTCTGTCCTGGGCTACGCCGGGGTTCTCCTGTACGGGAACAACCTCCAGGCGTTCGTCCAGGCGCTGGGGCACATCCACTGGGGCTGGATCCTGGTCGGTCTGGGGCTGGCCTCGATGGACTGGTTCGGCGGGGGGCTGCGCAACTGGGTGCTGGTCCGCCTGGTGCACCCCGATCCCCCGATGGGCGGGATGATCCTGAGCGGCGGCATGGGCGCGTGGGCGGCCTACCTGACCCCGTTCAACTCCGGCGCCGGGCCGATGACCATCTACGCCATGCGGCGGGCCGGGATCCCGCTGCCGCTGGCGGTGACGACGACCCTCATGTCGTTCATCGCGACGGTGCTGTTCTTCGCCCTCGCCGGCCCGCTGGCCATCGTCCTGGGCGCCGGCCGGTCGCTCGGCAACCACGGCGACGTCCTCGGCCTGACCCTCTACGACCTCTTCCTGGGCAGCCTCGGCCTCTTCGTGGGCATCGGGGTGGTGCTCATCGCGGTGATCGTCTTCCCCGGACTGGCCCGCGAGGGACTCCACCGGGTGGCCACCCGGCTCTCGCGACGGAGCCAGCGGGTGGCTGACCGGATCGAGGGGCTGCGCCGGAGCATCGACGAGGCGCACCAGAGCGTCCTGGCCTTCAACAGCCCGCGGGGCTGGCTCGCGCTGCTGTGGGCCACGCTGCTGTCCGGACCGTCGCACGCCAACAAGCTGCTGGCCGGGTACGTGGCGCTCCGGGCGGTGGGCATCGAGGCACACTTCGTGGATGTGCTGCTGGTGCAGACGCTGATCACCTTCCTGCTCTACTTCGCCCCGACGCCGGGCGCCTCGGGGATCGCCGAACTGCTGTCCAGCGCCGTGATGTCCTCCGCCTACATCCCGAAGGAACTCTCGCCGCTGTACACCCTCATCTGGCGCGCCATCCTCTCCTACTTCACGCTGGCGTTCGGGTTCGTGGTCTTCTCCCGGTGGGTGCACGGCCGCTTCAAGGCGGGCCGGGGCATCGACGAGGACGAAGCCGCCCCCGAGGCCGCCCCGGCCGGCTGAGCCCATGGCCGACGCCGATCCCCACGCCGAGCCCGACGAGCGCCGCTACGACGCCGCCCTGATGCGGCGTCTGCTCCAGTACATCGCGCCGTACCGGTGGCTGGCCCTGCTGGCCGTGCTGCTCCTGCTCGCGACCGCCGGGCTCACCCTGGTGGGCCCGCTGCTCACCCAGCGGGCGCTCGACGTGGCGGTGCCCGGCCGGGACCACGCCCTGCTGCGCACCCTGGCGGTGCTCTTTCTGGGCGCGCTGGTCCTCGAGTTCGCGCTGGACTATGCCCAGGCCTACCTCACGGCGTGGATGGGCCAGCGGGTGATGGCGGACCTCCGGCTGCAGGTGTTCAGCCACCTGCAGCGCCTGTCGGTGTCCTACTTCGACCGGAACCCCGTGGGCCGGCTCATGACCCGGGTCACGTCGGACGTCGAAACCCTCAATGAACTGTTCTCGTCCGGCGTGGTCACCGTGTTCGGGGACGTGTTCACCCTGGCCGCCATCACGGGCATGATGCTGCTGACCGACTGGCGGCTGGCCCTGGTGGCGTTCGCGGTGATGCCGGTGATGTACCTCGCGGCGGTCACCTTCCGGCGGCACGTCCGCTCGAGCTTCCGGGACATCCGCACCCGGGTGGCGCGGCTCAACGCGTTCCTCCAGGAACATCTCTCGGGGCTCCGCGTGGTGCAGCTGTTCGGCCGGGAGGAGGCGGAGGCCGCCGCCTTCGCGACCGTCAACCGGGAACACCTGCAGGCGCACCTTCGCTCCATCACCGTCTACGCCGTCTTCTTCCCGGTGGTGGAATTCCTCACCAGCGTGGCGCTGGCGCTGCTCCTGTGGTACGGTGGGCTGCGCGTGCTGGGGGGGACGCTGACCGTCGGCGTGCTCGCGGCGTTCATCCAGCTGACGCGGCGGTTCTTCCAGCCGCTGCAGGACCTCTCGGAGAAGTACAATCTGCTGCAGAGCGCCATGGCCTCCTCGGAGCGGATCTTCCAGCTCCTCGACACCGCCCCGGACGTCCAGTCACCGCCGGCGCCCCGGACGCTCGCCCAGCCGGTCCGGGGGGAGGTGGCCTTCGAGCACGTCTGGTTCCGCTACCGTCCGGGCGGCGCCGCGGACGAGGGCTGGGTGCTGCGCGACGTCTCGTTCACTGCGCGGCCCGGGCAGACCCTGGCCCTGGTGGGGCACACCGGGGCGGGGAAGACCACGATCCTGAGCCTGCTGCTGCGGTACTACGATCCGGAGCGGGGGCGCATCACCATCGACGGGGTGGACCTCCGGGAACTGGACCTGGCTGCGGTCCGGGGGCTGATCGGCTTCGTACAGCAGGACCTCTTCCTCTTTACCGGCGACATCGAGCGCAACCTGGTGCTGGACAGCGGCCGGGGCCCCGAGGCGGCGCGGCAGGCGGCCCAGCGGGTGGGAGCCTCCCGCTTCATCGAGCGTCTTCCCTCAGGGTACGGGCACGTGCTGGGCGAGCGGGGCCGGAGCCTGAGCGTCGGGGAACGGCAGTTGCTGTCCTTTGCCCGTGCCCTGGCCCAGGACCCCCGGATCCTGGTGCTGGACGAGGCCACCAGCTCGGTGGACGCCGAGGCGGAGGCCCAGATCCAGCGGGCGGTGACGGAGCTGATGGCGGGGCGCACCAGCCTGGTGGTGGCCCACCGGCTGAGCACCATCCTGCACGCCGACGAGATCCTGGTCATGCACCACGGCGAGATCCGGGAGCGCGGCACGCACCGTGCCCTGCTGGCCCAGGGCGGGCTGTACGAGCGGCTGTACCGGCTGCAACTTCAGGGGCAGGAAGTCCAGCCCCCGATGAGCGCGTAAGCCCGTATCGCTTGCGGGGTTGTGGGGCTTCGGGTACGTTTGGCAATCTCCGCTTCAGACGAGGGTGGGGCTGATGATGGAACTCGAAGTCGGCGGGCAGCGCACTCCCATTCCGGTGGGGGAACTGGTCATCGGCGCGGATCCCTCCTGCGGACTCAAGCTGACGGGCGTCGCCGCCGCGCACGCCGTCGTGACCGGCGCCGCCGACGGCTCGGTCGTGGTGCGGCGGGTGGGCGATCACGACGTGCTGATCAACGGCGTCAAGCTCGGCGCCGAGCCGGCGCCGGTCCTGCACGGCGACAAGGTGCAGGTGGGCCTGCACGAGCTCCTGGTCCATGACCCGCGCCGCAGCGGCAGCACCCAGTTCGTGAGCGCCAGCGACGTCGCCCGGATGGTGGCGGCCACCGCCAAGGCTGCCGGCCCCAAGACCCCGACCGCCGCCACCGGCGGCCGCCTGGTCTGCCTCACGGACGGCCGCGAGTACACCATCGGCACCGCGCCCCTGGTGATCGGCCGCGAGGCGGGCTGTGACATCGTGGTGCCGAACAAGGACGTCTCCCGGCGCCACGCCGAGATCTTCCAGTCGCCGCAGGGCTACGTGCTGGTCGACTCCAGCACCAACGGCAGCTTCGTCAACGGGGAGCGGATCGAGGCCCAGCGGGTGCTGGCCCGGGCCGACGTGCTGCGCATCGGCGACCACGAGTTCCGCTTCTACGCCGACCGCGCCCCCGAGCCCGCCGCAGCGCCGGCCCCGCCGGCCGCCCCGCCGGTGCCGGCGCCATCCCTCCCGATCGTCCCGGCCCCCGCGGGGGCGGCTGAGCGGCTCTCGCATACGATGCACGGCGTGCCGGTCCCGCCGCCACCACCGCCTCCGGCTCCGACGCCGCCCAAGGCGGCGGCCCGACCCTCCGGAGGCGGCGGCGCCATGGCGGCGTTCGTCATCCGGAGCGGGTCGCTCAAGGGCCAGCGGCTGCAGGTGCGCGTGCCGGTGGTGAACATCGGCCGGGCGGAGTACAACGACCTGGTGATCCCCGACGACAGTGTCAGCGGCTCCCACGCCAAGCTGCAGCGGCGGGAGGGGGTCTGGATCCTGGTCGACAACGACTCGACCAATGGCACCTGGGTGGATGGCGAGCGAGTGGCCGGCGAGGCCGCCCTCGGCCCGGGCTCGGTGGTCCGGTTCGGGGAGATCTCGGTGCTGTTCGAGCCCACGGACGACCACATGAGCATGAGCGGCGGCTCGGGCACCAAGGTGATGGGGGCCATGAAGCCCTCGGCGCCCGCGCCCAGCCCTGCCACGCCGCCCGCGCCGCCTCCGCCCGCGGCGGCAGCCCCGCCGGCCCCCGCGCCGGCCCCGCCGGCGCCCGTGGTCGAGAAGCGCCCGACGCCCGTTCCCACGACCCCGCCACCGGAGCCGGCGCTCAAGCAGTCCGGCGCGCGCCGGCCGCCGGTGATCGTGTCGTCGTCGCCCCCAAGGAGCGGCATGCCCAAGTGGGTGGTGCCGCTGATCCTGGTGGTCATCCTCGGCGTCGTCGCCGCCGTCCTGCTCACCAGGTAAGCGAGCCGCCGTGCGTTTCTCCTGCGCTGCCCGGACCGATACCGGTGTCGTTCGCTCCGGCAACGAAGACAACTACCTGATGCTCGCCGACCGCGGCGTGTTCATCGTGGCCGACGGCATGGGCGGCCACGCCGCGGGCGAGGTGGCCAGCGAGATGGCGGTCCGGATCATCTCGCGTGAGCTCGGCAGCCTGCGCGGACTCAGCGACGACCAGGCCGGCGACCGGATGCGGCAGGCGATCATCGAGGCCAACGCGGCCATCTTCGACCGCACCCTCACCGAGCACGACAAGCGCGGCATGGGTACCACCACCACCGCGCTGATCCTGTTGCCGCAGCGTTACCTCCTGGGCCAGGTCGGCGACAGCCGGGCCTACCTGCTCCGCGACGGGCACTTCCTGCAGATCACCAAGGACCACTCCTACGTGCAGGAGCAGGTGGACCTGGGCCTGCTGACGCCGGAACAGGCCCGGGTACATCCCTACAGCAACGTGATCACCCGCTGCATCGGGGCCAACGCCGAGGTCGTACCGGATCTCTACTTCGGCCACCTGCGCCCGGGCGACGTCCTGCTGCTCGCCTCGGACGGGCTCACCGGGATGCTCGAGGACGAGTACCTGGCCCAGATCCTCAAGGGCGAGGGCGGCCCGCAGCAGTGGGTGGACCGCCTGATCAACGAGGCGAACCGTCGCGGCGGGCTCGACAACATCACCGCGATCCTCATCCGCATCGAACCCGATCCGCCCGCGGCATAGCCGCTCCTGCTCCTCGCCCAGCGGGGGCGGCCACCCCGGCCGCCCCCGCCGTGCTTCCGGGACCAGCACCTGGGACGACACATTCTGAAACATGCCGCCGGGGCGGTTCGTTGTCTGCGCATGCCCAGACCGAACAGCGCCAGCATCCTGGCCGGATTCGCCACCCTTCGCGCCAACCCCCTTCGCACCACCCTCTCCACCCTCGGCGTGGTCATCGGTGCGGCCGCGCTGGTCGCCGTGCTCGCCCTCGGCGACGGGATGGAACGCTTCGTCCGGGAGCAGATCGCCCGCTCCACCGACGTACAGTCCATCCTGGTGGCGGCGAAGACCTCGGTCACGATCGACGGCCAGACCTTTCCGGTGGACAGCTACCCGGTCTTCACCCCCGCCGATGCGGCGGCCATCGTGGCCGCGATCCCGGGCGCCGACCAGGCCACGCTCACGGTGAGCGGCCGATCGGCGATCGCCGGCGGCGGCGGCCGGCTCGAGGAAGTGGGCATCGCCGCCACCCTGCCGAGCCTGGCGGGCCAGGTGGGTCTCGCCTTCGCGGCGGGACGGTACTTCACCCCGGAGGAGGCGGGGGCCAACGCGCCCGTGATCGTGTTGAGCCACACCCTCGCGCGCCGCCTCACGGGGCGGCGGGCCGAGGCCGCCGTGGGCGACACGGTCCGCATCCGGGAGCGCACCTGGACCATCGTCGGGGTGCTGGCCCCGATCGAGGGGGAACAGGTGGGCGCGGCCTACATCCCGATCGAGGGCGCGCCGGACGCCCTCGCCCCCACGCCGCGGCCCCGGGCACCCACGCTGGTCCTGCGGGCCCGCTCCATCGAGGATGTGACCCCGGTGCAGCAGGGCGCGGAGCGCTGGCTGGCGGCGCGGTACGGCGAGTGGCAGCGGGTGGCGCGGGTGGAATCGAACCGCAAGCAGCTCGAGGACGTGGAACAGGGGATGATCCTGTTCCGGCTGTTCATGGGCGCGATCACCGGGATCTCGCTGATCGTGGGGGGGATCGGCATCATGAACGTGCTGCTGGCCTCGGTCACGGAACGCACCCGCGAGATCGGGGTGCGCAAGGCGGTGGGCGCGAGCCGCGGGGACATCCTGGTGCAGTTCCTGGCGGAGTCCGTCACGATCTCGGGCCTGGGCAGCGCCCTTGGCGCCGCCCTCGGCCTCGGGGGTGCCTTCGGGGTCACGGCGCTGATGCGGCAACAGACCGAGGCCCAGATCTACGCGGCCTTCACGTGGGGCACGGTCCTGGTGTGCGCCGTGGCGGCGCTGGTGGTGGGCCTCTCGTTCGGGCTCTATCCCGCCCTCCGGGCCTCACGGCTCTCGCCGATCGACGCCATCCGGCACGAGTAGCTCCTCGATGGGGCGGGGCGCTAGATCGCGTCGGCGATCGCTGCGAGCCGTTCCTCCGCGCGCCAGGCCCAGCGCAGGATGGTGAGTTCCCCGCGCAGGGCGCGATACTCCTCGTCCTCGTGCAGCGACATCTCGAGCGCCAGCCGGGCCTCGGGATAGAGGGTGGCGAGGGAGCGGTCGATGTTGTCGAGCGGGGCGCGCACCATCCGGGAGCGGGCGAAGCGGTGCAGCGCGCGGTCGGGCCCCCCCATCGCCTGCAGCCAGTCCACCGCCCCCTGGACGGTGGCGGCATCCCCGCCGTGCGGATTGAGGTGGGGCAGGATGAGTGCGGCCGCGGCGCGCCCGTCGGCGCCGGTGAGGAGGGCGCGGGTCTCGCCCGTGGCGGTGTACTCCACCTCCGAACCGACCGGCACATGGTCCGGGAGGCACCCGACCCACAGCCCCCACTGGTCCTGCTCGTCCTCGGCCCGGATGAGCTCCGCCTGGCGGACCTGTTCCTCGGCGAGTTCCAGGGTCCCCCCGCGGGCCAGGGGGATCGCGAGCGCCGGGCGGCGGTGGAGCCGGTGGGCCGCCAACGCCGCGGCGCCGAGCAGCGCGACGCCCCCCGCGGCGCCGAGGGCGGCGGCGACGAGCGGCGTGGCGCAGAGCATGGCCGGGAGGGTGACGCGATGCCCCAGTCGGCGCGGACCCGCGCGCCGGTGCCGGCGCATGAAGGTCTCGCCGTACCGCCACGCCGCGAATTCCGGAAGCACCGGTCGCCCGATCCGCACCAGTTCCAGTCCACTCCGCAGCCGCGCGAGCCCGACCTCGTCGGTGCTCACGCGCACTTGCGAGGCCCGGAAGCGGCGCTCGCAGTCCTCGATGGCCTCCCAGCGATCGTCGAGCGGCGCCAGGTTCCAGCGGCCGCAGGAGGGGCAGATCACCCAGAACCGGCCGCGGGCCGCGTCGAAGGCGAGGCGCTGCCCCACGGGGCAGGCCTCGATCTCGTCGTTGCGGCCCAGCGGGGCATCACAGAAGAAGCAGCCTGGGAGCACGCGGCACTCGGATGGTGGCGTGCTTCGATGGTGGGAAATCCGCGCCCGTCGCGCAAGATCTCCGGGGCGGCCCTCACTCGATTGTCATCTGGCTGACATGTGCCGCCTGGCCGGTCAGTCCTCGATCCGGACGTCGCTCAGGCCGAGGCGTCCCTGGGCCAGCTGGATGATCCGCTGGAGCACGGCTTCACGCTCCTCGACGGTGAGCGGCGCGGTCTGTCCCGGCTCAGGACCCGCCCACTCCCGCAGGCTCGAGCGATACACCCGGTGGCCCTGGGTGTAGGTCCATGCCAGGTACGCCGTCCGCCCCGCCCGGTGGTACACGAGGGTCTCGCCGCGGATGTCCATCTCGAGCCGCTCGCCGTCCGCGTGGCCAAGGGGCGCGGCAGGGAGGGGCAGCGGTGGCGGTTGGTGCTGGCGCCGGATGGCGTCCATGTCCGGCGGCTCCGGCGGGGGAAGCGGCGGGGTGAGCACCCAGTAGAAGCCCTGCCCATCGGTGATCTCGAGGTGGTTGAGGGAGCTGTTCCGCTCCCGCACCACCAGCCCGTCGAGGAGCGGCGGATCTGCTCGGAGTGCCTCGGTCAGCATCACCTGCGCGCCCGCGGGCGGGGCGGGAAAGCCGCCCCCGGCGTGCTGGATGCCGTTGCCGGCTGCGAGTTCGGCCTCCACCAGCTGTCGCAGCGCCGGTGGGAACGCCAGCAGCACCCGGAGCTGTTCGGCCGACGCGCCGCCTGCGCTCACCGTCCGGCCCGCCGGCGGGCCAGCGCCTGCACGAAGTCGTCGTACCCCTCCGCGTCCCGCTGGTACCCCTGGGCGGCGTCTGCCAGGAGGGTCTCGAGGGTGGTGTGCCCGTCGGCCGCGACCACATCGGTACGGGCGCCTGCCTCGAGCAGGAACGTGGCGGTGGGCCAGTCGCCGTTGTTCGCGGCCTGCATGAGCACGTTCCAGCCGAGCTGGTCGGACCGCGTGTCCAGCGCCTCCAGGTTCACGCCGTGCTCCACGAAGATCCGGAGCTCGGGCAGGTCCATGTAGCTGATGAACAGCAGCGATCGGCGGTCACCTGCGTCGATCGTGGTGACGTTCGGGTCGGCGCCGGCCTTGAACAGCAGGTGCAGGACGTCATACGCCTCCTGAGCGTTGCCGCCCAGTACCCATTCGAGGAGCACCTTGTCGGGGCCGAGGATATCGCTGGCCGGCGGGGCGCCGGCCTCGAGGAGGATGCGCACCGATTCCACGTCCTGCGGCGTGCGGTACATGTCGATGACCCGATTCACCGCGAAGCCCAGGATCGTCATGCCGTCGCTGTTGCGGGCCGTCCAGTCGAGCGTGGATCCCGCCACGAGCGCACGGACCAGCGCCGGGTCCTTGTCCCGGAGGGCTCGAGCGATTGCCGAGAGCTTCGGGTCCTGGTAGACCAGCTCCTGGCGCCGCCGCAGGCCGCGGAAGAGCTGCTGCCGGAGCTCCCGGCCGTAGTTGGCGATGCCCATCCAGAGGGGAATCCCCACGATGGCGAGGGCCACCAGGATGCCCGGCCTGGAGCCGCTGCGGGTGGCCCAGAAGAGCAGGGCCCCGAGCGCCAGGACCACGGGGGTGAGGAGCATCGCGAAACCGGTGGCCATGCCGCGGCCCGCGGCATCGTCGCCCATGTTCTTCATGAGCCACAGGTTGATGACCACCAGGGCATCGATCCCGAACAGGACCCAGGCCAGGATCGTCAGCGCTTTCATCGGACTCAGCGGGGAAGCAGCGTGAGGCCGCGGTCCAGCCGCTCGAGGACGGCCGCCGGGGGGAGCGCCACCAGTTCCCGGACCGGGGTGAGGTCGCGGGCGAGCGGCGTGGCGGCGAACACGCGGAGGCGGCGGGCGCTGCGATAGAGCTCGTCGGCCACGCGGGGCAGGCCGAACTGTCCCGCGACGCCCTCGCCCGTCAGGCGCTCGATCGTGCCGGTGCGGGTTCGGAGCGGGAGGTCGACGGCCAGCATGGAGGGGTTGCTGGGGAAGTCCAGCAGCAGTTCCCCGGGGGCGAGTCCGAGTTCGGCGGCCAGTCGGTCCTCCACCCGCTCCAGCACGTCGGGCCGTTCGCGCACCCAGGGCTCGGTCTCCCGCGGGACCTCGCTGGCTGGGAGGTCGAGGGCCCGCTTGTAGAGCCGCCGGGCCGGGACCGCGCGGGCCAGGCCGGTGTGGTCCACCGCGCTCAGCCGTTCGGTCAGGCCGTCGTCGGTGGCGTCGGCCACCTCGTCGGGAGCCAGTGCGCCGCCGGCCACCGCGGCCCGCACGGCGCGCTTGAACATGCAGGTGGCGCTGCGGACCGCGTGATGCCAGTAGACGTTGCGGTACATCTGGTACTTGGCGAAGAGCAGCGACTCGAGCGCGCTGATGCCCTTTTCCTGCACCCCGAGCTCCAGGTGCCCCGGCGCGGTCTCGATGAGCGTGAGCGAGGCGAGCAGCCGGTCGACGTCCACCGCGCCGTAGGGGACCCCGCACATGCGGGCGTCGCGGCTCAGGTAGTCGATCTTGTCGAGGTCCAGCGAGCCGGAGATGAGGCCCTGCAGCGGGCTCGGGCTCTGGCCGGTGATGAACGCCCCCACGCGGCCGGCGAGCGAAGGCCCGCCCGCCTCGGCGAGGACCTGGGCGAGCGGTGGGCGGTGCAGCCGCTCCACCCCCAGCCGCTCGTGGCTCGGGAACCCCGCCTCCTCGAGCGCGTGCGAGAAGGGGTAGTGCCCGATGTCGTGGAGCAGCGCCGCCAGGCGGGTCGCCAGCTGCTGTTCCGCCGGGACCACGGACAGCTCCCCCCGTTCATCGAGGGCGGCCAGCGCGCGCCGGGTCAGGTGGAAGGCGCCCAGGGCGTGCTCGAAACGGGTGTGCGTGGCGCCGGGATAGACGAGGAAGGCGTGGCCGAGCTGGCGGATGTAGCGCAGCCGCTGCATCGGCGCGGTGTCCAGCACCGTGGTGGTCAGCGGGTCGAGGCGGATATTGTCCCAGAGGGGATCGCGGATGACGTCGAAGTCGCCCATGGGGCGGGAAGCTAGCAGGAGGAGGGGGGGCAGACGAGGGCCGGAATACGGCGATCGGGGGCTGGACAGCTTGGCGGCCCGGCAACCCTCGAGCCGCCGAGCCGCCGAGCCGCCGAGCCGCCGAGCCGCCTAGTCGTCCTCGGTCTCGTGGGCCAGCTTCCACTCCTCGGGGGAGCGCCACAGGCTCGAGAGCAGGAGTTCGCGCATCAGGATGAACTCCTTCGGCATCCGGTCATACAGGCGCTCGAACAGCTCCTGGTGGCCCAGGACCTCGAGCTTCCACGCCTCGCGGGGCACCGACATGAGGTCGCGGAAGGTCTCCGGGCCGAAGTCCTCGAGGCCGGTCCAGTCCATGTCCTCGTAACGGGGCATCCAGCCCAGCGGGCTCTCGGTGGCGCCTCCCTGCCCGCGCACCCGGTTGAAGATCCACTTGAGCACCCGGAGATTCTGGCTGTACCCCGGCCAGATGAAGTTCCCCTCGGCGTCCTTGCGGAACCAGTTCACGCAGAAGATACGCGGCGGGTCCACGATGTGGCGGCCCAGCTGCAGCCAGTGATTGAAGTAGTCGCCCATGTGGTAACCGCAGAACGGCAGCATGGACATCGGGTCACGCCGGACCTGGCCCACCTGCCCGGTGGCCGCGGCGGTGGTCTCGGAGCCGATGGTGGCCGCGGTATACACCCCGAAGTTCCAGTTGACCGCCTGCACCACCAGCGGCACCAGCGAGGCCCGGCGGCCGCCGAACAGGAAGGCGCTGATCGGCACCCCGTCCGGGTTCTCCCACTCCGGGTCCATCGACGGGCACTGCGAGGCCGGGGCGGTGAAGCGGGCGTTGGGGTGCGCCGCCTTGCGGCCGCTGCCCGGCGTCCAGTGCTGCCCCTGCCAGTCGGTGAGCTCCGGCGGGGCGTGCTCCGTCATGCCCTCCCACCAGACGTCGCCGTCGGGGGTCAGCGCCACGTTGGTGAAGATGGTGTTCCTGGCGATCGTGGCCATGGCGATGGGATTGGATTTCTCCGACGTCCCGGGGGCCACGCCGAAGAATCCCGCCTCGGGATTGATGGCGTACAGCCGGCCGTCGGGGCCGGGCCGGATCCAGGCGATGTCGTCGCCCAGGGTGGTGACCTTCCACCCCTCGCACCCCTTGGGCGGCAGCAGCATGGCCAGGTTGGTCTTGCCGCAGGCGCTGGGGAACCCGGCGGCCAGGTAGCGCTTGTCGCCCTCGGGGCTCTGCATGCCGAGGATGAGCATGTGCTCGGCCATCCAGCCGTGGTCCCGGCCCATCACGGAGGCGATCCGGAGCGCGAAGCACTTCTTGCCGAGCAGGGCGTTGCCGCCGTAGCCGCTGCCGTAGGACCAGATGCTCCGCTCGTCCGGGAAGTGCACGATGTACTTGTCGTCGCGGTTGCAGGGCCATGGCACGTCGGCCTCGCCGGGCGCGAGCGGCCGGCCCACGCTGTGCACGCAGGGGACGAACTCGCCGTCGCCCAGCGCCGCGAGCGCGCCCTTGCCCATGCGGGTCATGATCCGCATGCTCACCACCACGTAGGGCGAGTCGGTGAGTTCCACCCCCACGTGCGCCAGCGGCGAGCCCAGCGGCCCCATGCTGAAGGGCACCACGTACATCGTGCGGCCGCGCATGCTGCCGGTGAACAGCCGCCGCAGGGTGAGCCGCATCTCGCGCGGGTCGACCCAGTTGTTGGTGGGGCCGGCGTCCTGGCGGCGCTGGCTGCAGATGAAGGTGCGGTCCTCGACCCGCGCCACGTCGGTCGGGTCGGAGAGCGCGAGGAAGCTGCCGGGCCGCTTGGCGGGGTTGAGGCGCCTGAGGGTGCCGGACTGCACCATCTGCTCGAGCAGGGCCTCGTTCTCGGCCTCGGAGCCGTCGCACCAGTGGATCCGGTCCGGCTCGGTGAGCGCGGCGATCTCCGCGACCCAGGCGCGCACCCGCGCGCTGGTCACCCACTCGGGACAGTTCAGCTCCGTGCTCCGCGGCTCGGCCGTGGCGGTCATGCCATGCTCCTCAAAGGGAAGGGGCGGGGCCGGGCCGGACGCGCCGCGGCCACCCGCTCAGGAGCCCGGAATTTCGGCAGCGGGTGGCCACGGGGGCAATGCTTGGGAAATTATGCAGCCTCCGGGCCGCTCAGGGCCCGACGGGCACCATGTCCGGCGGGTAATGGTAGGCGTTGTTGATGGTCCCGAAGTCCCGCTCCGAGAGGCTGGTGGCCACCGGGGTGGTGAACATCAGGTCCAGGCTGTCGGTGGAATGCTGGAACAGCCCGAGGGTGTGCCCCAGTTCGTGCGCGGTCACGGTGCGGAGGCACTGGGTCAGGTCCGGGGCGTTGGGCAGCGTGGGGTAGACGTACGCCCGAACCGGGACCGCCAGTTCGAACCGGGTGCTCACCGTGTCGATGTCGGTGGCCCCCTCGCAGGAGAGCACTGCCCCGCCCAGCCGGACCGGCGGGGAAGGCAGGGTCTGGGGCGGCGGCTGGATGGCGCGGATGATCACGTCGGCGGTGCTGGAATCCTGCACCACGCTCGCATCCCACTCGCCATACAGCAGGGCGCCCTTCCAGAGGCCGATCCCTTCGCGCACCCGGGCGGGGAGGTTGTACTGGTCCTCCACCCAGATCCGGACCGGCAGCCGGTTCCGCGGCCAGTGGAAGCTCAGGGTGTCCACCCGCGGGCCGGCGCTGTCGTAGCCAACAATCAGGCGCCAGTCGTACCGGGTGCCGCGGGTCGGGGCCACCATGTCGGAGCAGGCGGCGGTGACGACGAGGGTGGCGCCGATGGCGCCGAGCAGCTGGAGTCGGGTCATTTGCGCTGGTACTCGATGCCAAGGCCGACGCCGACCCGGTGCACGTCCTGCGTGCGCGCGAAGCCGGTCGCCTGCAGTTCGTCCGTGTTGAAGCGCTGGTAGTCGTACCGGATGCGGGCCACGATGCCCACCGGCGCCGGGATCGGGAGCCGGATGTCGGCCCCGCCCGAAAGCACCAGCAGCGTGGGCCCGCCCTGCCGGAAGATGCCTTCCTTGTCCGGGAGGTACTTGAGGATTCCGGCACCGAACCGGTAGCCGATCGGGCCGAAGACCGGGCCCTGCACGCCACCGGTCACGGACAGGGTCCGGAAGCCGGGGCCATCGGCGGTGGGCAGGCCGGTTTCCTTGATGCGGGTCTTCCCGAAGCCGAGCGCGATCTCGATCCCCGCCCGTTCACGCGGGGAAACGGGGAGCGAGGCGCCCAGGGTGACCGTCGGCGCGATCGCCTGGGTCACCTGGATATCCTGGAAGATCCGGTCGGTCGCGAGGCGGGTGCCGCCGGTGGCGCCCAGGGTCAGGCTGTAGCGGGCCTGCCCGGCGGCTGCCGCCGGGGCCAGGAGCGCCAACAGCAGGGTGGCGTGGTGGATGCGCATGGCGCGTAAGATGCCGTCCGAAGGGGGGAGGGTCAACGTGGGAGACGACGGCCGGACCGGGCATACGCACGCAGGCGCCGCAGCATCTTGCGGTCCAGGGTCACCATGTCCTCGCCCTTGGGGGTCTCGAGGACCTTGATCACCGCCGCGAAGCGGGGGTCGGTCATGATGCGCCGGAAGGGCGCCGCGCCGAGGCTCCCCTCGGCAATGAGTTCATGGCGATCACGGCGCGAGCCGAACGGGGTCTTGGAGTCGTTGAGGTGCAGGCAGCGCAGGTGCTGGAGCCCGAGGCAGGCCTCCCACTGCTTCCAGACCCCGTCATAATCATGCACCAGGTCATAGCCGGCGGCGAACAGGTGGCAGGTGTCGGCGCAGAAGCCGACCCGCGTGCGGTACGGCTCGGGGATGGCCTCCCGGAGCGCGGCCAGCTCCTCGAACCGTGAGCCCAGGGCCGTCCCGGTCCCGGCGGTCGTCTCCAGCAGGACCATGACCCGGCCTGGCACCCGGTCGAGGCAGCGGGCGTAGTTCTCGGCGTTCCGGGCCAAACCGCGGGATGAATCATCCATATAGTTGCCCGGATGCGACACCACGTACGGGATGCCCAGGCTCTCACACCGCTCCAGCTCCGCAGTGAAAGACGCGACGGAGCGCTTACTTAGCTCCGCATCAGGACTTGCGAGGTTGATCAGGTATGAATCATGCGACACGACCCCCCGAATCCCGGTACGCGCCAGCTCCCGCTGGAAGGCATCCCGGACCTCGGGTGTGATCTGCGGCTCGCGCCACTGGTTCGGGGTCTTCGTGAACAGCTGGAGCGCAGTGGCGCCGATGGCCTCGGCCCGGGCCGGTGCCGTGTGCACCCCACCCTGGGTCGAGACGTGGGCGCCGAGCAGCTCCGCGACCGTCGCGGGGGCTTTCTTCATGTGCGGAATTCCTTGACAGGGCTACTGGTCCGGCTACGATTCCGGCCGCCACGCCGGCACCCCTCATACACGTGACCGACTCTCCCGCTCCGCGCCGGATCCTGCTGCTCGGCGACGCCGCTTCACGCCCCACCGGGCTGGAGCGCGCCTTGGCGCGCGGGGGCTATCACCTGCTCGAGGCGCAGGGCTCCGCGGTGGAGCATCCGCCGGCGGCCGCCCCCGACCTGGTCCTCCTGACCGCCCGCAAGGCCGACGCGCACCTGGAGCAGGCCCTGACCACCCTGGCCGGGGAGGCCTGGTACGCCATCCCGCGGGTGGTCGTCCTCGGCGAGCACGACCCCGATGGCGCCGCCAAGGCGCTGCTCATGGGGGCCGACGACGCCATGATGGCCCCGGTACACCTGCAGGAGCTTACCGCGCGGGTCGCGGCCCGGCTGCGCCGCGCCGGCAGTCCGGCGCCCGAGCGGGCGGTGGTGTGGCGGCAGGAGCTGATGTTCGACATCCTCGAGGAACTGTCCTCGGCCCTCCGCTCCGACACCATTGTCGAGACCCTCGTGCGCCGGGTGGGCCTCGCCCTGGAACTGCCCCGCTGCTCCTTCCTCCTCGCCTCCCCCTGGGAACGCTACGGCCGCGTGGTAGCCGTGTGCGAGAAGCCCGCGACGCGCGACCTCCGCGTGGACCTCTACCGCTACCCGGAGATCCGCGAGGCGCTCCGCACCGAGAAGACCGTCTTCATTCCCGACCTCGAGCAGCACGCCTTCTTCGAGGAGATCCGCCCGGTCTGGCGGGACCTCGGCGTCGCCGCCGACGTACGCAGCGTCGCGGTGATCCCGGTGAACCTGCACGGGAAGCCCGCCGGCGTCTTCCTGCTGCGCACCCGCCGCGAGGACCCGCCGCTCAGCGCCGAGCAGCTCGGGTTCGCGGAGCGCCTGCTGCGGGCCGCGGCGCGAATGCTGGAGAACGAGGAGCGACGCGCCGGCATCGCCCGCCGGCAGGCGAGCGCCCTCGCCACGGACATGCTCACCGGCTGCGGCAACCTCGACGCCCTCGACCGGCGCATCCAGGAGGAGTTCCAGCGGGCGCGGCGCTACGCGCTCACGTTCTCCCTGGTGCTGCTCGACGTGGACCACCTGCGCCGCTACAACGAGCAGTTCGGCAACGTCGTGGGGGACCGGGTGATGGCGGAGCTGGGCGGGCTGCTGCTCAAGGAGGTCCGGGCGCCGGATTTCGTGGGGCGCTACGGCGGCGACGAGTTTGCCCTGCTGCTGCCCGAGACCGACCTGGTGGGGGCGCGAGCCTCGATCGGGCGGGTGCGCGAGCGCATCGAGGCCCACGACTTCCCCGACCTGGGTCGTGACGACCGCCCGGCGCTCTCCGCCGGCATCGTCACCTTTCCCCACCCCGCCGCCAGCGAGACCCAGGACCTCTTCGCCCTGGTCGAGGCCGCCCTGCTCCGGGGCAAGGCCCAGACCGACGGCCGCATCGGCACCGCCGACACCGTCACCGCCTGAGCCCGGCTACCGCCGCCGCTTGAGCCAGTCGGCAGGGTCGAGGGCGATGCCGTCCTCGCCCCGGATCTGGAACTCGAGGTGCGGTCCCTGGTCGCTGTTGGCCCCGCCGACCGTCCCCAGCACCTGCCCCTTCGTCACCCGCTCGCCCGCCGCCACCTTCGCCTCCGTCAGCTGCATGTAGAGCGAACGGTAGCCGTTGCCGTGGGCCAGGAAAATGGTGAGCCCGTAGGTCCCGAGCGACTGTACCCGTTCCACCGTGCCCGCCTCGACCGCCCGCACCGCCGTGCCTTCCGGGGCCCCGATCCGGATGCCGTTGTTGACGATCGTGGCGCCGGAGCCCAGGGTCTCGGGGCCGAAGCGCGTCAGGATCGGGCCCTCCACCGGCCAGTCGAGCTTGCCGATGTCGGCGGTGGTGAGGGTGGCCGGGCCCGTCCCGGCCGCCGGGACCCGGGGCTGGGTGTTGCGCCGCGCCCGCTCCAGCTCCGCCAGCAGGTCATTGAGCCGTGACTCGTCCCGTTCCAGCGCGGAGAGCCGCTGCTCGGTGGTCCGGGCCGTCCGCCGGGCCTCGTTCAGCCGGCTGGCCCGCTCGTCGACCAGGCTCGAGTAGCGCCGCAGCTCCGCCTCGCGCTCCTCCCGGCTCTGGTCCAGCTGGGTGCGGACCGAGAGGATCTCCCGCCGCCGCCGTTCCACCTGGATCGTCAACTTCTCCACGTCGGCCAGCAGCGACTTGTCCTGGCGCGATTGCAGGTAGAGGTACTTGTAGCGCGAGAGGAGGTCGCCGAAGGACTGCGCCGCCACCAGCACCTCGAAGGTGTACAGGCGGCCGCGCTTGTAGATCTCGGCCAGTCGCCGGGCCAGCACCGCCCGCTTCTCGGCCAGGTTGTCCTGCGCCAGCGCCAGCGAGGCGCTCGACTGGTCCACGTGCGAGTTGAGCCCGCCGATCTGGTTCTCGAGCTCGTTGACGATCCGGTTGGTGCTGCGCCGCTGCCGCTCCAGGTTGTCGAGTTCCTCGCCCAGGTCGTGCACCTCGCCCCGGAGCCGGGTGCGCTCCCGCTCCAGCCGTTCCCGCTCGCGCCGGATCTCCTCCAGCCGGCGGCGGGAGTCCTCGAGGTCGTTCTGGGCGTGGAGGGGGGCGCTGCCGGCGGTGAGCGCGGCGAGCAGCAGGGCCAGTCGCCAGGCCACGCGGCCCGCGCGGCCGTGCCGCCGGAATGACGGGCCGTCAGACATTCCGCAGGTGCCGGCCCACGCTCACCAGGCTGCCGCCCAGCCCGATGGCCACGCCGAACAGCACGCCCATGACGAGCTGCGGCGGCTGCAGGAAGACGATCCCGGAGGTGGCCAGCTCGATCTGGCCGCGGAACATGAGGTAGGTGCCGTAGGAGAGGCCGATCGCCACCAGGCCGCCGAACAGGCCCTTGAGCGCCCCTTCGAGGAGGAAGGGCCCGCGGATGAAGCCGCGGGTGGCGCCCACCAGCCGCATGATGGCGATCTCGCGGGAGCGCTGCAGCACCGTGATCCGGATGGTCACGCCGATGATCACCACCGCCACCGCGGCGAAGGCGAGCCCGATCGTGAGTCCCACGATCCCCGCGATGTTGCGCAGCCGGTCGAGCTTCTCCACCCACTCCCGGCCGTACCGCACGTCGTCGATGAAGCTGTAGCCGCGCAGCCGGTCGGCCACGGCGGCGGTGTGCTCGCCGGTGCGGTAGCCGTCCTTGAGCTGGATCTCGAGCGAGGCGGGGAGCGGGTTCACCGCCAGGTCCCGATAGGCGTCGCGGAACTCCACCAGCTCGGCCCGGGCGCGCTTGAGCGCCTCGTCCTCGCTCACGAACGTCACCCGCGCCACCTCGGGGAACGCGGCGATGTCCTGCGACGCCTGGGCGATGGTCTCCGGGGGCGTGCCGCGCAGCAGGTACGCCACCACCTCCACCCGCTGCTCCACCCCGCGCAGCGCCTCGCGCAGGTTCACCGCCACCAGCGCGAACAGCCCCACGGCGTAGAGCGAGAAGCCGATGGTCGTGATGGAGAGCGCCGAGAGCAGCGGGGCGCGGCGGAAGGCGAGCAGGGCCTCGCGGACGAGCAGCCTCATTCGGGGGCCTCCCCCGCGCCCTCGTCCACGCCGGAGTCGAAGACCACGGCCCCCTCGCGCATCTCGACGGTCCGGTAGGTGGTCTGCTTGACCAGGTCGAGGTCGTGGGTGGCCATCACCACGGCGGTGCCGCCGGCGTTGATCTCGCGGATCAGCTGGAAGACGCCGCGGGTGGCCCGTTCGTCGAGGTTGCCGGTGGGCTCGTCGGCCACCAGGATGGTGGGATCATTCACCAGCGCCCGGGCGATCGCTACCCGCTGCTGCTCGCCGCCGGAGAGCTCCTGCGGGTAGGCGGAGGCCTTGGCGGCCAGGCCCACCTGGGTCAGCACCCGCATCACCCGCGAGGGGATGGCGTCGGCGCGCGCCCCGGTGACCTCCAGCGCGAACGCCACGTTCTCCTCCGCCGTCCGGTCCTCGAGCAGCCGGAAGTCCTGGAACACGATGCCCAGCCGCCGGCGGAGCCGCGGGAGTTCGGCCGGGCCCAGCTCCGCGATATTGAACCCGGACACCCGCACGTCGCCGCTCGAGGGGCGCAGCTCCCCGTAGATCAGCTTGAGCATGGTGGACTTCCCGGCGCCCGAGTGACCCGTGAGGAAGACGAACTCGCCCTTCGCAATGTGGAGGGAGACGTTCTTCAGGGCCGCGCCCTTGGGGTAGTCCTTGAAGACGTGCGAGAAGCGGATCACGCGGGGAAGATAGGAGGGTCGGGCCGGGGGGCGGTAGGGCGGTAAGGGCGGTAAGGGCGGTAAGGGCGGTAAGGACGGCTGCCTGGCTAGCTTCGAGCCGCCGAGCCGCCGAGCCGCCGAGCCGCCGAGCCGCCGAGCCGCCGAGCCGCCGAGCCGCCGAGCCGCCGAGCCGCCTACCCCAGCGCCTGGGCCAGGTCGGCGATGATGTCGGCCGCGTCCTCGATGCCGCAGGAGAGCCGGATGAACCCGTCCGGGATCCCCTGCCGGGCGCGCTCGGCATCGGTCAGGGCAACGTGACTGGTGAGGCGGGGTTCGGACACCAGGCTCTCCACCCCCGCCAGGCTCGGGGCATGGGTGATGAGCTTGAGCTTCCGGAGCATCCGCTCGGTGGCGCGGGTCCCGCCCTTGAGTTCGAGTCCGATCATCCCGCTGTAGCCCGACAGCACCTCGGCGGCAAAGGCGTGGTCGGGATGGCTCGCGAGGCCAGGGTACCAGACCCGGGTGATGCCGTCAGCTTGTTCCGCCCACGTGGCCACCGCCAGGCCGTTCTCGTTGTGCCGCGCCATCCGGAGCTCGAGGGTGCGCATCCCCCGCTCCACCAGCCACGCGGCGTGCGGGTCGAGCGCCTGGCCCCACAGCGTCATCAGGCGGGTCACTTCCTCGATGATCGAGCCCGAGGCCGCGACCGCGCCGGCGATGACGTCGCTGTGGCCGTTGAGGTACTTGGTGGCGCTGGTGATCACGATGTCGGCGCCATGCTCCAGGGGCCGGTAGTTGATCGGGCTGGCGAAGGTGGCGTCCACCAGCAGCGCCAGCCCCGAGTCCCGTGCGATCTGCGCCATCGGGGTGAGGTCCACCACCCGGAGCAGCGGGTTGGTGGGGGTCTCGACGAAGACCGCGCGGGTGCTCTTCCGCACCGACCGCCGCCACAGGCGCGGCTGGTCGGGCGGCACATAGGTCACGTCGATGCCCAGCCGGCCGAACTCTTCCTCGAACAGGCGGCGGGTGCCGCCGTAGATCCAGGCGCTCGAGAGCAGGTGGTCCCCGGGCCGCAGCACCGCCAGGTGGGCCAGCGCCGTGGCCGCCATCCCGCTGGACACGAACAGGGCGGCCTCCGCCCCCTCGAGCGCGGCATAGCGCGCCGCCAGGCTCACCTGGTTCGGGTTGTTCCCGTACCGGGTGTACATGACCTCCTCGCCGCTCCCCACCGGGTTGGTGAAGGTGCTGCTCTGGTAGATCGGGGTGCTGACCGGCAGCCAGTCGCCCCGGCGCGCCGGCTGGCCGTGCACCGCGAGGGTGGCGAGTCCGGGCTTGCGCTTCATGCGTCGAGGGGGAGGGCGTACAGCCCGTCGGCGACCCGCGCCAGCCGCAGCCGGACCAGGGTGTCGAGCAGGTCGGCGGCGTGGCCCGGAGCCCAGCCGAGCCGGGTGCCCAGGCTGGCGGCGGTGGAGGGCCCCGCCTCACGCAGGTGGAAGAAGACCGTCCGGAGGTCCGGGCTCACCCGGCCCACGGGCCGGGCCCCGCCGTGCGCGGGATCGTGGACCAGGGCCGCCAGCTCGTGGTGCTGCAGCACGTGCTCGATGGCCTCCAGCTGCTCCTCGCCCAGCCCCTGCAGCACCAGGTACGCGCCGGTCGGCGGGTCGAGCAGCAGCTTGGCGACGATCTCGTCGGCGCAGCTGAAGTCCACCAGGCCCACGTCGCTGAAGTCGAGCAGCGCCAGCGGCGCGCCGTCGGCCTCGAGGGCGCGCGCAATGCTGCTGCGCACCAGCCGCCCCGTGGTCCGGGTGACCAGGTTGCAGTAGGGCGTCTCCACCGACTCCCGCAGGAGCCGCTCCACCCGGATGGTCTGCCTCATGCGTCGTCCTGTGGCTCGTCCTGCTGGGCCGGAATCACGATCTGAACCTGGGCGCCCGGAAACGGGGCGAGATGTTCGAGCATCGGGCTGTCGTCATCCCACGGCGGGACGATCGCGATGCGTGCGGTGCCGCTGCGGATCGTGAGCTTGCCCTCCCACCGCGCGAGGTACCGCTTGATGCCCGCGATCCCCTGGCCGCGGCCGGGGTCGCGGAAGCGGCTCACGTTCTGGATGACCGCCGCCTCGAGCGCCGCGCCGTCGCCCCAGCGGTCGCCGAAGCGGCGCGCCTGGGTGGGCTCGAGCGACCGGCGGAAGCCCACGCCGGCGTCGCTCACCGCGATCACCACCACCCGCCGCCGCAGCCGCTTCCGGAAGCTGTAGGCGTGCACCGAGACCCAGCCGCCGGTCCCCGCGTGCTCCACAATATTCTGACATGCCTCCGAAAGTGCCATGGCGAATCCCATCGTGGCCTTGGCCTCGAGGCCCAGCTCCCCGTGCAGAATGCGGGACGCCGCGGACTGGATCTTGCCCACCACCGCGTGCACGTCCTCGGACGCCCGGACCGGCGTCACGTCCAGCAGCACGTCGGACTGCTCCTCCACCTTCACCCGCGGCACCTTCCCGGCGATCTCCACCAGCTCCGCCAGGTGCCGGAAGAACCCGGTGCGGGCCCAGTACCGGCGCACGTCCTCCGCGCCCGGCACCGTGAACTGGGGCCGGGGGCCGCCGGCCTCGTGCACGGCCTGGGCCGCGGTCAGCATGGCGACGAAGCCGTACGGCGAGCTCCACTGGGCGCCGCGGGCATCGAAGAGCAGCTTGTCGGTGAGCGGGCCGGCGGTGAGCGCGGTGGCGAATCCCTCGAAGCTCCGGTCGTCGAAGAACGACGGGACTTCCACGATGCGGGTCACGCGGGCGCCCCCGCCGGCACCAGCTCGCCGCGGAGGAGCCCGCCCAGCCGGCCGGCGCCGCGCAGCGACGCGTTGCGCGCGGCCAGCCGGTTGGCCTCCGCGATGGCCGCCTCGACCGGCGCGCCGGCGGCGAGCCGCGCCGCCAGCACCGCGCCGAAGACGTCCCCGCAGCCGGTGGGGTCGAGCGCCTCGACCGTCGGTGCCGGCACCAACGCCGTCCGGACCGCCGTCTCGCCGGCACCTGGCGGCCGCCCGGCGCCCGGGGCCGGGAAGCCGTCGAAGCCCGGCGCGGCCACGTACACCGCGCCCCGCGGCCCCAGCGTCACCACCAGCAGCCGGACCCCGGCGGCGAGCGCCATGGCCGCCACCGAGAGCGGATCGGGACCGAACATCGCCATCTCGTCCTCGTTCATCTGGACCACGTCGAAGCAGGCGAGCCACGCGGCCGGGTCGGCCAGCGGGCGGAGGTGGCGCACGCCATCCTGCGGCATGCCGAAGAGCAGGCTGTGCAGGTCGGCATAGATGGGGCCGGGAAAGGCCTGCCGCAGCGCCTGCGCCGTGCCCAGCTCGAGCTCGAAGCCCGAGATGAAGTTGAGGTACAGGGCGTCGAGGTCGCGCACCATCGGCCCGAGCTCGGCCCAGGTCCAGCCCGGGACTCCCCCCGACATCCGCTCGCACCGGCGTTCGGCGGAGAGGTACCGCAGGGTGACGCGGTTGTTGGGGACCGGGACCAGCACGCCGCGACCCCCGGGGACCAGCCGGGTGAGGCCGCGGAAAAACGTCGCGGCCTCGCCCGCCAGGTCGTGGCCCACCTTGATGAGCGGCACCACCTGCCACCCGGGATCGAGCGCGGCCTCGAAGCCGCCCAGGGCATAGGCGATCCCGCCCCATTCCTCGACCACGGTGGCCGCGGGGTCGCGGCCATGGATCTCGTCCCACACGAGCGAGCCGAGGACGCCCACGCGCCGCCGGCTGGGCTGGCCCGCGGTCGTCACACGATCCCCGCCTCGACCTGCTCCTGGTAGGCGCGGGCCGCGCCGTACACGCCGGCCACCCCGGTGAGCTCGCCGGGCACGATCCGGCACACCTGGACCGCCGGCTTGAAGGCGCGCCGCGTGACCTCGCGCCGCAGCGGCTCGAAGAGGCTCTCGCCGGCCAGGGTCACGCCGCCGACGATCACCACCGCCTCCGGGTTGAAGATGTTGATCAGGCTGCCCACCGCGGCGCCGAGGAACTTGGCCGTGTCCCGCACCACCTCGAGGGCCAGCTCGTCGCCCGCCTGGGCGGCCTGGTACACCGTCTGGGCGGTGATCTGGCGCAGGTCGCCGCCTACGTAGCTGGCCAGGCTGGAGACCGAGCCGCTCTCGATGGCCTCGACCGCGCGGAGCGCGATGTTGGGCCCCGAGGCGTAGGCCTCGACGCAGCCGTAGTTGCCGCACTTGCAGCGGCGGCCGTTGGCGTCGATGGTCATGTGGCCGATCTCGCCGGCGATGTCCGAGGCCCCGTGGTAGAGCCGCCCGTCGATGATGATCCCGCCGCCGATCCCGGTGCCGATGGTCAGCCCGAGCGCCTGCCGCGTGCCGCGGGCCGCGCCCCGCCACCACTCGCCGAGCACCGCGCAGTTGGCGTCGTTGTCGAGCGCGGTGCGCAGGCCGAGGCCCTCCTGCAGGCGCGCCCGCAGCGGCATGTTGACCCAGCCGAGGTTGGGGGTGAGCAGCACGATCCCGGTCCGGGTATCGAGCGGACCAGGCGAGCCGATCCCCGCCCCGACGATCTCGGCCCCGGGCACCTCGGCCTGGGTCGCGGCGATGCTGGCCTGCGCCGACCGGATGATCCGCCGGACCACCGCGTCCGGACCCTCCTCCGCGCCGGTGGGCTCGCTGCGCGTCCCGTGCAGCGCGCTGCCGTCCTCGGCCACGCACCCGGAGACGATGTTGGTGCCGCCAAGGTCGATGCCGACGATGAAGCGCATGGGAGCGGGGGCTGGGGGGATGGGGCGGAACCGGGGACCGCAGGAATGATAGGGCCGCCGGCGGGTTCTCTCTACTGCCGTGCTGACTCCAGCCGGGCGGTCACCGCGGCCAGGACCGCGGGCACGCCGACCTCTCGCAGGCAGCGGTGATGCCCGAGCGGGCAGGTGGGCGGGCCGTGCGGCGAGCAGGGCCGGCAGGGCAGGGCCGGGTGCTCCACGATCACGTCAGTGACCCCGAGGGGGCCGAACCCGAAGGCCGGGACCGTGGGCCCGAAGAGCGCCACCGCCGGCCGTGCCAGTCCGCCGGCGAGGTGCAGCGCCACCGAGTCGTTGCTGACCACCACCGCGCTCCGCGCGATCAGCCCCGCCGCCACACCCAGG
>JBGAPX010000092.1:0-15103 GCA_044221045.1 Gemmatimonadales bacterium
GGTGGGGATTGAACGATCCGGCCGAAGCCCTTGAACGAACCGGCTGCGGGGCGGCGGAGTGGCGCGTTGCCGGACAGGGGAAGGGGGCGTAGCTTCGCGGCCATGGCGACCACGGACACGCCGGCGGGGGAGGGGTGGCGCCCCCTGGTCTACTTCTGGGACGGGGGCTGGCTCGGCATCGGCCGGGCCAGCGGCATGGTGCCGCCGCATGCCCACCATGCGGTCCAGATCTCGATCGGGCTGGATGGGCCGGTGGCGTTCCGGCCGCCGGACGGGGCGTGGCAGGAGTTCGCGGCGGCGGCGGTGCTGCCGGACGCGCCGCACGAGTTCTCGCCGCTGGGGCACGAGATCGCCATGATCTTCGTGCAGCCGGAGAGCCGCGAAGGGCGCTGGCTGCAGCAGTCGCTGCGCGACCCGATCGCGTCGGTGGCCTCGGAGCGGCTCGACGCGGAGCTGCCGGCGCTGCGCCGGTTCCGGGAGGCGCGGCCGACCGCGGAGGAGGCGGCGCGGGTGATCACGCGGGTGGTGCATGCCCTCTGCGCTGGGCCGCCGCCGGCGCGGACCATCGACCCGCGGATCGTCAAGGCGCTGGCGTACGTGCGGGCCGCCGGCGAGGCGCGGCTCTCGCTCGCCCAGGTGGCGGGGGAGGTGTTCCTTTCGCCCAGCCGCTTTGCCCACCTCTTCAGCGACGAGGTGGGGATCCCGTTCCGCCGCTACCAGCTGTGGCGGAAGCTGACCCGCGCCATCAGCGCCTTCGGCCGCGGGCTCAACCTCTCCGGCGCCGCGCACGCGGCGGGCTTCGCCGATTCGGCGCACCTGACGCGCACCTGGCGGGAGATGTTCGGCATCACGCCGACGTTGATGGTGGGCGGCGGCGAGTTCTACGAGATCCCGGGGATGTTCGAGGTGGGGGGGTAGGTCGGCGGCTCGGCGGCTCGACGGCTCGGCGGCTCGGCGGCTCGACGGCTCGGCGGCTCGGCGGCTCGGCGGCTCGGCCCTACCGCCCTACCGCCTAATCGCCTAATCGCCCAATCGCCTGCCCTCCTGTCCACCTTCCCCGCCCGATGTCGCCATGCTCCGGAGACCCTGGCACTCCCCGGACCCGGAGCCCTCCGATGCGTCGCGCCCTCCTCGCCTGTGCCGGGCTGGCCCTGGCATGCACCGATGATCCCGTGGCCCCCCGGCTGATCGCCCCGGCCAGTCCCGCGGCGGCCCGAACGGCGACCGCGCCCTGCACCACCCACTGGCGGCTGCCCGCGAACGGCAACTGGTCGGCCCCCGGAAGCTGGAAGCCGTTCGGCGTGCCGGGCCCCACGGACGTGGCCTGCATCGACATCGCGGGCACGTACACCGTGACGGTGGACGGCGGGAACCCGACGGTGGGGACGGTGGTGGCGGGCGGCACCGGGGTGAGCGCCACCCTCAAGATCGCCTCCCCGACCGGACCGGGGATCTGGACGATCCGCGACGAGCTGCGCATCGAGAAGGGCAGCACCATCAGCATCCGGCAGGGCGCCGTGGTCGACGTGACCGGCGGCCTGTTCACGCTCGTGGGTGCGCTCCGGACGACCATCACGGGGACCGGCGTCGCGGTCTACGCCGACTCGATGGTGCTCCCGGGCGACATCACCTGCGATGGCCTCCTCCTGATCCTGGAGACGGCCACGGGGGCGATCCGGAGCAGCGGAAACCACACCGCCAATCCGTCCTGCCGGATCGACCTGATCCCCGCGGAACCCGGCCTGGTCCTCGAGGGTGGCGCCCTTGGCGGCGACGGCGCGATCGACGCCTACGGGTCGGTGCACTGGAAGGGCGGGAGCCTCCCCGCCCATCCCACCACCGGCGCGGCGCCGCTCACGCTCTTCGGCGACACGCTGTTCCTCGACGCGCCGACCCTGTCGGGGACCATCGAGCTCCGCGCCGATACCATGTGGCACGAGGAGGCGGCGGTCATCGGGGACGTCGCGAGCGGGGTGCAGCTGCGCGTCGCGACCGGGCCGAGCGGAGCCGCGCCGGCCGCGGTCCGCCTGGCCGGAGCCACGGGCGGGCCGCTGACGAACCTCGGCAGCCTCACACTGGACGCGCCGAGCCACCTCCTCACCGTGACCGGACCAGGCGTGGTGAACGCCGGCACGATGACCATCACCGGCGCGTCGGGCGTGCGCCTGGCGCACGACAGCACCGTGAACCAGGGCGCCCTCAGCCTGCTCGGCCCCGGGGAGTGGGCCGGCGTCACCGGCCTGCTCCGGAACCGCGGCACGATCGGCAGCACCGGGACCGGGGCGCTGGCGCTGAACGCGGCCACGTTCGTGGCGGAAGCCGGCAGCGTGGTCACCGGGCCGATGACCGCGACCGGGAGCACGGTGACCGGCACGGGGACGCTCGGCAACGTCACGGCGACCGGTGCGCGGATCCAGCCGGGCACGCCGGTCGGTACGCTCACCGCCGCCTCGCTGGTGCTCGACGCCGCCAGCAGCGTGACCATCGAGGTGGCCGGCGCCACGACTCACGACCGGCTCGACGTGCTGGGCGCGATCACCTACGGCGGGACCCTCGCGGTGCAGGAGGTGGCGCCGTTCCAGAGCGCGGCCTGCGGCCAGGTGCTGCCGGTGATCACCGATCACGCGACCGGCAGCCGGGGAGCGTTCGGCAAGTTCACCGGGCTCGCGCCCGCGACCACCCGGGCGTGGCGGGTGTACAATCCCGCGGGGGTGCTCGACCTCGTGGGCCACAATCCCCTCGTGCCGGTGTCGGCGAGCCCCATGACGCTGACGGTCGCCGAAGGCGGGCCCGCCGCGGCCTACGCGGTCTGCCTGCGGAGCGCACCCGGCGCCAACGTGACGGTCACCCCGACCGCCACCCTGGGCCAGCTGGTCGCCATGCCCGCCCTGGTGTTCACCCCGACCAGCTGGGCGCTGCCGCTCCTGGTCGGCGTCACGGCCATCAATGACGTCCTCTACGAGCCCCCGCCGCAGGCCGACGCCGTGGCGCACACGATCACCAGCACCGCCCCGCCGTACAACACCGCGGCGCTGGGACAGGTGGCCGTGACCATCGTGGACAACGACGGCAGCGCCAACCTCGAGCTCAACGTGCTCAACGCGCCCCCGGTGGTGGCGGCGGGCGGGACGTTCACCCTGTCGCTCCCCACCTGAGCAGCACCGGCGTGCAGGGCTGCAGCAGCGACCCGGTGACCGGCACCACCTGCCAGCTGGCGAGCCTGGCCAACGGCACCACCCAGAGCTTCACGATCACGTTCACGGCGCTGGCGCCCGGCAGCTACAGCACGACCTACACCCTGAGCTCGATCCAGTTCGACAGCAACCTGGGCAACAACAGCCGGGTGCAGGTGATTACGGTGAACTAGGCGGCTCGGCGGCTCGGCGGCTCGGCGGCTCGGCGGTTGGAGGGTTGGGGATGGGGCGATTCGCGCAACCGCCCAACCGCCTAACCGCCCAACCGCCTAATCGCCCAATCGCCTTCCCCCTGTGACTCCCCTCACCGCGCCACCGCCCGCGATGTGCGAGCCTTGGGCCTCTCCCCACATCAGAGTGCCCCATGGTTCGCACGCTCCGCGCCGGCGTCCGCCGGCCATTGGCTCCGTTCTTCGTCGCGCTCGTGCTGGCTGCCTGCGGCTCCAACGACACCGGCCCCGGCAAGCCGCGCTACGCCATCGGGGGCACCCTCGCCGGGCTGCTCGCGGGGAAGTCGGTGGCGCTGGCCAACAACGGCGCCGACCAGACCACGCTCTCGAGCAACGGCAGCTTCAGCTTTGCCACCACCCTCAAGGACGGCGCCGACTACGCCGTGACCGTGGCCACCCAGCCGGCGGGGATGTTCTGCGGGGTGACCAACGGGGACGGCACCCTGGCCGGGGCCGACGTCACCGACGTGGCGGTGGACTGCGCCGCGGTGACCACCGCCCTCGACACCAGCTTCGGCGCGGGGCACGACGGGCTGGCCTTCTTCGACCGGGGGGACAACCTCGATGACTCGGGCAACGAGGTGGCGCTCGACGGCAGCGGCCGGATGGTCGTCGTGGGCCACAGCCGCAACGCGGCGACCGGGGCGCTGGAGCTGGCGCTGTGGCGGCTCACCACGGCGGGCGCCCTGGACGGCGGCTTCGGCAGCGGGGGCAAGGCGTTCCACCCCGGCGAGGTCGTGGCCGACACGCTGCTGCCGGAGGTGGTGGGCACCAGCGTCGCCATCGACGGCAGCGGCCGGATCGTGGCCGCGGGGTACGACATCGACGCTCACGGGATCTGGGGCGTGGCGGTGTGGCGCTTCCTGGCCGACGGCACTCCCGACAACGGCTTCGGTACCAATGGGCTGGCGCGCCTGACGAGCCCGCAAGCCGGCGGCGTGGGCGTGGCGCTCGACGGCAGCGGCCGGATCGTGGTGAGCGGCTTCGCCTGGAACGGCTTCGACTGGGACGCGGCGGTGTGGCGCTTCACGACCGCGGGGATCCCCGACTCCACGTTCGACGGCGACGGCCTCGTCACCGCCAACTACTCCGCCGGCTCCGGAGTCGCCACCGGCGAGGATATCGGGGTGGGCGTCGCGGTGGACGGCAGCGGCCGGATCGTGATGGCCGGATACAGCAGCAACGCCGCGGGCAACCAGGACATGACCCTGTGGCGCTTCAACGACGACGGCACCCCGGACGGCGGCTTCAACGGCACCGGGCGGCTGACGCACGACAATGCCGCCGGCGGCGGCGGCAACGATGTCGGCCGGACGGTGGCGTTCCACAACGGCAACATCCTGGTCTCCGGCTGGAGCCCGAGCGCCACCGGCGGCGACGACGCGGCGGTGTGGCGGGTCACCAGCACCGGCAGCCTCGACCTGACCTTCAACGGCACCGGGTACGCCACGGTGGGCGGCACCGCCGGCGGCAACGGCACCGACACCGGGCGCGACGTGGCGGTGGACGGCGCCGGCCGGGTGTACCTGGTGGGCGAGAGCGGCAACGGCGCCGGCAACCAGGACATGGCCATCTGGCGCTTCACCACCGGCGGCGCGCTCGACGGCCTCTTCAATGGCAGCGGCTACCTGGTGCATGGCCAGGCGGCGGGGGGCAGCGGCAACGACGGCGCCCGCGGCATCGTCCGCGACGGCAATGGGCGCCTGGTGGTGGCCGGCCGGAGCGTGGGACCCGCCGGGACGCAGGAGGTGACGGTGTGGAGGGTGGAGCCGTAGGCGGGCGGTTGGGCGGTTCGGCGGTTAGACCA
This sequence comes from Gemmatimonadales bacterium, assembly GCA_044221045.1. Taxonomy (GTDB): domain Bacteria; phylum Gemmatimonadota; class Gemmatimonadetes; order Gemmatimonadales; family GWC2-71-9; genus JADJOM01. The sequence goes on from JBGAPX010000092.1 coordinate 5,232, forward strand.
TTGGGCGCGACCGAGCGCCCTTCGGTAGCAGCGCAGCTGCGAGTCGGGCCCGAGGGGGAGGGCGATTGGGGGATCTGGTGCAGGGCGGTAGTTTCCAACCGCCGAACCGCCGAACCGCCGAACCGCCGAACCGCCGAGCCCCCCATGCCGATCGATCGCCGCCGCTTCACCACCTTGATGGCCGGGGTCGTGGGCGGCTCCGTCCTGCCGCCCGGCGCCATGGGCGCGGCGGCGCCTGCGCCCGCGGATCCCTGCCGCCTGCCTTCCACCATCACGGCGCTCACGCCGATGACCGCTGGCATCGTCCCGATCACGGCTGACGAGCGCCGGGGCCGGATGGAGAAGGCCCGGCGCCTCATGCGCGAGGCGGGGCTCGGGGCGCTGCTGCTCGAGCCCGGGACCAGCATGGAGTATTTCACCGGCATGACCTGGGGGCAGTCGGAGCGCCCCTTCGTGGCGGTGCTGCCGGCGCGGGGGGAACTGGCGTTCATCTGCCCCGGCTTCGAGGAGGCACGGGCGCGGGAGCGGCTGCAGTTCACGGAGGACGTGCGGGTGTGGCAGGAGGACGAGAGTCCCTATCGCCTGCTCGCCGGCATCCTGCGGGACCGGGGCGTGACCACGGGGCGGGTCGGGGTGGAGGAGCGGCTCCGGTTCTTCATCATGGACGGGGTGCGCCAGGCGGCGCCGGCGCTGCAGTTCACGGGCGCGGAGTCGGTGACCGCCGGCTGCCGGATGTTCAAGTCGGCCGCGGAGCTCGCGCTGATGCAGCGGGCCAACGACATCACCCTCGCGGCGATCCGGGCCACGCTGCCGCTGGCCCGCGAAGGCATGACACAGTACGACCTGCAGGAACTGCAGGAGCAGGCGCTGCGGCGGCTGGGGGGCAGCGATCCCTGGGTGCTGGTGGGATTCGGCGAGGCATCGGCGTTCCCGCACGGCTCGGTGCGGCCGCAGCGGCTCCGCGAGGGCGACATCGTGCTGATGGACACGGGCTGCGCGGTGGAGGGGTACCAGGCCGACATCACCCGCACCACCGTGTTCGGCACGCCCACCGCGCGGCAGACCGAGGTGTGGAACCTGGAGCGGCGGGCGCAGGACGCGGCCTTCGCCGCGGCGCGGGTGGGTGCCACCTGCGGCTCGGTGGACGACGCGGCGCGGAAGGTCCTCACCGACGCCGGCTTCGGGCCGGACTACCGGGTGCCGGGGCTGCCGCACCGGACCGGGCACGGCATCGGGATGGACGGGCACGAGTGGACCAACTTCGTGCGTGGCAACACCACCCGTATCCAGCCGGGGATGTGCTTCAGTGACGAGCCGATGATCGCCATCTACGGCGAGTTCGGGGTGCGGCTGGAGGACTGCCTGTACATCACCGAGGACGGGCCGCGGTTCTTCACGCCGCAGAGCGAGGGGGTTGGGCGGTTAGGCGGTTAGGCGGTTAGGCGATTGGGCGATTGGGCGATTAGTAGGTTCCGCCTTACCGCCTTACCGCCTTACCGCCTTACCGCCTTACCGCCTTACCGCCTTACCGCCTTACCGCCTTACCGCCTTACCGCCCTACCGCCCTACCGCCACTCCCTCGGGCCTGGGTCGCGACTGCGTCGCTCCCGAAGGGCCCTCGGTCGCCGGGGTGCCGCCTGCTAGCTCCCCGGCCCCAGGTTGATGTCCAGCCAGTCGCTGCTCATCACGAGGATGCCGACGAGCAGCAGCACGGCGACGCCCACGAGCAGCACCGTCCCGGTCCCGTTGCCGCGCTCGACTTCCATCCGACGGATGTCGGCGAGGGCGACCGCGATGGCCTGGCGGGCCCCGGTGCCGTCGGCGGTGCCGGCCGCGGGGTACGCCTGCGGATGCTCGTCCGCGGCGGCCTGGGAGAGGAACCCGCGCAGGGTGTCGCTGGCGATGGCGGGCTGGAAGACCACGACCCGCGTGCCATCGGTCCGGGTCACCCGGACCGCGGCGACCTTGCCCTGGGCAAGCACCTCACCGGGGGGAGCCTGCTGGGTGGCCCAGCCGCTGCAACCGGTCAACTGGAGAAGAAAGAGCAGACCGAGGACGAGGCTCGTCGCTCGACGAGGGAGGGAGTCGCGCCACACGGAGCACCTCCTGCACGGGGATGGGAATCCGCCGTGGTCCAAGGATAGCGCGCCGGTACCGAAGCCAGCGTGAAGGAGTGGTGAAACAAGGGCGGTAAAGGCGGTAAAGGCGGTAAGGGCGGTAAAGGCGGTAAAGGCGGTAAGGGCGGTACCAACCGCCCCACCGCCCCACCGCCCCACCGCCTAATCGCCTAATCGCCCAATCGCCTACGCGTCTACCGCGCCACGACCAGGAAATGCGCCGTGCAGGTCTCGGCAATGATGTTGCCGGGGAGGGTCAGCCCGGTGGTGGTGTCGTGCGCCAGCTTGGTGGCGGTGAAGGTGAGGTTGTAGGTCCCCGGGAGCACGCTGCGGCCCAGGTTGGTCACCTGCATGCTCGAGACCGAGAGGCCGACGCCGCTGCCGTAGCCCATGATGAGGGCGCCGGTCGCGTCGTCCTTGATGTTCACGTCCCACCAGCCGCCGAGGCTGGTCTGGGGGAAGGTGCTGGGCGGGATCGGCGGACCCACCGGGGTGGGCGAGGCGACCCAGTTCATGGTCACGTTGATCCGGTCCTGGAACCCGCGGTCGAGGGTGACGCCCACGGAGGTGCCGGCATCGCACACCGCGCCCGCCGAGACGCGGGTGATCCGCCCCGGCTTGGGGGTCCCGCCGCCGCCGCCGCCACCACCACCGCCGCCACCGCCGGATCCGCTCGCCGAGGCGGTCGGCGTGGAGGGCGAGGTCATCTCGCTGCTGCAGGCGGTCGCGAGGGTCGCGACCAGGGCGAGGCCGAGGACGGCCGGGAAGCGGCGGTGCATCGAGGGCACTCCAGTTGGCAGGGTGGGACGTCGCGTGATGCTCGGCGACTTGTCAGGGCAGCCTTCGCGCCAGCGCCGCTGATTTCGGCAAGTCGTGGCGGCGGTTGGGATTACATGACGTGTCATGGATTTTCATGAATCCGGTTGCTCGCCCGAAATGAGTGGGGCTGTACCGAAGCGGGACGGTGGCCACTCGCGGGCTGTTCCGCGGGCGGGTGCGGCCACGCCCCACTGTTCCCCAGCCCGCATCCCGCGCCAGATTGCGGCGCCATGACCGACCCCGAGACCCACCGCGCCATCGACGCCGTCTGGCGGATCGAGGCCCCGCGATTGATCGCGGGGCTCGCGCGGCTGGTCCGCGATGTGGGCACCGCGGAGGAGCTGGCGCAGGACGCGCTGCTGGCGGCGCTGGAGCAGTGGCCGGCGGAGGGCGTACCCCGGAATCCCGGCGCCTGGCTCATGACCGCGGGCAAGCGCCGGGCGCTGGACCTGTTCCGCCGCGAGCAGATGCTCGAGCGGAAGCACCGCGAGCTCGGGCTCGAGCTGGAGGAACGGCAGGAGCGCGCGGTGCCCGACCTCGACGCCGCGCTGGATGACGACATCGGCGATGACCTCCTGCGCCTCATGTTCACGGCCTGCCACCCGGTGCTCGCCGTCGAGGCGCGGGTGGCGCTCGCGCTCCGGGTGCTCGGCGGCCTCACCACCGGGGAGATCGCCCGGGCGTTCCTGGTGCCCGAGGCGACGATTGCCCAGCGGATCGTCCGGGCCAAGCGGACCCTGGCGGAGGCGCGGGTGCCCTTCGAGGTGCCACGCGGCGCGGACCGCGCCGAGCGCCTCGGCTCGGTGCTTGGCGTCATCTACCTGGTGTTCAATGAGGGCTACTCCGCCACCGCCGGCGACGACTGGATGCGGCCGGCGCTGTGCGAGGAAGCCCTGCGCCTCGGGCGCGTGCTGGCCAGCCTGGCACCGGAGGAGCCGGAGGTGCAGGGACTGGTGGCCCTCATGGAGATCCAGGCCTCACGGACCCGGGCCCGCACCGGGCCCCAGGGCGAGGCCATCCTGCTGCTCGACCAGGACCGCTCACGCTGGGATCAGCTGCTGATCCGCCGCGGCCTCGACGCCCTGGCCCGCGCCGAGGCGCTCGGCGGCGCAGCGGGCCCCTATGCCCTGCAGGCCGCGATCGCCGCCTGCCACGCGCGCGCCCGGGTGGCGGCCGACACCGACTGGTCCCGCATCGCCGAGCTATATCAGGCGCTGCAGGACGTGGCGCCGTCACCGGTGGTGGAACTCAACCGGGCCGTAGCCGTGGGCATGGCCGCGGGACCGGCGGCGGGCCTCGCGCTGGTGGACCGGGTGGTGTCCGAGGGGAGGCTGGCCCAGTATCATCTGCTCCCGGCGGTGCGCGGCGACCTGCTGGCGAAGCTCGGCCGGCACGAGGAGGCGCGGGTGGAGTTCCTCCGGGCCGCGGAGCTGACGGAGAATGCCCGGGAACGCGACATCCTGCGCAGTAGGGCGGTAGGGCGGTAAGGCGGTAGGGCGGTAAGGCGGTAAGGCGGTAGGGCGGTAGGGCGGTATTGTGGGCCGAGCCGCCGAGCCGCCGAGCCGCCGAGCCGCCCAGCCGCCTTTGTCGATCCTGTCTGGGTCCGTTCGACGTACTGGTAGAGCCGCCGACCGGCCCGGAGCAGTCCGGGGGTGCGGCTCCCACCCGTAGCAATCCAAGGAGCAATCGATGCGCGTCATGGTGATGGTCAAGGCGACGGCGGACTCGGAGCAGGGCGTCATGCCGTCGACCGAGCTGCTCACGGCGATGGGGAAGTTCAACGAGGAGCTGGTGCAGGCGGGGATCATGCTGGCCGGGGAGGGCCTCAAGCCGAGCTCGGCGGGGAAGCGGGTGCACTTCTCCGGCCCGCGCCGGACCGTGGTGGACGGGCCGTTCGCCGAGACCAAGGAGCTGGTGGCCGGTTTCTGGCTGTGGCAGGTGAAGTCCATGGACGAGGCGGTGGAGTGGGTCCGGCGCTGTCCCAACCCGATGCTCACCGACTCCGACATCGAGATCCGGCCGATCTTCGAGGCGGAGGATTTCGGGGCGGAGCTGACGCCGGAGCTGCGGGAGCAGGAGGCCCGGCTGCGGGCCGAGAGCGCCCGGCGGGCGCGGCCGTAGGGCGCGGGACGGGCGGGGAGGGGACACCCGCATGAATCCCCGTTCCGGGGACCTTGTGGGAATCTTCAGGCGGCGCGGGCTAGCCTCCCCTCTCCCGACTCCTCCCTCGAGCGCGCCATGCACGACGTCCCGAAGACGATGGGCCAGCAGTTCGGCCGCCGCAGCTGGGCCGAGCCCTGGAAGATCAAGATGGTCGAGCCGCTGCTGCAGGTCTCGGCGGAGGACCGGGCCCGGGCGCTGCGGGCGGCGGACTACAACACCTTCCTGCTCAAGTCGGAGGAGGTGTACATCGACCTGCTGACCGACAGCGGCACCAGCGCCATGAGCGACCGCCAGTGGGCGGGGATGATGCTCGGCGACGAGGCCTATGCCGGGAGCCGGAACTTCTACCGGCTCGAGGCAGCCATCCAGCGGCACTACGGGTACGCCCACATCCTGCCCACCCACCAGGGGCGCGGCGCGGAGCACCTGCTCAGCCGCTGCGCGATCACCCCGGGGCAGACCATCGCCGGCAACATGTACTTCACCACCACCCGCCTGCACCAGGAGCTGGCGGGGGGGACGTTCGTGGACGTGATCGTGGACGCGGCGCACGACACCGCGAACCGCGACCCGTTCAAGGGGAACGTCGACCTCGACAAGCTGGAGGCGCTGGTCGCGCGGGTCGGGGCGGCGAACATCGCCTACGTGAGCCTGGCGGGAACGGTGAACATGGCCGGGGGGCAGCCGGTCTCGATGGCCAACGTGAAGGCGCTGCGGGCCCTCTGCGACCGGCACGGGATCCGGCTCTTCCTCGACGCCACCCGGATGGCGGAGAACGCCTACTTCATCCAGCAGCGGGAGCCGGGGTACGCCTCGGTGCCGATCGCCCAGATCGTGCGCGAGTTCTGCGACCAGACCCACGGCGCGTGGATGAGCGGCAAGAAGGACAACCTGGTGAACATCGGCGGCTGGCTCGCCGTGAACGACTGGACGCTGTACGAGGAGCTGCGCAACCAGATCGTGATCTACGAGGGGCTGCATACCTACGGCGGGATGGCGGGGCGGGACATGGAGGCGATGGCGATCGGCATCGAGGAGTGCCTGCAGGACAGCTACATGCACTCCCGGGTGGGGCAGGTGCAGTACCTGGGCGAGCTGCTGACCGACTGGGAGATCCCGATCGTGCAGCCGGTGGGGGGCCACGCGATCTTCCTCGACGCCCGGGCCTTCTATCCTCATATCCCGCAGCACGAGTTCCCGGCCCAGACCCTGGCCGCGGAGCTGTACCTCGACTCCGGCATCCGCGCCATGGAGCGCGGCGTGGTCAGCGCTGGGCGCAACCCTGCCACGGGTGATCATTACTACCCGAAGCTCGAGCTCACGCGGCTCACGATCCCGCGGCGGGTCTACACCCAGGCGCACATGGACGTGGTGGCGGAGTCGGTGAAGATGATCTTCGACCGGCGGCGCGAGACCCGCGGGCTCCGGATGACCTACGAACCCCGGTACCTGCGCTTCTTCCAGGCCAAGTTCGAGCGCCTGTAGGGCGGCCCGGGGGCCGGGCCGGCGCCCACCCTTGCCGAAACCGGAACTTGGGCGCATCCTCAGGCTGGCTTTGGAGTTGGACCCAGCGAGGAAGCGCCCGGCCACCCCCCATGGCATACGTCAACTGCCCCAAGTGCAACCAGAAGGCGCTGAGCGTCGCCACCCGCTGCCCGCGTTGCGGCGAGGCGTTCGAGGCGGGGTTTTTCGCGCCCCCGCCCCCCGCGCCCCGGCACGTGCCGCGGATCGTGCTGCTGGCGGCGGGGGCCATCGGGGTGCTCGCGGTCCTCAACCTGGTGCCCTGGAAGGCGCGCCTCGGTCCCGCCCCCGCGAGCGAGGGGATGACGCCGCCGCCGGCGGTGGCCACGCGACAGCCGGTGGTGCGCCGGGCGCCTGACACCGCCTCGCGGGCGCCGGCCGCCGCGACCGTGCGGGAGCCGGCACTCAAGCAGGAATCGGTCGCCCAGCGCGTCGCGGTGGTGGACAGCAAGCCCGCGCCGGTCGCGCCGCCACGCCCCGCGGTGGCCGAGCCCAGGCCGAAGCCGGAGCCGGAGCCGGAGACCTCGGCCGCCGAGGCACGCTACGCGAGCACCTGGGTCAATGTCCGCTCCAGCCGCAGCCGGAATGCGCCGGTGACCCGGGTGCTCAATCCCGGCGAGTCGGTAGCGGTGGACCAGCCCGACCAGGGGTGGCTGCGGGTCCGGAGGGCGGGTGAGGTTGTCGGCTACGTTGACGCGAGGTTCCTGGACAGCACGCCGCGGTGAGTGCCCCTTTGCGGGGTGTGCGCTGGGGTGCTGGGCCGCTGCTGCGGGCCGCGCTGTTCCTGACGTTGCTGGTCCCGGGCCGGCCCCGCCCGGCCGTGGTGTCCCTTCCCGCCGTGCTCCCCAACGACAATCGCGTGCCCGCCGGCCGGTGGCAGGGCGACACCTTGGTCCTCGACCTGGACGTGGTCATGGGGGAGTGGCACCCGGAGGGGGAGGCGGGGCCTGGGATCGAGGTCGCCGCGTTCGCCGAGGCCGGGGGCCGGCCCCAGGTCCCCGGGCCGCTGATCCGGGTGCCGGTCGGGACGCCGCTCCGCGTCACGGTGCGGAACCGGCTGCCCGACTCGACGCTGTCCCTGCACGGCCTCCTCGAGCACCCCGCCGCGACGGACGACAGCCTCCTGCTGGCCCCCGGTGCCGCCGCCGAGGTTCGGTTCAATGCCGGCGCGGCTGGCACCTACTTCTATCATGGCATCCTGGGCCGGCACGATTTCGACCGGGACGAGGAGCGGGAGCAGCTCTCCGGGGCCTTCGTGGTGGATCCGCCGGGGCCGGTCCCGCCGGACCGGATCCTGGTGATCAACATCTGGGGCCGGTTGCTCGATTCGGTGACCTACGGGAACGCCCTGACGATCAACGGCCTGTCGTGGCCCGCGACCGAGCGGATCCGCACCACCACCGGGGACAGCCTCCACTGGCGGGTGATCAATACCAGCGGGCGCGGGCACCCGATGCACCTGCACGGGTTCTACTTCCGGCTCGGCAGCCGGGGCAACGGCCGGGCCGATACGCTGTACGCCCCCCAGGCCCAGCCGCTCCTCGTCACCGAGTCGATGCGGCCCTTCACCACCTTCACGATGGCCTGGAGTCCCGACCGGCCGGGGCAGTGGCTCTTCCACTGTCACATCGGCTTTCACGTGCTGCCCGACGCGCGGCTCGATCCGCCGCCGGCCGACAGCCCCGACCGGATGGCGCACGACCCGGGGCGGCACATGGCCGGGCTGGTCCTCGGGATCGAGGTGGCCGCCCGGCCCGGCGCGGAGCCCGAGTCACGCGGTAGCGCGCGCCGGCTCCGGCTGCTGGTCCAGGAAGGAACGCCGCGCGGGCGCTCGCCGCGCGCCCTCGGCTTCGTGCTCCAGCGCGGGGCGGTGCCGGCCGCCGATTCCATCGAGATCCCGGGGAGTCCGCTGATCCTGACCCGGGGCCAGCCGACCGACATCGTGGTGGTGAACCGGCTCGGCGAGGGGGCGGCGATCCACTGGCACGGGATCGAGCTGGAGAGCTACAGCGACGGGGTCCCGGGGTGGAGCGGCAGCGCGGGCCGGCTGGCGCCGTCCATCATGCCCGGAGATTCCTTCGTGGCGCGCCTCACCCTGCCGCGCGCGGGGACCTTCATTTATCACACTCACCTCAATGACCTCGCCCAGCTCACGAGCGGGCTGTACGGCGGGATGGTGGTGCTCGAACCCGGGGAGCGGTACGACCCGGCCGTCGATCATCTCTTCGTGGCCGGCTGGGACGGCCCGGACGAGCCGCCGCACCTGCTGGTGAACGGCGACTCCCTGCCGGCGCCGCTCACGATCGCCGCCCGGGCGACGCACCGGTTCCGCTTCGTGAACATCGGGCCGGCGGGCCGGGTTCGGTTCGCGATCCTCAGCGACAGTACGCCGGTGACGTGGCGACGCCTTGCCAAGGACGGGGCCGACCTGCCGCCCGCGCTGGCGGTCGAGGCCCCGTCCGAATACGTGCTCGACGTGGGCCAGACCTTCGACGCCCGGGTACGGCTGCCGCCCGGGAGCTACCGGCTGGTGGCCAGGCTCCTCGGGCTGCCGCTGGCGTATGATCGCGTGCTGCTGGTGCGGTAGCGCGCGGGCTCTCTCACGGGGAACGGCCCATGTGCCGCAACATCCGCACGCTGCACCACTTCGACCCGCCGGTCACGGACGCCGAGGTGCGCGCCGCGGCGCTGCAATTCGTGCGCAAGGTGAGCGGTTTCGCCAAGCCGTCCCGGGCCAATGCCGCCGCGTTCGATCGCGCGGTGATTGAGGTGTCGGCGACGGTGCACCAGCTGCTCGAGGCGCTGGTGACCTCCGCGCCGCCGCGGAACCGCGAGGCGGAAGCGGCCAAGGCGCGGGCCCGCAGCGCGCGGCGCTTCGGGGCCCGCGGCGAGGGGGGACCGACCCTGGCGTAGGGGCGCGCCTGCCGTCACCGCCGCCCGTCGGGGCGCGTCGCTTTTCCTCCAGTCTTGTCCCGCCCGCGGTAATGAAGCGGTCCCCGCCCTTTCACGATCCCTTCAGCGTATGGCGTCTAGGATGGGCGCGGACGCCGCGCGCCCTCCCCGCGACGGGGAGGCCGCCGCCGGCGCAGCGAGGATCGTGACGGATGACCGCGACCCAGCCGCCCAAGGCGGCCGCGCACCCCAGTGGCGACAAGCGCTTCACGCGGCTGGCCCGGGCCATCACCCGGCACCTGGGGGTGGCCCACGCCCTGATCGAAGTCCTCCACACCGCGCAGAATGTCTTCGGGTTCC
>JBGAPX010000093.1:0-14954 GCA_044221045.1 Gemmatimonadales bacterium
GATCTTCAGGAACCGCTCGGTGAAGCTCGCGTGCACGTCCCGCATGAGGTCCTCGAACATCTCGAAGGCCTCCTTCTTGTACTCGACGAGCGGGTCCTTCTGCCCGTAGGCGCGGTACTGGATGGCGTTGCGGAGCTGGTCGAGGTCGTAGAGGTGATCCTTCCACTTCTCGTCCAGTACCGTCAGCATCACCGTCGAGAGCACCTGGCCATCCACGTCGGGCGCGCCGAGCTGGCGGCCGAAGTCGAGCAGGTACTCGACCTTGCGGCGGAAGGCCTCGTGGCCGGCCGCGCGGGCCAGGGTGCGGACCTGGTCGAGGGTGCCGGTCCGGGCCGGATCGGTGACCTCGTCGGCCTGCACCAGGAACTGCTGCAGCAGGGCGGCGCGCAGTCCCTCGCGGTCGAAGTCCTCCGGCTTCTCGGCGTCGGCCAGCATGAGGGTGACCACGCGGTCCATCGCCTGGTCCACCATGCGGGTGGCCTCCGCCTTGAGCTGCTCCCCCCGTTCGAGGGCGAACAGCCGCAGGCTGTAGACCACCTCGCGCTGCTGGTTCATCACGTCATCGTATTCGAGCAGCCGCTTGCGGGCCTGGAAGTTCTGCAGCTCGACCCGCTTCTGGGCCTGGCTGATGGCGCCGGTGACCCAGGGGTGAGAGATGACCTCGCCTTCCTCCGCCCCGCCCTTGTCCATCCAGCCGGCGATGCGATCGGTGCCGAAGAGCCGCATGAGGTCGTCTTCGAGCGACAGGAAGAAGAGCGAGCGGCCCGGGTCGCCCTGGCGGCCGGAGCGGCCGCGCAGCTGGCGGTCGATCCGGCGCGACTCGTGGCGCTCGGTGCCGATGATCTGGAGGCCGTCGGTGCTGGCTTCCTTGGCCACGTCCGACCCGAGTTTGATGTCGGTGCCGCGGCCGGCCATGTTGGTCGCGATGGTGATCGCGCCCCGCTGGCCGGCCTGAGCCACGATCTCGGCCTCGCGCTGGTGGTACTTGGCGTTGAGGACCTCGTGCTTGAGGCCGCGACGCTTGAGCTGGCGTGACAGGGTCTCCGACACCTCGACCGTCACCGTCCCGATCAGCACCGGCAGGCCGGCCGCATGGATCCGCTCGACCTCGTCCACGATGGCATTGGTCTTCTCGCGCCGGGTCTTGTAGATCCGGTCTTCCTCGTCCGACCGCCGGATGGGCCGGTTGGTCGGGATGACCGAGACCTCGAGCCCGTAGATGGTGAAGAACTCCTGCTCTTCCGTCTCCGCGGTGCCGGTCATGCCCGCGAGCTTGTCGTACATCCGGAAGTAGTTCTGGATGGTGATCGTGGCGAGGGTCTGGGTTTCGCCCTTGACCTGCACCCCTTCCTTGGCCTCGACCGCCTGGTGCAGCCCGTCAGCCCAGCGCCGGCCCGCCATGACCCGGCCGGTGAACTCGTCGACGATCACCACCTGGCCCTCCTGCACCAGGTAGTCCACTTCCTTCTCGTAGAGCGCGTGGGCCTGCAGCAGCTTGTGGATGATGTGCAGCTTCTCGCTCTTGAGCGCGTACTCCGCCTCGACCTCGCGCCGCCGCTGCACCCGCTGCTCCGGCGGCAGGCTCGCGTCCCGGTCGATGGCGTGCACCGCCTCCGAGATGTCGGGCACCACGAACAGCCCGGGGTCGTTCGGCGACATCGCCACCGCGCCCTGGTCGGTCAGGTGCACCGAGTGCCCCTTCTCGTCCAGCACGAAGTAGAGCGCCTCTTCCAGTTCCCGCATGGCCTGCTGCCGCATCGGGAGCTTGCGGTCCGCGATGTGGTCCAGCTCCACCCGCTGCACCGCCGCCTTGACGCCCGGCTCGTTGAGCAGCTTGAGCAGCTTCTTGTTCTTGGGCATCCCGAGCCGGGCCACGTACAGCTTCCGGGCACCCTCGGGGACGGTCTTCGGGTCGGCCAGCAGCGGCTCGCCTTCGGCCAGCATGGTGTTCACCACGGCCGTCTGCCGCCGCACGAGCTCCACCACCTGCCGGTTGTGCTGGGCGTACTTCTCGTCGTTCTCGTTGCCCACGGGCCCCGAGATGATGAGCGGCGTCCGCGCCTCGTCGATGAGGATCGAGTCGATCTCGTCGACGATGGCGTAGGCGTGCTCCCGCTGCACCCGCTGGTCCAGCGAGAACACCATGTTGTCGCGGAGGTAGTCGAACCCGAACTCGTTGTTGGTGCCGTAGGTGATGTCGGCGTTGTAGGCCGCGCGGCGCTCGGGCGAGGAGGGCTCGGTGTCGTCGAGACAGCCGACGGTGAGCCCGAGGTACTTGTAGACGTGCCCCATCCACTGGGAGTCGCGCCGGGCCAGGTAGTTGTTCACCGTGACCAGGTGCGCCCCCCGTCCCGCCAGAGCGTTGAGGTACAACGGCAGGGTGGCCACGAGGGTCTTGCCCTCGCCGGTGGCCATCTCGGCGATGCGGCCCTGGTGCAGCACGATCCCGCCGATCAGCTGCACGTCGTACGGCACCATGTCCCACGTCAGCTCGCGGCCCGTCACCATGACCGGGGTGCCGACCAGGCGGCGGCAGGCCTCCCGCACCGTGGCGAACGCCTCGGGCAGGATCTCGTGCAGGGCGGCCGACAGGGCCTTCTTGTAGCGGATCTCGAGGTCGTGGTACCGGTCCTCGAGCTTGTCCCGTTCGGCGGGATCGGCGCAGTCGTGCCGCGCCTGCCGGACCGCCTCGAACTCGGTCTTGAGCTCGGCAGTGCGTTCCGCCAGCAGCGCCCGGAACCGGGGGGTCTGGGCCTTGAGCTGGTCCTCGCTGTAGCCCGCGAGCGTCGCCTCGTGGCGCTTGATGGCGTCCACGAGGGGCTGGACCTTCTTCACTTCGCGGTCGAATCGGGTCCCGAAGACCTTCGTGATGAGACTCTTAAGCATCCGCCAAATATAACCCATTGGCCGAGATGAACCCCGCCACGGGGTCCGGAACCCAGTACCGGATGGGCAGGCCCGCCGCGACCCGGCCCCGCACCGCGGTGGCCGAGATCTCCACCCCGGGCACGGAAACGGTCCGGCTGGGCCAGGGGAGGGCGGGGACGTCGAGGCCGGCCCGGGCGAAGACCACCAGGGTGGCCAACCCCGCCAGCGCGTCCGCCTGGTGCCACTTGGGGAGGTCCCGGGCGGCATCGGCGCCGACCAGGAGCGCGAATGCTTGCCCGGGCTCGCGCGCCCGGAGGGCTCGCAGCGTGTCGACGGTGTAGGAGGGGCCGGGCCGGTCGAGTTCGAGCGGCTCCAGCACGAACCGCGGCTCGCCGGCGATGGCCAGGCTGACCATCCGCGCCCTGGCCTCCGCGGGCGCCGCGTGGCGGCCCACCTTGAAGGGCTGCTCCCGGGCCGGGACGAACCGGACCTGCTCCAGCCCGAGCGCCTCCAGGAGCGTCCGGGCCACGATCAGGTGGCCATGATGAATGGGGTCGAAGGAGCCGCCGAGCAGGCCGATCATCGCGGGGGCAACGGGCCGGCACGCCGGCCCGCCGGGCTCAGCTGCCGGCGGGAGTCGAGTCCCGTGGCGCGGGGCACGCGACATCCAGGCCGGGCGTCACGGGATGGAAGCGGCGGATGTAGGTGCAGGTCTCGCGGCGGTCTTCCGCATACCCCAGGACCCGGTAGGCGTCCACCAGCCGCAGCAGGGCGGTCGGGGTGATGCGCGCACGGGGGTAGGTGGCGGCGATATCCTTGAGGTAGAGGATCGCCGAGTCGTACGCCTTCAGGCGGTAGTAGTACTGGGCCGAGCGGTACTCCTTCACCGCGAACCACTCCTCGAGATCCGCGATCCGCATCCGCGCCCGGGCGGCGGCCGGCGCATCGGGGTACCGATTGAGCAGTTCCTGGAAGGTGGCCTTGGCCGTCTGGGCGTAGCTGTCATCGAGCTCCGGGCGCCGCCAGAGGTCGGCATAGGCGTCGCCCGTGCGGAGCAGTGCCTCCGGGGCCAGCCGGGAGTTGGGCGAGTCGTCGGAGACCTTGCGGAACTCGCGCGCGGCCTGCAGCTGGTTGCCGAGTCCGAAGTATGACTCGGCCAGGTAGAAGTGCGCCATCACCGCGAGCGTGTCACCCGCGGGCACCTCGAGCGTCACGCGCTCGAACAGCGTCGAGGCCTTGCTCCACCTGCCGCGGCGGTACTGGGCCATGGCCCGGTCCCACAGGGCCTGCACTTCCCCGCGCGAGAGACCCGCCGCCGTGGGAACGGGGCCGGTCGCGGTCACCGGTCGCGGGCCATGCCCGCAGGCGCCGAGGAGAAGGAGGGCCAGCGGGGCAAGGCAACGGGCGACGGAACGCCGTGTCATCATCAAACTCGTCACTTACTGGGAATCCGCGGGGGCCTGGGGCGCCCCGAGGCGGGTCAGGCGTTCCTCCGCCATGGCCACAATGGAATCACTGGCGCCACGCTTCATGGCGTCCTGGTAGGCGATGGCGGCGCCCAGGATGTCACCCTGCGCCACCCGGGCATCGCCGAGGCCGATCAGCGCCCGCCGGCCCCGTTCGGCATCCGAATCTACCGCCACCACCCGCTGGAACCACTGGGAGGCGACCAGGGGCTCGCCCACCAGCAGCGCCTCGAGGCCGAGCTGCAGGCCGCAGGCGCCGACGCCGTCGCCGGCGCGCTCCCGCAGCGAAGGCTCCCGGGAGCGCCGCAGCGCCACCAGGTACACCTCGGCGGCCTCGCTGCATGCGGTGGTCCGCTGCAGGGCGGCGCCGTACATCACGAGCATCTGGTCGACCTGGGCGGCGTCGCCTGCCGCGGCAAGCGCCAGCGGACCGATCCCGGCGGCCTCCGCCGGCTCGAGCTGCCCGCTGCGCACCAGCGCTACGGTCTGCCGCGCGCTCACCCGTTCCGGGGCCAGGCGGCGGAGGGCTTCCACCGCCTGCCGCAGGGCCACCCCATCCTGGGACTGCTCCGCCGCCCGCGCCACCTGCTCGAGCCCGCGCGCCGCTTCCGTGGCCCGCGTCGGGTCGGCGCCGGCCATCCGGGAATAGGCTTCGGAGGCCTCGCGGAGATCGGCGGACTTGAGCGCGGCGGCGGCGAGCTTGGCCCAGACGCGGGCACGATCGCCGTCGCGGGCCGCGGCGCGGTACTCCTCCAGGGCGGTGCCGTATTCTCCGAGGCCGTAGGCGGTGTCACCCAGCCGCTCGTGGTCCGCGGCGGAGCCGCCGCACGCGAGGGCCAGGACGAGCAGCGGGACCCAGCCCTTCACTCGGTCGCCCGTTCCAGCATGGCGAGATAGGCCTCGACGCGCGCGTTCTTGGGTCGTGCCCGGAGGCACTCGTGCCAGACCTGCGCCGCGCCGGCGGCGTCGCCCGACAGGTAACGCGCCAGGCCAAGGGACGCGAGGGCGTCGACGAAGTTGGGCCGGTCCCGGACCACCCGCTCCAGCTCCTCGCGGGCGGAGAGCGCGTCCCCCGCCTCGAGGAGTGCCCGGGCCAGCTTGTAGCGGATGTCGGCGAAGTTGGGGCCCAGCGCGACCGCGGCCCGATACTGCTCGATGGCCTGGGGCAGCGCCCCGGACTCGGCGTAGGCCGCCGCGAGGAGGGAGTGGTGGTTGGCCAGGTTGGCGGCCACGTGGGCCGGGAATCCGGAGGGCAGCTTCTCGTTGTGGTCCGCGGCGTGCCGGAAGGCCTCCTCCGCCTCGACGGTCCGGCCCAGGTCGTTGAGCAGGATGCCGCGGTGAATGTGGGCCTCGATGTAGCGCGGGTTCTGCTCCAGCGCCTGGCCGAAGTGGTCCAGCGCCCGCTGGGGCTGCCCCAGCATGGCGAAGCAGAGGCCCAGCAGGTGGTGGCAGTCGGCGAAGGTACGGCCCGAGTCCACCACCCCCTGCAGGAGGTGGATGGCGCCGTAGTAGTCCTGCAGCGCGAAGCGCTCGCGGGCCTGGTTGATCAGCGGTTCGTCACTGACGCGCATGGGTCTCCCGGTACCAGGCGACGAAACGGCGAATCCCCTCGGGGAACGGCGTGCCGGGATGGTACCCCAGCACTCGGGCCGACTTGGTGAGGTCGGCCGAGGTGAGCAGGACGTCCCCCGGCTGGCGGGGCGCCCGCTCGATCCGGGGGGTAACGTCCAGCGCCCCGGCGATGGTCTCGATCATGCGGCGGAGGGGCACCGCCTCGTTGCCGCCGAGGTTGAAGGCCTCCACCCCGACAGGGGCGGTGGCGGTCCAGTCCAGGGCGGCGAGGACCCCCGCCACGATGTCATCAATATAGGTGTAGTCCCGCGCCTCCGTGCCCTCCCCGAACATCGTGATCGCCTCGCCCCGGGCCAGGCGGCCGGTGAACTTGTGGATGGCGAGGTCGGGGCGCTGGCGGGGACCGTACACCGTGAAGAACCGGAGGGAGGCCACCTGGAGCCCGGCGTGCGGGGCGAGCGCCTCCAGCAGCAGCTCGCCGGCCCGCTTGGTGGCGGCGTAGGGGCTGATGGGGTGGATCGCTGCCGCATCCTCCCGGAACGGGGCCGGGGTGTCGTCGCCATAGACCGAGGAGGAGGACCCGAAGACGACCCGCCGCACCCCGGCGCCCCGGGCCGCATCGACCAGGGACTGGGTCCCGGCGATGTTGGCGCGGACGTAGCCCGCCGGGTCCTCGAGCGAGGGACGCACCCCGGCCTTGGCGGCCAGGTGTACCACCACCGTGTCGGGCGTGAGCAGCGCGGCGAGCCGTGGGGTCTCGAGCAGGTCGAGTTCGTGGAACTGGAAGCCGCCCAGGGTGCGGGCGGTGGTGAGGTTCCGCTCCTTGATGGACCGAGGGTAGAAGGGATCGAAGTTGTCGATCCCGACGACCTCGTCGCCCCGCCGCAGGAGGTGTTCCGCCAGGTGGGAGCCGATGAACCCCGCGGCTCCCGTGAGCAGCACGCGGGTCATTGCCCGAGGTGGTTCCGGAAGTAGGCAATGGTGTGCCGGAGCCCCTCCTCGAGCGAGACCCGGGGCTCCCAGCCGAGGAGGGTCCGGGCCTTCGTGATGTCGGGCTGGCGCACCTTGGGATCGTCCACCGGCAGCGGGCGCGACTCGATCTTCGAGGCGGAACCGGTGAGCGCCAGGACCTTCTCCGCCAGCTGCCGCACCGTGAACTCGTTGGGGTTGCCGATGTTGGTCGGCTCGGTGTGGTCGCTCATGAAGAGCCGGTAGATGCCGTCTACCTCGTCGGAGACGTAGCAGAAGGAGCGGGTCTGCTGCCCTTCGCCATAGATCGTGAGCGGCTCGCCCTTGAGCGCCTGCACCACGAAGTTGGACACCACCCGCCCGTCCCGGGCCCGCATCCGCGGCCCGTAGGTGTTGAAGATGCGGATGATCCGGGTGTCGATGCCGTGGTAGCGGTGGTAGGCCATGGTCATGGCCTCCGCGAAGCGCTTGGCCTCGTCGTACACCCCGCGGGGACCGACCGGGTTCACGTGGCCCCAGTAGCTCTCCGGCTGGGGATGGACCTGGGGGTCGCCGTACACCTCGGAGGTCGACGCAAGGAAGAATCGCGCCCCCTTCGCCTTGGCGAGCCCGAGGGCGTTGTGGGTGCCGAGGGACCCGACCTTCAGGGTCTGGATGGGCAGTTCGAGGTAGTCGATGGGGCTGGCCGGCGAGGCGAAGTGCAGCACGCCGTCCAGCGGACCGTCCACCTGGATGAACCGGCTCACGTCGTGGAGGATGAACTGGAACTTCCGGTTCCCCTCGAGGTGCGCCACGTTCTCGCGCGCGCCGGTGATCAGGTTGTCCATCCCGATCACCTCGTGGCCCTCAGCCAGGAAGCGGTCGGTCAGGTGCGAGCCGAGGAACCCGGCCGCGCCGGTGATCAGGACTCTCATGAGACCTTCCGGCCGATGCCGTGGTAGGTGAATCCCAGGGCGCGCATGCGCACCGGGTCATACAGGTTGCGCCCATCCACGACCAGCGGCTGCCGCAGCAGGGACTTCACCCGGTCGAAATCGGGATTCCGGTAGACCAGCCACTCGGTGACGATGGCCAGGGCGTCGGCGCCGTGCGCCGCGCTGTAGGGATCGGCAGCGTACATCACCCGGTCGCCGAAGACCTCCCGCGCCGTCTCCATGGCCTTCGGGTCATGGGCCTGCACCCGCGCGCCGGCCGCCAGCAGCCCTTCCACCAGCGGAATTGACGGGCTCTCCCGCATGTCGTCGGTCTCGGCCTTGAACGCCAGGCCCCACAGCGCCACGGTCCGCCCCGCGAGCTGGCCGCCGAATGCGCCCCGCAGCTTCTCGAGCAGGACCATCTTCTGCTTCTCATTGACCCGCTCGACCGCGTCGAGCACCTCGAAATGCAGCCCCACCTCGGCGCCGGTCTTGATGAGCGCCTTGACGTCCTTCGGGAAGCAGCTGCCGCCGTAGCCGGGACCCGGGAACAGGAACGCCGGCCCGATCCGCCGGTCGGTCCCGATGCCCTTCCGGACGCTGTTGACGTCCGCCCCGACCCGCTCGCAGAACATCGCGATCTGGTTCATGAACGAGATGCGCGTCGCGAGCATGGCGTTGGCCGCGTACTTGGTCACCTCGGCCGAGGGGATGTCCATGAACAGGACCGGGTTGCCGGTCCGCACGAAGGGCTCGTAGAGCTCGGCCATGATCTCGCGCGCGGCGTCCTGGTCGACGCCCACGACGATCCGGTCGGGCTTCATGAAGTCGTCGATCGCCGCGCCTTCCTTGAGGAACTCCGGGTTGGAGCAGACGTAGAACGTGCCCTTGGTCTCGGCGGCCACGGCGCCCCGCACCTTCTCGGCGGTGCCCACGGGCACCGTCGACTTGGTCACGACCACCTTGGGGCCGTTGAGGTGGCGCCCGATGGTCCGGGCGACGGCCAGCACGTGCTGCAGGTCCGCGGAGCCGTCCTCGCCGGGCGGGGTGCCGACCGCGATGAAGACCACCCGCGCCTCCTCCACGGCCTTGCCCACGTCCGTGGTGAAGGTCAGGCGGCGCTCCGCCTGGTTCCGCCGGACCATCTCCTCAAGGCCGGGCTCGTAGATGGGAATGTCGTTCTGCTTGAGGCGCTCGATCTTCCGCGCGTCGATGTCCGCGCAGATCACCTCGTTGCCCGTCTCGGCCAGGCAGGCCCCGGTGACCAGACCGACGTACCCGCTGCCGACGACCGCGACTTTCATCCGCTTACCCCCGAACGCATGTGGACCCGCCACTCACGCCTGACGATAGAATCCCGACACCGCGGCCACCACCGCGTCCTGCTGCGCGTCCGTGAGCTCCGGGTAGATGGGCAGCGAGAGCACGGAGGCCATCGCCGCCTCGGTCACCGGCAGGCTGCCCCGGCGGTAGCCGAGGGACGCGAAGCAGGGCTGCAGGTGCAGCGCCAGCGGATAGTAGACCGCGCACCCGATGCCCTGGGCCTTGAGGTGGTCGACCAGCGCGTCGCGCCGCTCGGCCCGCACCGTGTACTGGTGGAAGATGTGCTCGTTGCCCGGGTCGACCCGCGGCGGGCAGATGGCCGCCTGCCCCGCGAAGGCGGCGGTGTACCGTGCCGCGCGGGCACGCCGCGCCGCGCTCCACCCGGACAGGTGGGGCAGCTTGGCCAGCAGCACCGCCGCCTGCAGCGTGTCCAGGCGGCTGTTGTAGCCGACCTCGTCGTGGTGGTACTGCTTGGCGCCGCCGTGGGTCCGGAGACGCCGCAGCCGCCCCGCCAGCGCGTCGTCCTGGGTGACCATCATGCCGGCGTCGCCCCACGCACCGAGGTTCTTGCTCGGGAAGAAGGAGAACGCCCCCACGTACCCGAGTTCACCCGCCATGCGCCAGGCGCCACCGACCTGCTGCCGGGCGCCGATCGCCTGCGCGGCGTCCTCGATCAGGGTCAGCCCGTGGCGCGCCGCGAGCGCCCCCAGGGCCGCCATGTCGGCCATCTGGCCGAAGAGGTGCACCACCACGATGGCGCGGGTGCGCGGCGTGATCGCCGCCTCGACCGCCGCCGGCGCGAGGTTGTAGCTCGCCGGGTCGATGTCGGCGAAGACCGGCGTCCCGCCGGCGTTGTGGATGGTCCCGGCGGTGGCAAAGAACGTGAAGGCCGGGCAGATCACCTCGTCCCCGGGCGCCAGGTCGAGGGTCCGGAGCGCGAGCAGCAGGGCGTCGGTGCCGCTGGCGCAGGCGATCCCGTGCCGCGCCGCCGACAGCGCCGCCACCTCCCGTTCCAGGCGCGCGACCTCCTCCCCCAGGATGAACTGCTGCCGTTCCACCACCCCCATCAGGAGCGGCAGGACGTCATCCTTGATCGCCCGGTACTGGGCGACGAGGTCGAGCAGCGGCACGTTCACGCGAGACTCCGGGGGCGGATGGGCACCGGGGGGCTGGACGGCGCCACCCGGTGGCGCCCCCGCGGGGGAGCAATATCAGGGCCAGCAAAGGCCCCGGAACCTAGCGGGCGTCCCGGGGAGGGTCAATCAGGCTAAGTGCGCCCTGGTCTTCACGATAGCTCGCGCCACAGCCGCTGCAGGCGGCCACCCTGTCGCGCACGTGCAACCGTTCCCCGCACTGGCACATCCACCCCACCCGCCGCGCGGGGACGCCGACCATCAGGGCGTAGGCCGGCACGTCGCTCGTGACGACCGCGCCGGCCCCCACGAAGGCGTACTCGCCGAGGGTGACGCCGCAGACGATCGTGGCATTGGCGCCGATGGAGGTGCCGCGCCGGACCAGGGTGACCCGGTATTCGTGCTTGCGGGAGATGTGGGAGCGGGGGTTGTTCACGTTGGTGAAGACGCAGCTCGGTCCGCAGAACACGTCATCCTCGAGCGTGACCCCCTCGTAGATGGAGACGTTGTTCTGGATCTTCACGTTGTGGCCGATCCTGGTGCCCGGCATCACCACCACGTTCTGGCCGAGGTTGCAGCGCTCCCCGATCACGGCGCCCGGCATCACGTGACTGAAATGCCAGATCTTCGTCCCGGCGCCGACGGTGGCGCCGGCATCGACATAGCTCGACTCGTGGACGAAATAGTCTGCCATCGCGCGAAGGCCTTGTTGGGTTCGCGCGAAAGATAGACGGGCGGTGCCGGGGGGCTACTGGGGCTGGAGCGGAAGCCGGAGCAGGAGGGGTGCTGCCCACGCCGCCCCCGCGAGCGGGGTGCCGGCGTCGTCGTAGTTGGCCCAGGGACTGTTGGCCACGTAGACCAGCGCCCCCCCCGTCACGACTCCCACCGTGGGCTCGGTCGCAAGCGGCAGGTGGCGATCGAGCACCTCCAGCTGGGCCACACGATCACCGGCGCGGTCGAGGGTAAGCGCCACCACGCGCGGGGGCGCGAGGCCGTTCTGGACCGCCACGAGCCGCGCCGGTCCCGCGAACACCAGCCCGTCCAGGCCAAGGAGCGTCCCCACCCCCGCCAGCGGCACGCTGCGCACCCGACTGGTGGCCAGGTCCACGACCAGCAGGCCGTGCGACCAGTCGGCGACGTAGAGGCGGTCCCCAGCCGGCGTGAGCGCGAGGCCCTGGGGGCTGCGCAGCAGCGGGTCGCCGCGGACGATCGCCTCGAGCGCCGGCGCGCCGGGCCGCAGCCGGTGGATGGCGCGGCCGACGTCGTCGGAGAGGTAGACCGTTCCGTCGGGGCCGAGCGTGAGGTCCCCGAGGCCGGCCCCCGCGCCGTCCACCCGGCGCCGCAGCGCGCCACTCGCGAGGTCGTAGGCCAGGAGGGCCGAGCGCCCGGCGGCGGCGGCGGCATACCCCTCCTCGTTGGGGAGGGCCCGGGTGGCCAGCCAGAGCAGGCCGGCGGCGCTGTCGACCGCGAGGCCGATCACCGCATCGAGCCCGTCCTGGGCTGGCGGGATGAAGACGCTCATCCGGCCCTGCAGGTCGACCGCGACCACCTCGCGCCGCCGGATGCTCGAGACGAGGAATCGCCGGCGGGCGCCGTCCCAGGTGATGCCCTCCGGGTGGAGCATCGTGTCCGGGAGCGTGGCGAGCACCCGGCTCCGCGGCAGGGGCGCCACGGCCGCCAGCATGCGCCCGTGGAGGGCGGGATACCCGGGCACCCCGGCGAGGGCCGCATGCACCGGATCCTCGTCCCCCCACCCCGCGCCAAGCGCGATCACCGTATCGAGCTCCTGGAGGGCGAGCGCGATCCGGCCTGCCCGCGCGGCGAACCGGGCCAGCGTCAGCCGGTAGGCCACCTGCGTGGGCCACGCCCGCACCGCACGTTGGGCAGCCTCCAGCACCGCGGTGGTGTCCCCCGAACGCAGGGCGGCATTCGCCGCGCGAAGGTGGTCACGCGCGGCCTGCGCGGAATCTGCCGCCTGGGCCACGAGGCCCGAGGCCATGAGCAGGGCAGCTACAGCGAGGATCGCTGCAAAATTGCGGGCCATCATCCCCCCAAGGTGCAGCGTGACCGCGGCTGGGCCGCGGGGGCTACCACCGGCATCCGGCGAGCCTGCCTGCTGCCCGCCGCGGCCCAAGGATAGCCGGGCTCGCGTGCGTCGCGGTTGGGGGCCGGTGGGGATCATGTACGGATCGTGTAAGCCGCTCCCGTCGGGTCGGGGGGTCGGTATCTTCCCCCTGATGCCGCCCCGCTTCCTGCTCCCCGCCTCCGCGCGGGCTACCGCCACGGCGCTCGTGCTGACGGTGAGCCTCGCGATCGGGCTCACCGGGGTCGGGGCGTGGGCGGGATGGCGGATGGCAGAGCAGCACCGGCGCGGCGCCGAGGCGGCGATCCGGCGGCAGCTCGACCTGGTGGCCGATGGGCTCGCCAACAGCGCCCAGGTCCAGGGCTGGTTCACTCTCCGTACCCTGCTCAAGGTGAGCCACGCCTCCGCCCTCGCGGGTCCCCTGCCCCCGGTGGCGGCCCTCTCGGCGCGTGCCGCCGCGGAGGCGATCGGCCCCGGGATGGTGCCACTGGACCCGGTGCGGTTCTTCATCGTGGATCCGCGGAATCACCGCTGGCAGGCCAACGGCCCGCCGCTCACCGCCGTGCAGCGCGCGGGTCGGGACAGCCTTCTGGACGCCCGGCTCGGAACGGGTCCCGGTGCCACCGGGGCGGACAGCTCCGGGAACATCGAGCTCGGCGACACCTCCGCGGCGCTGGCCTCGCGCTTTCGCTACTGGATTGCCGACACGGGGGCGTCAGCCGTGTTCGTCGTGGCCGCCCCGCTCAACGGGGGCGGCCTGCTGCACGGCTTCGAGGTCCCGCTGTCGCAGATCCGCGAGCGGCTGTTCGCCGAGGTGGCGCGCGCCCATCAGCCGGCGGGAGGCGGGCGCGGAACCCCGCTCTCCGTGAGGATCTCCGGCCCGTCGGGCGATGAGCTCTTCGCCACCACCCCGCCCCCATCAGGTGAGTTGCGGGGCTCGGCCCGGATGACCGGCAGCCTCGCCGCGGCCGTGGAGGTCTCGCTCCAGCCCGAGGCGGCGGGACTGCTGGTGGATGGCGGCCTGCCGACACGCCCCGGGGCGTGGATCGGCAGCACGTTCGCGGTGGTCGCCTTGCTCCTGGCCGGGACCGGCCTCGCCGCCTGGCGGGCCTTCGAGCTCGGCCGGATGCGCGCCGACTTCGCAAGCAGCATCTCCCATGAGCTGCGGACGCCGCTCACCCAGATCCAGCTGTTTGCAGAGACGCTCCTGCTGGACCGGGCCCGGACCGCCGAGGCGCGCCGGGGCGCCCTGGAGGCCATCGTCCGGGAAACCCGGCGGCTGGTCCACCTGCTGGAGAACGTGCTGGCCGCCTCGCGGGCGGGCCGCCCCTCGGAGCGGCTCCTGCTGCGCGAGGAGCGCGTCGACCGCCTCATCGACGAGGTCATGACGAGCTTCGGGCCTCTCCTCCGCCAGCGCGGCATCACGCCGGTGGTCGAGGTCGGCGGGCCCCTGCTCTTCCCGGTGGATGCCGAAGCGCTGCGCCGCATCCTCGTGAACCTCGTGGATAACGCCATCCGGCATGCGCCGGGGGGCCAGTCCATTCACGTTCGCGCGGGGAGCGATGCCGGCCACCTCCAGCTGAGCGTGGAGGACGAGGGCGCAGGAATGCCCGACGGTGATCTCGCGCGATTGTGGCAGCCCTTTGAACGGGGGGCCGCCACCGGCGGCACGGGGCTGGGGCTGGCGGTGGTCCGCCGCCTGGTGGACCTCCACGGTGGCGCGGTGCGCGTCGACCGCGGCACGGCCGGCGGGGCCCGCTTCATCGTGACGTTCCCTCGACCGGCCGCCACCGGGGCGGGCGCATGACGCGCGTCCTGGTCGTCGAGGATGATCCCGGCATCGCGGAGGGGCTTGAACTCAACCTCGCCCTCGAGGGCTACGCGGTCCGCGTCGCCACCAGCGGCTCCGAGGGCCTGGAGCTCGCCCGGCGCTGGCACCCTGCCCTGATCGTGCTGGACCTCATGCTTCCCCTGATGGACGGGATGCAGGTGCTGCGCGCGCTGCGGGAGGACGACGACCAGGTCCCGGTGCTGATCCTCTCGGCCCGGGGCGACGAGACGGACCGGCTGCGCGGCTTCCGGCTCGGCGCGGACGACTACGTGGTGAAGCCGTTCTCCCTGCCGGAGTTGCTGGCGCGGGTGGCGGCCATGCTCCGGCGCAGCGGGCGCGCCGCCCCGTCGGCGGGCCAGCGATGGGCCTTCGGCGACATCGTGGTGGATGCCGGGACGCACGAAGTGTTGCGGGAAGGGGCGCCGGTGGCGCTTCGGCCGCGGGAGTTCGACCTGCTGGTGGCGCTGCTGCGCCGGGAGGGGCGGGTGGCCACCCGCACCGAACTGCTGGAGGAGGTCTGGCGCTACGAACCGGACATCGTGTCGCGCACCGTGGATGTGCACGTGGTCGAGCTGCGTCGAAAGCTGGAGCCGGATCCGGCGCGGCCGCGGCACCTGCTGACCGTGCGGAAGACCGGCTACCGGCTGGTCACCGGGTAGAGGCCGGGGTGGTGCCGCCTAGGGCGAGGAGGGCTCGAAGGTCCCCTCGGGCCGGACGATCTTCACCTCGGTCTCCAGCTCCACGCCGAAGCGCTCCCGCACGGTGCGTCGTGCCAGGTCGATGAGCCCGCGGACG
>JBGAPX010000094.1:0-14853 GCA_044221045.1 Gemmatimonadales bacterium
CGGATCGAAACGGTCCGTGACCAGCCCCCAGAAGCCGGAGATGAGGAGGGCGCCGAGGGCGCTGTAGTGCAGGTAGAACAACACGGCCGCGAGCGGCCGGGCGCGCACCGCCAGCCCCCACTCGAGGAGCAGGAGCACGCCGCTGAGCAGGCAGAGCCGCGGCACCAGCCGTGCCGGTCCGCGGCCCGCCATGAGGTGGGAGAGCCCGAGCGTGCACAGCGCCGACAGCAGCGCGGCGGCCATGACCATCCGGGGCAGGGATTCGAGACTGTAGGTGGAAAGGAACAGGGCGTCGCGGGTGGCCTTGCCGGCGAGCTGGAAGGCGACCATGAGCCCGCTGGCGAGCGCGGCGATCCGGGTGGCGCGGTGATCCGCCCGGGGCCCGCCCGGGGCGTCAGAACCCAAAGCCGGCCTGGAAGTAGAGGGCGGTACGCTCCGCGCTCCGCGCCACGGAGGCGCTCACCACGTTGGAGCGGTCGAGCACGGAGAGCCACACCCCGCCGCCCGCGGCTCCGTGCCACTGGTCCGAGGACTCCCCTGCGAGGAACACCCGGCCCACGTCGGCGAGCCCGAGCACGCCGAAGTCGCCGGGCGCGCCCACGAACAGCCGTCCCAGGCGCAATCGCAGTTCGCTGTTGGCCCACACCGCCGCGTCACCGGCATAACGATTCTCCCGCCCGAGGCGCACGGTGGTGCCGCTGCCAAGGAAGGCGGCGTCGAAGTACGGGTAGGACCCCCACAGCCGCTTGCCCCCGAGCCGGAGGTGCAGCGATGGCGCCAGCGGTGCCGGCAGATTGAGCGTCGTCACCGCTTCCGCGTGCCCCTCGCCGTACGCCTTGCGCACGTCCCACCAGGCCGGATAGACGCCGCCGCCGAGGACCAGGTCCACCCCCGTCGTCGCGCCGCCGGGCACGCGGCGGGTGCTCATCGACACCTCGGCGTGCGCGCCGAGCACGCCGAACTGCCCGTCGCCGTAGGGATCGAGGGTGGTGAGGTAGCGGCCGGCCCGGTCGTCGGTGGAGACATAGCGCCCGCCGGCCCCAACCGTGATCTCGGCGTGCCGCCCCAGCGGGCGCGCCAGCGCCAGGGACAGGCCGTACTGCTGCTGCGTGACCCGGTAGAACTCCTTGGAGCCGGTGGCCGGCAGCTCGTTGCCGAACCCGTGGAAGCGGAGCACGTCGATGCCCGAGGCCCGCAGGTGGATCTCGGTGCGCAGCGAGGAATTCTGGCGCCGGAACTCCCCCTTGTAGTCCGCCCGGTAGGTCCACGGACCGGTCGCGACCCCGGCGCGGAATCGATGCCGGCTCGCGAAGGGCAGGCTGCGGAAGCCGTAGGTCGTCAAGGTCCGGCTCGCGCCCAGGAGCACGCCGATGTCAGGGCCGCCGGTCAGCAGGGCGCCGGACTGCCAGCGATGGCCCCAGTCGCGCGGGGGAATCTCGGTCGGCGTCCGTTTGGGCGGAGGCACGTAGGGGCGCCGGTCGAGGCCCGCCCGGCCGCGGACCACCGTGCCGCCGTCGGCGTCGTACATGTCGAGGCGGCCGGCGCGGGCAGAGTCGAGCAGTGCGTCCTCCCCCGCCCCGCCGATCACCCGCATCCGGATGCCGTCGTGGCGTGGCCCGCGCACCACCACGCTGTCTCCCCCGCCGCGGAGGAAGAGGCGCAGTTCCCCAGTTTCGCCACGCCGGTACCGCCGCACGAAGTACGGTGCCGCGCCGGCCTCGTTGCCGCGGCGGAGGGAGACCTCCACGCCGTCGGCCCCGTCGGGCTGCACCGTGGCCACCTCGTCCGCGTCGGTGGCGTGCACCTCGGCCTCGGCGGCGAGCATGCGGTAGAAGCGGGCCGCGGCCCGGGGCAGGTCGTCGCGCCGGGCCCGGAGGCCGGCCACTCCAGTTCCGTCAGGAACACCCGGTCGAGCTCCCGGCCGTTCCAGGTGAGGCCGAGGGTGCCGGGATAGTCGGGCCGGAAGGTGATGAGCTGCGGCAGCTCCATGCGCGCGATCGCCAGGAGCAGCCCGTCATAACTCACCATCGCGAAGTCGCGGTCGCGCGGCACCGGGATCCAGCGCCGCGGGCCCGGACCGTCCCCCCGCATCCACGACCACTGGTCACGGTGGCGGTCCCAGTCACCCACCAGGATGTCGACCAGGCGCGCGGTGAGCAGCGCCTGGACATCCACGCGGTCGTCGGGGCTCCGCTCGATCCGCGTGAACAGGTCCTCGCCCGAGATCACCTCGGCGGCCCCGGCCCAGCCCGCCGCGATCCGCGGTTCGAGCATGCCGATCAGCCCCGCCAGCGCGGCCCGGTGCTCCCCCAGCTTCGGGTCGTCGGGCAGAGTGTAGAGCTCGGGCGTGCCGTGGGGCACGCCCGCCGCCTCGAGCAGCGGCGCCACCACCAGCGGCGCGGTGGGGAGGGCGCTGCTCACTTGGTCCTGGACCACGCCGGCCACCACGGTACCGAGCAGCTCGGGCGGCAGGTTGGGCGAGGGATCCTTGTCGATGGAGCGGAAGTAGAACTCCCGCCCGTCGGCGGCCCGCAGGCGCAGGCTGGTGGTCTGCTGGCCCCCACCCCGGGACACCGGGGTGAGGCCGCCGCCATACCCCGCGAGGTCGAGCACCGGGATGGACACCGGCAGGGCCCAGAGCGCGCGGTAGTCGCTCCCCAGCAGCAGCCGGCGGAGCCAGCCGCCGGCGTACCGGCCCCCGATGGGGCGGACCACCACCGTGTCCCCCGGGGCGGGCGCCGGCGCGCCGGCCTGTGCCGAGAGAGCCCCGGCGCCCAGAAGCAGGCACAGGCAGAGCGGTCGCCGCAGCGTCATCGCGCCCCCGTCAGGCGGGCATAGCCGCGCCCGGTGAGCACCGCGAGGGCGAGCCAGAGGGCGCCCAGGCCCAGGTTGAGCAGCGCGAACTCGCGGGTCCCGAAGCCCAGCCGGGTGGCGCCGGCGTAGATCGAGAGGGCGGAGAGTACGTCCCCCGCGCGCACGAAGAAACCATCGATGACCTGCTTGGCCTTGTACTTCTGCTCCCGTGTGGTCGGGAGGAAGAGGACGTTCCGGACCGTGTTCTGCAGCGAGTAATCGGTGGCGTTCTCGGCCGTCTTGACCCAGCGCACCACCCCGAGCAGCGGGAGGAAGGCCAGGCAGGCATACCCGGCGATCGCGAGCACCGGCAGCACCAGCACCGCCACCCGGACGCCCACGACCCTGAGGAGCCGGGGCACCACCACCAGCTGCAGCACCAGTCCCGCCAGGTTCACACCGAAGAAGAACCGGGAGTAGAACCCCCCGATGTACTCCGCGGCCGACTGCCCGCCGGCCGTGCCGGCGGCGATCGCCTGCCCGGCCGCGTCGGCCACGGTGCGCCCCAGGACGTACTCCCCGGTGGTGTTCACCCAGTTCACCATCAGGAGCAGGAAGGCGATGGCGAGCAGGTACGGGCTGGCGAAGACCAGGCGGAAGGTGCCGGGCCGCCCCCCGGTCCCCGGAAGCGACACCGTCACCCGGTCGTCCTCGCCCGGGCCCTGCACCAGGTACTCCCCGGTGGCCGCGGGGATCTCGGCCGTTGTCAGGCGGGCGGGTAGTCCCGCCTCGCACCGGGCCCGCTCCCGCGCGTCGGCCCGCCCGCCCAGGGCCGCGGCCCCGACCAGGAGCGCCGCGGCCACGAGCAGCAGCTGCGGCACGCCGAGGAGGGGGATCAGCGCGCCGGCGATGGCGCTCCCCAGCACGGCCCCCACCGACGCGCCGAAGGCGACGATCGGGAAGAGGCGCTCGCCCTGGTCGCGGGAGTAGAGGTCGTTGGCGAAGGCCCAGAACTGCGCCACGATCATCAGGTTGAAGATCCCGACCCACAGGAAGAACGGGATCCCCACCGGCGCCCCGGCGCGGGCCAGCAGGTAGAAGCCTACCAGGCAGGCCACGAAGAAGGCGGTCACCGCGTTGAGCAGGCGGCGCCGCGGCAGGCGGTCCGCCAGTGCGCCATAGAGCGGCACCAGGACCAGCAGCAGCACCGCCTGGCCGGCGGCCGCGTAGGACTTCACCTCGGCGCCGTCCTGCGCGAGGATCAGCGCCTCGCGCACCGGCTTGATCAGGTAATAGGACGTGAGCAGCAGGAAGACGTTGCCGGTGAGCAGCAGCGCGGTGATCGCCTCGCCGTCCCGGACCACGGTGAAGGCCCCGAGCAGCCGGTCCAGGGCGTGGCGCGGCCCGCCGGTCACAGCTGCCACTCCGAGCCGATGGCCTTGGTGAGCGTGATCCCGTCGCACCACGTCGGCACCGGGCACGCCTCCTCGGGGTGGTGCCGGTCCCACCACGCCCGGGCGCGCTCCTGGCTCCACGGTTCGGGGCCCACGGCTGCGGCCAGTCGCCGCGCCAGTTCCGCCGCGGAGGCCGGCCGGTCGGCCGGGCGCTTGGCCAGGCAGGCCAGCACCAGCTCATCCATGGCCGGCGGGATCGGCAGCTCGATGCGGCTCGAGGGCGGCGCGGGGGTGGCGCTGATGTGCTGCAGCAGCTGCTGCATCGGCTGCCGCGCGGAGAACACCAGCTGCCCCGTGAGCAGCCAGTACGCCACGCAGCCCAGGGCGTAGATGTCCACGCGGTGGTCGATCTCCGACTCGCCCTGGGCCACCTCCGGCGCGATGAACGCCGGGGTCCCCGCGGTCGCGTTGGGCGCGGTCAGCATCACGTCGCTGCGGAGCTCCTCGCCCTGCGCCTTCACCAGCCCGAAGTCGAGCACCTTGACGAAGTCCACCTCGAGCCCCATGCGGCAGGTGAAGATGTTGGACGGCTTGATGTCGCGGTGGATGAGCCCCCGCTGGTGCGCCTCCTCGAGCGAGTGGCAGGCCTGGATCAGCAGGTGCGCGGTCCGCTCCGGCGATTGCGGCCCGAACCGCTCCACCAGCAGGTCCACGTCGATGCCCTCGAGCAGTTCCATCACCAGGAAGAAGGTGCCGTCCTGCGCCGCGCCGAAGTCGTACAGGTCGATGGTGTGCGGCGACCGCAGCGCGGCCGACGCCTGCGCCTCCCGGCGGAAGCGCTCCATGATCACCCGGGCGCGGTCCGGCGCGCTGTCGCCGAGCACCTCCGGCCGGATGAGCTTCACCGCGGCCGGCCGCGCCAGCATCTGGTGCGAGGCGCGGTAGACCTCCCCCATGCCGCCCTTCCCCAGGAGTTCCTCCAGCCGGTAGCTGCCCAGCTCCCGGGCCCGCCGCACCTGCTGGCCCAGGCCGCGGATGATTCGCGCCGGCACCACGGCCAGGACCGCGCAGAGGTAGCTGGGCAGGAAGCTCCACGTGAGGTACACCAGCCCGGTGTCCACCGGCACCCCGCGCCAGGCGGTGATCCCGAGGGCCAGCGGCTCCATGCTCGCCGCGAGCGACGCCACCGCCAGGGTGCGCCGCGGGGTCATCGGCACGATGGCCGGGTAGATCAGGATCAGGATGCACAGCCACGAGACCCGCGGCGACACCACGGGAGGAAGCCACTGGGTGAGGATCCCGGTGAGCAGGCAGTTGAGCACAAGGAACCCGGCGCTCAGGTCGAGCAGCAGCTGGGGCCGGTGGCGCAGCTGGCGCGCCAGCATCGCGAGCACCGAGGCGAGCGCGATGCCGGTGAGCGCGATGGGCGCTCCGGGCCAGGGCCAGATCGCCCCGAGGGCTGCCGGCCGCCCGCCCACCCGGTCCATCAGGAGGTTGACCGCCAGCGAGACTGTCCACAGCCCGCCCGACACCACGCCCACCGCGTACACCCGCCGGCAGGTCTGCAGCAGCAGGTCGCCGGGCAGGCTCTGCGCGCTCGCGCCGGTGCCGAGGGCATGGGCGGGCGTCGAGGCCCGGCGGCGGAGGAGACGCGGCGAGGTCATGCGGCCGGCCGGTGTCCCCGCCACCAGGCGGCGGCCTGCGGCTCTCCCCACGGCTCCACCGGCACCGCCGCGAGGGCCCCGGCGAGCGCCGCCGCGTCGGCGGGACGCTCCGCGGGCGCCTTGGCCAGGCAGGCGAGGAGCAGCTGGTCGAGCGCCGGCGGCACCGGCAGCTCCGCGCGCGCCGAGGGCGGCACCGGCCGCTCCTGGAGGTGCCGCGCGATCAGCTGCAGCCCGTGGCCGCCGTCGAACACGGTGCGGCCGGTGAGGAGGAAGTAGCCGACGCAGCCCAGCGCGTAGAGGTCGGCGCGTCCGTCCACGGCCTCGCCCAGCGCCACCTCGGGGGCCATGTAGGCCGGCGTCCCCGCGGTGAATCCGGCCGCCGTGGGGTGCGACGCGCCCGGCACGTCCGGCGACACGGTCTTCACCAGGCCGAAGTCCAGCACCTTCACGAAATCATGCCGCAGCCCCAGCCGGCCCAGGTGGAGGTTGGCCGGCTTGATGTCGCGGTGCACCAGTCCGCGGGCGTGGGCTTCCTCCAGGGATTCGCACACCTGACGGAGGATGTGGACCACCCGGCCCGCCGGGAGCGGCCCGGTCTCGCGCACCAGCCGCTCCAGGTCCATCCCGTCGAGCAGTTCCATCACGAAATACAGGGTCTGGTCCTCGGTGACCCCGAAATCGTACAGCTCCACCGTGTGCGGTGAACGGAGCGAGGCGGCCGCCTCCGCCTCCAGGCGGAACCGCCGCACCGCCTGCCGGGCCGACTCCGCGTCCCCCGAGCCGAGCATCTCGGGCCGGATCAGCTTGATGGCCGCGGGCCGCGCCAGCATCCGGTGGGTGGCCCGGTAGACCTCGCCCATCCCGCCGCGGCCGAGCAGGTCGCCCAGCCGGTAGCTCCCCAGCTCGCGCGCCCGCGCTACCTCGCGGCCGAGGCCGTAGACCACCCGCGCCGCGAGGTACGCAAAGCCCACCCCCACCCCCGGGCCGAAGCTGGCCTGGAAGTACGCGCCCGCGTCAGGCACCACCACCAGGTGCATCAGGTCGAGCAGCAGCAGCGCGAGCGGCGCCATCAGTGCCGCGAGGGCGGTGGCCACGAGGGTGCGGCGCGGCGGGCCGGGCAGGATGAGCGGGAACATGATCACCACCGCCGGCACCCAGGTCATGTTCGGCAGGCGCCCCGTCGCGAGGTACTCCTGCCAGTAGGTCACCAGCGAGATCGCGAAGCAGATCAGCACTTCGTAGGCGAGGCCGATCGTATGCAGCCGGGCGGGGGTGATCCGCGGCTCCCGGGCGGCCCACCAGAGGCCCACCGACCCCGCGACGGCCAGCACGTTGACCCACTGCACGACCGGCCCCTGCCCCGCGTCGGGGGGCAGGCCGCTGCCGCCCAGGCGGTGGTACACCCAGATCCCCAGGAACAGCGCCAGGTCGAAGCCGAAGCCGAACAGGAACAGCCCGGCCAGCAGCCGCAGCCGCCCGCGGACCTGGTCCAGGAGGTCGGCGGGCAGTGCGGCGATGGGAAAGGAGGAACTGGCGCCTGAATCGGGGGGCGATGCCACGGCCGTGGGGCCGATGCGCCGTTCTGTGGCGCCCGGGAGCGGCGGCCGCGCGTTGTGCATGACGTGTTCTACTATACGGGAGAACTTTAGTCAATGTTCTCCCACCCGCCTCGCACGGCGGCGGCTCAACGCAGCGGCTGCCCCGTCTCGAAATCGAAGAGCGTCACCCGCCGCAGCCGGTAGTACGCCACCCAGTAGCCGCGCAGCGCCTGCACGAACTGGGCGACCGCCTGGTCCTTCTCGCCCTGCGCGAAGTACAGGTTGTCGATGTCGATCCGCCCGATGACGTAGCGGTTGTAGGCCACGTCGAAGCGCCGGCCGGCGACGGTGTCGGCCTTGGCGGACAGCGCCAGGGTGCTCCGCGCCTGGAGCAGCTCCAGCACCGCGAAGTGCGCCTCCTGCGCCGCCGCGTCGAGGGCCGCGCGCGACTCGCTCCGCACCCGGTCCTGGTCGGCCCGCGCGGCCTGGATGCTCTCCTTCCGCAGGCCCCACTGCAGCAGCGGCACCTCCACCGAGAGGGTGAACTGCCGGGCCTCGAGCAGGTTCGAGTAGGCGGCCCGGGCGTCCGTGCCGGTGGCGTTGAAGCCGTAGCTCGCCTGCACCGTGGCCCCCAGGCCGTTGTTGAGCCGCGCCTCGGCGAGGCGGCGGCGGGACTGCACCTCCTGCAGTTCGGCCTCGCTGCCCAGGGCGCGGTTGCGCCGGGCCTCGGTCACCGCCACCAGCGTGTCCGGCTGGAACTGCGGCACCGTGGTCGAGGCCGCGATGGCGAACGGCTCGGCCGGGCCGAGGTTGAGCAGCAGCCGCAGCGCCGCCGCGGCCCGCTGCTGCTCCAGGCGCGCCGCGTCGAGCGCATTGCGGGACCGGAGCAGCGCCAGCTCGCTCTGCAGCAGGTCGTTCTCGCCGATCTTGCCGACCTCGAAGCGCCCCTTGTTGAGCGTGTAGAGCGTGTCGTTCACCGCCGCGTTCGACTCGGCGTTCCGCAGCGCCACCTCCGCGGCGTAGAGGTCGAAGAACCGGCCCGTGGCCTCCAGCGCCACCGCCTCCCGGGCCTCGCGGAACTGCCGCTCCGCCACCTCGGCCCGGAGCGGCTCCTCCGCCCGGTCCCACCCGTTCGTGTTGGCGCGGAACAGCGGCTGCCGCAGTCCCACGGTAAAGGGAGTACCGGACCAGGTGCGGACCGACTGCTGCCCGCTCACCGTGAGCCGCGACAGCCCCGACGACACGAAGAGGTCCCCGCCGGTCAGCGGCAGGGTCTGCGACATGGTGGCGGTGAGCTCGGCCTGGACCTGGTCCTGCGGCCGGAAGCTGGTGCTGCCGTCGGGCTGCACCACCGGGATGATGGCGTGGTTGTAGGCGGGCACCGTCCCGCCCAGGCTCAGGCGGGGCAGTTGCCGGGAATAGAAGGCGCGGTCGCGGTAGCGGGCCGCGTCGCGGGTGGCCCGCGCCGACTCGGCGAGGTGGCTCTGCGCCAGGGCGCGGGTCACGACCTGGCCCAGGGTGAGCGGTTCCTGCCCGGCCAGGGGCAGGCCGGTCGCCAGCAGCGCGGCGAGCGGCAGCCAGGCCCGGCGCGCGGTCCGGTGGAACATGGGTTTCACTCGTAGCGGAGGGAGGTGACCGGGTCCTGCCGGGCGGCCCGGTACGCGGGGACGATGCCGAACACCAGCCCGACGGCGAACGAGACCCCGAACGCCAGCAGCACCGAGAGCGGGGCCACGATGGTCCGGACCCCCGCGGCGCGCTCGATGACCGCGCTGCCCGCCACGCCCAGGATCACGCCGGCGCAGCCACCCGCCACGCTGATCAGCACCGCCTCGCTGAGGAACTGGTACAGGATGTCCTTCTCGGTGGCGCCCACCGCGCGCCGCACCCCGATCTCCCGGATCCGCTCCAGCACCGAGGCGAGCATGATGTTCATGATCCCGATGCCCCCGACCACCAGCGAGATCGAGGCGATGGCGCCGAGGACGATGTTGAAGATGGCCTTGGTGCGCTGCTCCTGCCGCAGCAGCAGCTCCGGCACGGTGATCTCGAAGTCCACCACCGTGTTGTGCCGCCGGGTGAGCATCCGCCGCGCGATCTCGGCCACCGGGGCCACCTGCCCCGCCTCGGCCACCCGGACGATGATGCGGTCGAGCTGGTTGGCGTTGGTCCGCTCCTGCCGGACCTCCTCGCTCTCTTCCTCGCCGCTGCGGGTGAAGGTGCCGGCCCGCGCCGCCTGCTCGATGTCCTGCTGGGTCAGCAGGGCCCGGTTGCGGAAGCGCAGCAGCATGGTATGCACCGGGACGTACACATCCATGTTGGCGTCCCGGATGCCGAGGCGGGCGGCGACCTCCGCGGTGACTCGCCGGTCGGCGAGCACGCCGACTACCCGGAGCCAGGTCTCGCCCACCTTGATCGGCTTGCCGATGGGATCCTCGGTGGTGAAGAACCGGGTCCGGATGCCCTGGCCGATGATCGCGACCGGGAGCCCTCGCTCCACCTGCTCGCGGCTGAACCACCGCCCCGAGCCGAGGGCCAGGTTCGTGAGGCGGAAGTAGGTGGTGTCCACGCCGAGCAGCTTGCCGCTGCGGCGCCGCCCCTCGCGGGTCACGGAGGTGTTGAGGACGATCTCCGCGCTGGTGGCCTCCACGGCGGGGATGACGCTGGCGATCGCACGCGCGTCGGCGTAGGTGAGCCCGGGGGAGAACTTCTTCACCTCGCGGCTGCCCTCCTCCTTGACCTGCCCCTCCTTCTGCACCACCAGCGGGGTGATCATCACGTTGTTGGAGCCCAGCAGCCGCATCTGCTCCAGGATCTCCTGCTCCGCGCCCTTGCCCACCGCCAGCATGGCGATCACCGACGCCACCCCGAACAGGATGCCGAGGGAGGTGAGCCCGGCCCGCAGCTTGTTGTGGCGCACCGCCTCGAGGGCGGTCCGCAGCCCGAAGGCCGCGTGCGCCACCACCTCGCGGCGCAGCCGGTCGAGCAGCGCCCGGTCGAGCGCCACCGTCAGCGGCCCGGTGCCCGTGGGGGGGCCGCGCGCCGGGAGGTGTCCGCCGGCGGCGTGAAGGGCTGGCTGGTCCGGGCCGTGTCGCCCCCGGCGGCGGGCTGGCCCGCCGTCGAGCCGGGCAGCCGCACCAGCTCGAGCTTCTCGCCGTCGGCCGGGGGCGCCAACAGCACCTCGTCGGCGGCGGTGAGGCCGGCGGTGATGACGACCTCGTCCTCGCTCATGTCACCCGTCACCACCTCCTGCCGGACGCTGCCCCCGCCCCGGACCTTGTAGACAAACGGCACCCCGTCGGCGCCGTGCACCGCCTCGATCGGGACCGAGAGCACGTCGGGCAGCCGCAGCGTCTCGATGGCGTTCCCGGTGGTCATCCCGGGCCGCAGGGTGGTGTCCACCTCCGAGACGTTCACCTTCACCTCGAACACCTTGGCGTCGGTGTTGGGCCGCTGCTCGCCCACGTTGGCCACGCTGGTGACGACCCCCGTCAGGCGCTTGGTGGGGTCGGAATCGAGCGTGAGCAGCACCGGCTGGCCCACCTTGAGCTTGCGGATGTCGATCTCGTTGACGTAGGTCACCGATTCCATCTGGGTGAGGTCCGGCAGGGTGGCCACCGCGGGATCCCACGCGTTGATCTGCGACCCCGTGGTGCGCTTGCGGCCGTTCCACTCCTTCACGTAGATCACCATGCCGGGCGCCGGGGCCATGATCGTGAACGCCTGCATCACCTCCTGCACCACCTGCAGCTTGTTCTTCTCCCGGTCGAGGTCGGCCCCGACCTCGCGCATCTTGGCCTGGGCCTGGTCGGTCTTCGTCTTGTAGTCCAGCCGCGCCTGGGCCAGCGCCCGTTCCGCCTTCTCCAGGTCGATGGCGGCCTGCCGCTGGATCGTCGGCGCCTCGAAGGCGGCCTGCTCCTTGGCCAGCCGCTTCTCCTCGAGGCCGAGTTCCATGGTCCGGATGTCCTCCCGGGCCTTGGAGAGGTTGAGCGTGGAGTCGAGCATGGCCTGCTCGTACACCGCCTGCGCCTTCTGCAGCGCCAGCGAGACCTCCGCGAGCTTCGGGGCCAGGGAGGAGCGGTCGAGCTCGGCCACGACCTCGCCGGCCTTCACCACCGTCCCCTCCGGCACGATCGAGGAGATCTTCATCTGGTAGATCTCAGCCTCCTGCACGTTCGGGGGCACCGTGATCTGCACGAACTTCCGGGCCCGGAGCTCGCCCGAGGTGGCCACCGTCACGACGAACTCGCCACGCTTGACCCGGGCCACCACCGCCGACGCGGCCCCCGTCGGGGTCCGGGCGAGGAGCCAGGTGGCGGGCGCGCCGACGACGGCAAGGCCGATGGCCATCAGCAGGCCACGCCGCTGGAGGAGGGGCATGGGAGGATCCCTTTTCGGTGCGGGAAGCGCGGGGTGACGGGTGGAGCCCGGCGAGCCCAATGTGTCCGGTGACCCGGGCGGCCGCAACAACCGAGGGGGGATGAAAACCGAACGCCCCCCGGGGGAGGTCCCGGAGGGCGTTAGATGCGTGGAAAGCCGGCAGGGTTGCGGGCTCAGTTCTCCACGAGGATCAGGTACTTGGACCCCGCCCAGAACTGCTCGGGCTGGGCGATCAGGAGCGTCCCGGTCACCTTGCCGTCCCGGACCGACGTGGAGTCGGCGAAGGAGAGGTCCTGCCGGGAGACCATCTTGTACTCGCCGGCCGGGAGGCTGATGGCGGTGGCGGTGGTCTTGTCCATCGGCGTGAACACCGACGGATCCAGGCTCCGCGCCGGGTGCAGCTGCTTGCCGCCGAAGAAGAGGAACTTCTTCCCCTCCTTCACCACGACGCCCTTCTGCAGCAGCTCCTCCTCGGTGCCCGCGATGTAGTACACCGTGTTCTTGTACGAGGTCAGGTTCCCCACGGTGTCCTGCAGCGCGACCTTGTCGCTGGTCAGCTGCGCGTTCACCACCCGGGCGGTGTCGAGCTGGCCGTTGAGGCCGGCGATCTGCACCGACTGGGAGTCGATCACGCCGCGCAGCTCGGTCTCGGTCCTGAGCGCGGTGGCCTGCAGGCTGTCGATGCTGGCCTTGTACTCCTCGATCTGCCGCAGCAGCCCGGTGTTCCGGCTGGAGAGCGAGCGGGCGCGGGTGGTGCTCTGCTCCAGGCGCTGCTCGGTCTCGTTGAGGCGGGCCACCAGGGCCTGGACCCGCTCCAGCGCCGCCGTGCGGGCGGCCCGGTCACGGTCGGCGGGCGTGCCGGCGTCGGTGTTGGTGGCGGTGGTCACCAGCGCGGTGCGGGCCTTGGCCAGCTCCTCGTTCACGCCGTTGACGAACTTCGAGGTCTCGAGGACCTCGGTGATCAGGCTGTCCTTCTCGGCCGCAAGCGCCTGGGCATCGGCCAGCGCCTTCGTGAGCTCTTCCTTGTGCTGGTTGCAGCCGAGCATCAGGACAAGCGGCACGAGCCAGAGGGAACGACGCATCGGGTACCTCCTACTGGGGTCCAGGGTGCCGGCATTCCGTTCCGGGCCGGCACCGCCGCGCGCGGGCAAGGGTGCCGCGGGCAAGTGCACGAATGCTAAACGCATGGAAGTTGGACGGAAGTGACCGGACTCACACCGGGACATGACAATGCTGTCATGGGCCCCGTGGCGGGGCCAGGCGCAGGGCCGGCGAAGCGGTCCGCGACAGCGCCCGGCGGCTGCCGCCTCAGCGGGCGCGGGGCGCGGCGGCGGGCGGAGGGGTAGTGGCGGCGACGGGGGGCGCGGCGGTGTCCACCTCGGGCTTCACCAGGCCGTACTTCTCCGGGTTGCTGCAGACGATCGCCGCGGCGATGATCTTGGGCACGTACTCCCGGGTCTCCTCCGGCAGCAGCTTGAGGCGGTAGAGGTGCCAGAAGTCGCGCTTGCTCTTCTTGAAGCCCCCCGGCGTCTGCGCCACCTTCCGCAGCACCCGCCGGACGCCGTTCTCGCCCTTGTTGTAGCTGGCCATCGCCAGCATGAAGGCGTCCTCCCCGAACTCCGCCAGCAGGCCGGCCAGGTACTTCGTGGCCGCGCGGGTCTGCTTCGGCACGTCGGTGCGCTCGTCCACCGCGCCGTCCACCCTGAGCCCCAGGGACTGCGCCGTGGTCCGGGTCATCTGCCACATCCCGCGCGCGCCCGCGCCGCTCTTGGCCATGGGGTCGAACTGGGACTCGGTCCACGCCACGTAGGCCATCGCCTCGGGCAGCTCCAGCGCCTTGAACTCGGCGGTGATCTGCGGCCAGTACTTCACCTTCCGCCGGTAGATGACCCGCGCCGTCGGACCGGCCCGCCGGAGCTGCTCGATGTGGTACGCCACCCGCTCCTTGAAGATCGGCGGCACCGCGTAGGCCGCGGCGTCGAACTGGCGCAGGATGGCGCGGATCTCCCGGTCCAGCTCGTCGCCGCTCTCCGCCGCCTCGGCGGCCTTCGCCTGGTCCTTCTCCGCCAGCTGCGCCAGGGCCTGTACCGCGTTCGCCTGCGTGATCTGGAACTCCCGCTCCAGCTGCGTCAGCTTGACCGAGTCCCGCTCCACCGCCATCCGTTCCTGGATGGTGCGGAGCTCCGTGTCATAGCGCGCCTTCTGGTCCAGCAGGAGGTTGATCTGCTGCTGCTTCCGGTACAGCACGAACGAAAGCACGGCGATCACCAGCAGCGACACCGCCGTCACCATGCCCACGATCCGCACCCAGCGGCGCCGCGTCTGCGCCTTCATCAGGTCGCCGACCTCGTGGATCGTGTCGGCCATCAGCTCCATCGTGCGGCGTGACTTGGTGCCCCCCGCCTTGGCCCGTTCCTCCGCCACGCGCTCCGCCGCCGCCGCCACGATCCGGAGCGCCGAGGTCTCCCGGGTCCGCTCCTTGAACGTCTCCACCATCTGCGCGGCATCCTGCGCCGCGTTGTAATTGGGATCGAAGATCACCGCGATCTCGGCCTCGGGACCGCCGTCTCCCCCGAACCGCACCCGGTCACCGCTCTTGAGCGGCTGGCTCTGCACCCGCTCCCCGTTCACCCACACCCCGCCCGCCTGCCCCAGGTCGAGCAGGTGGTAGGCATCCTCCTTCTTCACCACCGCCGCGTGGTAGCGCCCCACCTCGGGATCCCGCTCCAGGTGGTACCGGACGTCGCAATCCCCGCTGGTCCCCACGCGGATCGAGCGCTTGTCCAGTTCGGTGGTGGTCCCGGCGAGGCTGCCGGTGATGTGGTTGAAGCGGATCATGGCGTCTGGAAGAGGGGGCGGTGCCGGAGCGACCGCCGGGGAGTGTACCGATCCACGGCCCCCCACGCCAGAGTGGCCCCCCCGCCACACCGGCCCCCCGGCCTCGTGCCGCCCGGTCCGGGGCTGAAGCCTTCCTTATAGCGCGGTTCATCCGCCTTTCCCGACCGCCCCCTGATGTTGCAGGCAGGTTCCTGGTGCCCGGCCGCCGGGCACTCCTCGGGTACGCCAGTCCCCTGGGCAGGAAGC
>JBGAPX010000095.1:0-14842 GCA_044221045.1 Gemmatimonadales bacterium
CGCGCCAGCGCCCGCGCCCGGCTCCGTCCCGACACCGGTGCGGGCGGAGTTCAGCCTCGAGGGGCTGGTGCGCTCCTGGCCCGACCTGGTGGCGGTGGCGCGGGCGCAGGGCCGGTTCCTGGGCGAAGCCATGGCCTCCGCGCGGCCCACCGCCGCCGAGCCACCCATGGTCACGCTGACGGTCCCCGACGGCAACCCGATCCACGTGGAAGGGCTGGAGCGCCAGCGGGACGCGGTCCAGGCCCTGCTGACCGAGGCGCTCGGGGCCCCCGTCCACCTGGGGATCACCGCGGCGGGCTCCGGTCCCGGCGGGACCCCCCGGGCCCGTCGCCTGTCCGAATCCGAATCCCGGGCCGAGCGTCTGCGGGTCCTCCAGGGCCGGGACCCGGCGCTGGAGGCGGCAGCCGAGAGCCTGGATCTCGAGGTGCTGGAATAGGGCCCGGATTGCTTGCCTTGGCCCCCCGGTACCTCTACTTTCCTCAGACTTTGCAGGGACTTAGCGATACTCCTCCCATGGCGGATTGGCAGCAGTTGATGCAGCTCAGCCAGCAGATGCAGGGGCGCCTCCAGGAGCTCCAGCGGAACCTGGCCGAGGCGACCTACGACGCACAGGCCGGGGCCGGCCTGGTGCGGGTGACGGTGGATGGCAAGGGGACGCTGCGCACGCTGTGGATCGATCCCGAGGCGTTTGCCGGGCGCGATGCCGAGCTGCTGGCGGACCTGATCGCGGGTGCGGTCGCCGAAGCCCAGCGGCGGGCCGCCGAGGCGATGCAGGCGGAGATGCGGCGTGCCGCCCCGTTCCCCTTTCCCCTCCCGTCGTAGCCCGTGGGCGCCCTGGATGACCTGGTGACGGAATTCGCCCGGCTCCCCGGCGTGGGTCGCAAGACCGCCCAGCGGCTCGCGCACCACCTGGTGCAGCAGCCTGGCGAACGGCTGGCCCGGCTGGCCCAGGCGCTGGTCACGGTGGCCGAGCGGGTGCGGCCCTGCGGCCTCTGTGGCAACGTGGCGGAGGGCGAGCGCTGCGAGATCTGCCTCGACCCGAGGCGCGACACCAGCCTGATCTGCGTGGTCGAGGAACCCGCGGCGGTGACCAGTCTGGAGCGCGCGGGCGAATACCGCGGCAGCTACCACGTCCTGGGCGGCCGGCTGGACCCGCTGGGCGGGATCGGCCCCGAGGCGCTGCGGCTGGACCAGCTGGTGGCCCGGGTGCGGGGCGGGGGGGTCCGCGAGGTCATCCTCGCCACCAACCCGTCCATGGAGGGCGAGGTGACCGCCACCTACGTGCAGCAGCTGCTGGCCGGCACGCCGGTCAAGGTCAGCCGGCTGGCGCGGGGGCTCCCGGTGGGCGGCGATCTCGAGTACGTCGACGGAGTCACCCTCGCCCACGCCCTGACGGCCCGGCAGGAGCTCCGCTGATGGCGCGGCGCGGCGCGGTCCTCTTCGGACTGGTGGCGGGGACGGCCCTGGGGTGGTGGCTGGCCGGGGAGCACCGGGCCCGGCACCGGACCGACCTGTTCAGCCCGCGCCCGCTGCGGCGCCTCGCGGCACTGTCGGGCCTGGGGGGCGCGG
Organism: Gemmatimonadales bacterium; assembly: GCA_044221045.1. Taxonomy (GTDB): domain Bacteria; phylum Gemmatimonadota; class Gemmatimonadetes; order Gemmatimonadales; family GWC2-71-9; genus JADJOM01. The sequence goes on from JBGAPX010000095.1 coordinate 1,570, forward strand.
TCACGGTCGAGAACGTGCAGCTGCTGCGCGATTACCTGGAATGGGAGCGTCACCCGATGCTGCTCCGTCGGGCGCGTTCCCTGGTGCGCCAGATGGAAGCGGCGCTCGGTTAACGGAAGGGGAAGCGATGTCAGGTGCCTCCAGCTGGTCGTTCCGGGAGGAGGACTCCACCCGGATCCACGCGATCCTCACCGGGTTCCTGCGCGAGTCCAACGCGCGGACCGGCATGATCGTGGACCGGACCGGCCAGATGGTGGCGGTGGTGGGCGAGGAGCCGAGCTTCGATCCCACGGCCTTCGCGTCGCTGACGGCGGCGGACTTCTCGGCCAATGACCAGCTGGCCCGGATGATCGGCGAGCCCGAGTTCGGCAGCCTGTTTCACCAGGGTGAGAAAGAGTCCATGTACCTCGCCGACATCGCGCGGCGGGTGATCCTGGTGGTGCTGTTCGACAACCGCACCACGCTGGGGCTGGTGAAGCTCCGGGTGCGGGCGACGGTCCTGGAGCTGCGGCAGGTCTTCGAGGAGATGTTCACGCGGGGCGCGTCCGGCCAGCCACCGGTCGAGACGGGCTTCCTGGGCGAGGCAGAAGATGAACTCGATAAGCTGTTCGGGGCCTGAGGCGGAGTGACGATCCCATGTCGATGATCAACTACGCCTCGCGCGAGATCAACTGCAAGCTGGTCTACTACGGACCGGGCCTCGGCGGGAAGACGACGAACCTCGAGTTCGTCTACAACAAGGTCGCCCCCAACAGCCGGGGCAAGCTCATCTCGCTCGCCACCGAGACGGAGCGGACCCTGTTCTTCGACTTCCTCCCGGTCGACCTCGGCACCATCCGCGGCTTCAAGACCCGGTTCCACCTCTACACCGTGCCGGGCCAGGTCTACTACAACGCCTCCCGGAAGCTGATCCTCAAGGGCGTCGATGGCGTAGTGTTCGTGGCCGACAGCCAGATCGAGCGCATGGAAGCCAACATCGAGTCCATGCAGAACCTGTACGACAACATGGCCCAGCACGGCTACAACCTCACCAACATCCCCTTCGTGGTGCAGTACAACAAGCGCGACCTCCCCAACGCCGCCACGATCCGCGAGCTCCAGTCGGCGCTCAACCCCGGCTGGCCGGTGGAGGACCCCGCCCGGCAGAAGGCCACCCCCGACCCGTACCACGAGGGCGAGCACCTGGTGGAGCAGCTGGATGGCCAGTGGGTGGAACGGGCGCCGTACTTCGAGGCCGTGGCCATGACCGGGGACGGGGTCTTCGACACCCTGAAGGCGGTCAGCAAGCTGGTGCTCAAGAGCCTGGGATCCTAGCGGCGCCCGGCCGGTCCGGGACCGCGCTCGCCGCATGCTGAAGGAGCTGGTATGACCGGTGCCCCCGGGCCCGGGGCCAGCGGACCGGGATCGCCCGTCCGCCCCGCGGCGGCGACATGGAACCTGCCCAACCTCCTTACGCTGGTCCGGATCCTCCTCACGCCGGTCATCGCGCTCCTGCCGTTCATCGATGGCTACTGGCCCAAGCTGGTCTGCTTCCTGATCTTCCTGTTCGCGGCCGTCACCGACGTCGTCGACGGCTACCTCGCGCGGTCCCGCAACCTCGTCACCGACCTGGGCAAGCTGCTCGACCCGCTCGCCGACAAGCTGCTGCTCTTCGCCACGATCATCCCGATCTACTGGATCTCGCGCACCCGCCACAGCCTCTACGACATCCCCGTCTGGGGCAGCATCCCGCTGTGGGTCTGCCTCCTGCTCATCGGGCGGGAGCTGGCCATGACCGGGTTCCGCTTCTGGGCCCAGCGACGGGGCATCGTGATCCCCGCCGCCGGCGCCGGCAAGCTCAAGGCCACCATCCAGAACATCTACATCGGCGCCACCTTCCTGTGGTTCACGTTCCGTGATGCCCGCAAGCCCATGGGATGGGAGCACAACCGGCTGGCCGAGTACTGGAACCAGTTCCACGGCGGCGTGGTGGCGATCACCCTGGCGCTCGCCACCGCCCTCACGGTGTACTCCTTCGGGGTGTACATGTACCGGTACCGGGCGCTGTTCAAGGCCAATCACTGAGTCCCGGCCCCGTGGCCATTGAGCTCCTCACCATCGGCACCGAGCTGCTGCTCGGCCAGACGGTGGACACCAACAGCGCCGAACTGGGACGCGCCCTCGCCGCCGCCGGCATCCCGGTCGCGCGGCGGACATCGGTCAGCGACGACCCTGCCGAGATCCGGGACGCCGCCACGCAGGCCCTGGCGCGGACCGGCGCCTTCCTCAGCACCGGGGGGCTCGGCCCCACCGCCGATGACATCACCAAGCGACTGATCGCCGACCTGTTCGGCATGCCGCTCACCTTCCGCCCGGAGGTGTGGGAGGCGCTCGTCGCACGGTTCGCCCGGGCTGGGCGCGCCCCGGCCGAGCGGAACCGCTGCCAGGCAGAGGTGCCCGAGGGGGCGATCATCCTGCCCAACCGCTGGGGGACCGCCCCCGGGCTCTGGCTCGAGGGGCCGCCGGGGCTCGCCATCCTGCTGCCGGGCGTTCCGGCGGAGATGCGGGGCCTCCTGCACCACGAGGTCCTCCCCCGCCTGACCCCCCGGGCGGGCGGGCGTGTGGTCCGGTCCCGGACGCTGCGGACCACCGGCATCCCGGAGTCGAGCCTGGCCGAGCGGCTGGATCAGGTCGAGGCGCGCCTGACCCCCCTCTCCCTCGCCTACCTCCCGGGGGTCGCCGGGGTGGACCTCCGCCTGACGGCGTGGAACCTCGAGCCTGACGCCGCCGACAGGGCGCTGGCGGATGGGGTGGCGCTGCTCCGGGAAGGGGCCGCCGGATGGGCCTACGGGGAGGACGACCAGGACCTGGCCGCCCTGGTAGTGCAGGCCGCACGCGAGCGGGGGCTCCACCTCGGGACCGCCGAGTCCTGCACCGGCGGGGGCATCGGGGCGCGGCTGACGGCCATCCCGGGCAGCTCGGACGTCTATCGCGGGGGCGTCATCGCCTACGAAAACGACCTCAAGCGCGACCTGCTCGGGGTTCCCGCCGAGCTGCTGGCCCGCGCGGGCGCCGTCAGCGCGGAGGTAGCCCAGGCCATGGCCGCGGGGGCACTGGAACGTCTGGGCGTCGACCTGGCCGTGTCGGTCACCGGGATTGCCGGCCCGGGGGGCGGGTCCGCCGAGAAGCCGGTCGGCCTGGTGTACATCGGCGTGGCTGCCCGGAGCGGGGCCCGCGCTACCCGCCACCAGTTCCCCGGCGACCGGGAGGATGTCCGCGCCCGGGCCGGGCAGATGGCCCTCTTCCGCCTCCTGCAGGAGCTCACCGGCCTGACAACCCGGGCCGACCCCACCGTCTGATCCTTCCGCTCATCCCTGGGGATTCCATGCCGATACTCCGGAGGACACCCCTTGGTACCCGCGGCAGGCTCCCTCCCTGACGCTGGCCCGTCGGGTGACTCCGACCCCGGGGCCGGGATGCTTCGACCGTTGCCGCTGTTCTGCTGCCTTGCGCTGGCGCTGCCCGCCTGCGAGCGGGCGCCTGCGCCCGAACTCCGAATCGGGATCAATCCCTGGCCCGGGTATGAGCACTTCTACCTGGCGCAGGAACTGGGGCTCTACGACACCACCCTGGTGCGGGTCCGGGTGGTGGAACTCAGTTCCTTGTCGGACACGCGGCGAGCCTTCGAGCGAGGCCAGCTGGATGCCTTCGCCAGTACCCTGGTGGAGGTCCTCGCGGCCCGGAGCAACTCCGCCCGCCGCCCACGGGTGGTCCTCGTGACCGACTATTCCAACGGCGCGGACGTCGTGATCGGCGGGCCGGGCGTCCGCAGCCTGGCCGGCCTGCGGGGTCGGCGCGTCGGGGTCGAGCCCGCCACGCTCAACGTCTACCTGCTGTCCCGTGCGCTCGACGGCGTCGGGCTGTCCCTCGACGACGTCACCCTGGTCCCCGTGAACCTGCTGCAGATGCCGCCGGCCCTCCTGGAGCGCCGGGTGGACGCGGTCGTGACCTACCCGCCCGCCTCGGTCTCCATCCTCCATCAGCCCGGGACGACAGTGCTGTTCTCGAGCGCCAGCCTGCCAGGCGAGATCATCGACGTTGCCTCGGTGGACAGCGGATTCCTCCTGGATCATCCGCAGGCCGCGGCCGAACTGCTGCGCGGGTTCGAGGCGGCGCGCCACTACGCCGGCACCCATCCGGAGGACGCCGTGGCGCGGATGGCCGCGCGGGAACGGCTCTCACCGGAGGACTTCGCCGCAACGGTGGCCGGCGGGCTGGCGGTCGTCCCGCTGGCGTCCCAGGCGGAGTTCCTGGGGCAGGACGGCACGGTGGCGCAGGTGCTGCCCCGGCTCGGCGCCACGCTCCACGCGATCGGGGAACTGCCGCAGGTCCCGCTGGGGAGCGGGCTGGTGGCGCCCGAGGTGGCCGCGGCGGCCATCGCGGGCACCCGGCCCGGCAGCGTCCCGTGAGGCACCTGCGGCAGTCCCTCCTGTGGAAGCTGTCCGTGCCACTGGCCGTGGTCGGCGGGTCCATCGCCGTGCTGGCCACGATGGCGAGTCATCGCCTGGAGGACCGTCACCTCGAGGCGGCGCTCCGGGAGCGCGGGCTCTCGCTGGCGCATTCGGTGGCGCTGGCCGCGGAGACCCTCTCGGACCCCGAGGACCTGCAGCGCTTCGTCGCGGCGCTCGGGGCCGAGCCCGGCGTCATCCGCATGGCCGAGCCCGGCGTCATCCGCATCACGGTTGCCATGGGGATACCACCGCGGGTGGTCGCCGCCACCCGCAACGCCTGGCTGGGCCGGGCCCTCGACAGCATCAACGCGGTACTCCTGCCCCAGGTGCTCTCGGACCCCGCGGCGGGGGAACTGGAGCGGGTGGTGCTGAGGGACGGCGAGGAGGCGGTCTTCGCGGTGCGATTTCGGCACTGGTCGAGGGCGCGCCCGGCCCCGGCGGGCGCCACGTTCGAGTTCGCCGGTGTCTCGGTGCGCCTCAGCAACCGCCCGGGGCACGGCCGCGCCGCGGCGACCGCTACCCCGGGGACCCTGGTGGCGCTGGTGCCGGCGCTGGTCATCCTGCTGCTGTCCGTGCTGATGGTCGAGCACCTGATGCGGCGGCCGCTGCATCGCATCGGGCACGCGGTCGCCACGGCCACGCCGGACGGGCGGACCGCGGTGCTGGCCGCGCTGCCACGGGACGAGATCGGCTCCCTCGGCCGACGGCTCGACGAGGCCCTGAACCGGGCGGCCGCCTCGGAGGAGATGCTCCGAACCACGCTCGAACGGACCGGGGAGATCATCTTCGCCGCCGACGCAGCCGGCGTGCTGACCCTGGTGAGCCCGGCCTGGCCCCGGCTCACCGGGCTGGCCGAGTCGGAGATCCTCGGCCGTGCGCTGCCCGACTTGGTGCACCCCGAAGACCGCGCCGGCGTGGCGAAGGCCTTGGTGTCGTACCGCTCCACCGCGTGTCCGGGACAGGTGCTGACCTGCCGGCTCCGCACGGCGAGCGGGGAGGAGCGCTGGGTGGAGCTGTCGCTGGCGGCGAGCCGGCAGCCGTTCGACTGGACCCAGGGGATGGCGGGCGTCCTGCGCGACATCACGCGTGAGCGCCACGCTGAACAGTCGGCCGAGGCGGCACGGGAAGCGCTGGAGCGTCACCTGTCCCTGTCCCCGTTCGCGGTGCTCGAGTGGGACAGTGACTTCCGGCTCTGCCGCTGGACCGGGGCGGCCGAGCGACTCTTCGGGTGGCGCGCAGAGGAGGTCCTCGGCCGGCACGCCAACGAGTGGCGCTTTGTGGCGGAGGAGGACGCCCCGGCCGTCGACGGCGTGATCGCACGCCTGGTCAGCGGCGTGGACATCAGCAACGTCAGCCAGAACCGGAACTACCGGAAGGACGGGACGCTGGTGACGTGCCTATGGCACAACACGGCCACCCGCGGACCCGACGGGGCCATGGTCACGGCGTTCTCGCTGGTGGAGGACGTCACCGAGAAGGCACGGATCCAGGATGCGCTGGTACGGAGCGAGGAGCGGTTCGCCCTCGCCATCGAGGGAACCTCCGACGGGATCTGGGAGTGGGACCTGCGCACCGGAAGGGTCTGGCGGTCCGCCCGCCTGCTCGAGATCCTGGGCCTCGGCGCGAGCAGCCTCGACGACAGTCCCGGGGCGATCCTCGACCGGGTCCACCCCGAGGACCGGATGTGGCTCGACGCGTCCGTGGAAGACCACCTCCGCACCCGCGCGCCCTTCCGCGTGGAGTACCGGGTGCGCCACGCCGATGGCCGGTGGCTCTCCGTGCAGGACCGGGGGCAGGCCGTGTGGGACCGCGCCGGCACCCCCATCCGCTTCGCCGGGTCCACCACTGACATGACCGCGCAGCGGGCGGCGCAGGAGGCGCTGCACCAGTCCCTGCGGGACCTGGCCGATGCCCGCGACCGTGCCGAGGCCGGGACCCGGGCCAAGTCCGAGTTCCTGGCCATGATGAGCCACGAGATCCGGACCCCGATGAACGGGGTCATGGGGATGACCAACCTGCTGCTCGATACTCCGCTCGACCCGGAGCAGCGCGAGTTCGCCGAGACCATCCGTGCCTCCGCCGACGCGCTCCTCACGATCATCAACGACATCCTCGACTTCTCCAAGGTCGAGGCCGGCAAGCTTGCGATCGAGTCGGTCCCGATGGACACCCGCCTGGCCGTGGAGGAAGTCGCCGACCTGCTGGCGCCCCGGGCCGCCGAAAAGGGGATCGAGCTCGCCGTCGCCTTCCCCGCGGAGGTCGATTCGCGGCTGGTGGCGGATGCAGGCCGCCTGCGCCAGATCCTGCTCAACCTCATCGGCAATGCGCTCAAGTTCACCGAGGCCGGGTCGGTCACCCTCGAGGTCGGCGTGCGCGGGGCGGGGGAGGGGCGCCGGCTGGCGTTCGCGGTGCGTGACACCGGCATCGGCATCCCGCCCGAGGCGATGGCGCGGCTGTTCCGGTCCTTCGAGCAGGCGGAGGTGGGGACCACCAGGAAGTACGGCGGCACCGGCCTGGGCCTGGCCATTTCCCGCCGCCTGGCCGAACTGATGGGGGGAGGCCTTGAGGTCGAGAGTACGCCCGGGGTGGGCAGCTGCTTCACCCTCGTGCTTCCGGCGCCACTCTCCCTCGCGGAGCCGCCGCAGCCCGGAGCCGTCCCGCTGGCCGGGATCGAGGTGCTCGTGATTGATGACCTCGCTCTCTCCCGAAAGGTCTTCCAGAACCAGCTCCGGCAGGCCGGGGCAGAGGTGCTGCTGGCGTCCAGCGCCTCGGAGGGACTGAGCCTGCTTCGCGCCAGGACCGAGGCGCAGGCGCCGGTGCGCCTGGTCGTGGTGGATCACCTGATGCCGGGCGTCGATGGCGAGGGGTTCGCCGCGCGCGCACGGCAGGAATTCGGGCCGGCCGTGCCCCCCATCATCCTCGCCTCGTCGAGCGGCGGCCGGGTGGACCGGCCGGAACTGTTCCACGCGGTCCTCTGGAAGCCCGTACCGGAGGCACGCCTGGTCGCGGAACTCGAGCGCTGCCTCCGGCCGGGCGTTGGCGGCGAACGGCCGACGGCTGGTCCCGCTCCCGTGCCCCAGTTCGCGGCCGCCGACGGGCTCCCCGGTCCCCGGGTGCTCCTGGTCGAGGACAACGTGGTGAACCAGAAGGTGGCGTCCAAGATGTTGCGCCGGCTGTCCTGCCGGGTCGATGTCGCCGGGAACGGGCTGGAGGCGGTGGAGATGGCGGGGCGGTTCACCTACGATGTGGTCCTGATGGACTGCCTGATGCCGGAACTGGACGGGTTCGGCGCCACCCGCCGGATCCGCGAGACCCTCGACTCCGCACGTCTCCCCATCGTGGCGATGACGGCGAACGCCATGGCAGGTGATCGTGAGGCCTGCCTCGCCGCCGGGATGGACGATTACATCACCAAGCCGGTCGACCTGGCGAGCCTGGAGCAGGTGCTCCTCCGCTGGTGTCCGGCGTCCGCTCCAGGCTCGGCACCCAGCCCCTGAGACCCTGCCAGACTGGCCCATTCTCGGGGCACGCCCGTTGCTGTTATCTTTGATCCGACCGCAACGAGGCAATCCGGCAAGTGGCTGAAAGACAAGATCTTGAGGGCACGGCCCTCCCAGACCCCACGCCTATCGCCGACCCCATGGGTTCCCCGGAGGCGAAGTCCGCCGATCCGGCCGGCGGGGGACTGCCGCTGGAGCCAGCGCCCGAGGCCATCCGGCGGCTCGAGGATGAAGTCGCGGCCGCCCGGGACCGCCACCTGCGCCTGGCCGCCGAATACGACAACTACCGGAAGCGCGCCGCCCGTGAACGGGAGGAACTGACCCACCGGGCCCAGGCGGCCCTGGCGGTGCGGCTGCTCGACGTGCTCGACGACCTGGACCGTGTGGTCGCGGGGGCCGCCAGCGGGAGCGCCGACGTCGTGCAGCAGGCCCTGGTCATGATCGACCGCAAGCTCCGCAAGGAACTGGAAGCGGCTGGCCTCGACCGGATCGATCCCGTCGGGCAGCCCTTCGACCCCGCCGTGGCCGAGGCGGTGTCGGTCATCGCCCCGCCGACGGCCGAGCAGGATCACACCGTCGCGGCCACCTTCCAGGCCGGCTACCGCTTCAAGGGCGCGCTCATCCGCCCCGCCCGCGTCCAGGTCTATTCGGCCGAAGGGCACGCCTGACCGTGGCCCGGGACTTCTACCAGGTCCTCGGCGTCCCGGACAGCGCGACCCCGGACGAGGTCAAGAAGGCGTACCGGCGCCTGGCCAAGCAGTACCATCCCGACGCCAATCCCAACAACCCGCAGGCCGCCGAGCGCTTCAAGGAGATCTCGGAGGCCCACGCGGTGCTCTCCGACGCGGACAAGCGCAAACAGTACGACCAGATGCGCCGCCTCGGTGCCTTCGATGGCGGGGGCTTCCGTCGTTCCGGCGGTGCACAGCCGGGCGGTGCCGGCCGGCCCGGCGCGGGCGGGGCGGGGAGCCCAGGCGCGGAGAGCTTCGATTTCTCGGACCTGGGCAGCTTCGGACTGGGAGACATCTTCTCCTCGATCTTCGGCCGCTCGGGCCCCGGCGGGGCACGCCGCGAGGACGCGCCGCCCGACGCGATCGAGACCCTGGTCGAGATCCCGTTCCGGGTCGCGGCGCTCGGGGGCAAGGTGCCGGTCCGGCTGCCCCTCAATGAGACCTGCCGCAGCTGCGCCGGCAGCGGGGCCGCGCCCGGCGCCAAGGTCGGCAACTGTCCCGAGTGCAACGGGCGGGGATCGGTGACCTTCGGCCAGGGCGGGTTCGCGGTGAGCCGGCCCTGCCCGCAGTGTCGTGGCCGTGGCAAGGTGCCGTCCACGCCCTGCCCGGCCTGTCATGGCGAGGGGGAGATCCGCGCCGAGCGCGAGGTGCTGATCACGGTTCCCGTGGGCACGGAATCCGGCACCAAGGTCCGGCTCAAGGGGCAGGGGCAGCCATCCGCGCCCGGCCTGCCGCCGGGCGACATCCTCGTCACCTTCCAGGTCCAGAACGACCGATTCTTCCACCGCGACGGGCTGGACCTGGTGTGCGAGGTGCCCATCAACCTGGCCCAGGCGGCGCTCGGCACCCGGCTCCGGGTCCGGACCCTCGACGGCAAGAAGGTCGTGCTCCGGGTCCCCCCCGGCACGCAGCCGGGGCGGAAGTTCCGCATCAAGGGCCTGGGGATCGAGAAGGGCGAGCGGAAGGGCGACCAGCTGGTGCAGATCCAGGTGCAGATCCCGGAGCGGCTGACGCCCGAGCAGGAGGAACTGCTCCGCAAGTTCGCGGAGGCCAGCGGGCTGCCGATCTAGCCTACCGGGTCGCGGCGGGAAACTCCCCCGTCAGGCGCCCGACCTCGCGGTAATGCTCCACCAGCACGCGATGGGTCGCGAGCTCCACCTCGGCCGTCGCCGGTTGGCGCTGGACGTAGCGGCCGTCGGCGGCGAGGTCCCACGCCTGGCGATTGTCCTGCCACATGAGGGCCAGCAGGTCCCGGAGCGCGCCGCGGTGCACCGGGTCGAGGATCGGGCTGACGGCCTCGATCCGCCGGTCCAGGTTCCGCGGCATCCAGTCGGCCGAGCCGATGTAGACCTCCTCCGCCCCCCCGTTCAGGAAGTAGAAGGCGCGCGAGTGCTCCAGGAACCGGCCGATGATGCTGATCACCCGGATCCGGTCGCTCACGCCCGGGATCCCCGGGCGGAGGCAGCAGATGCCGCGGACGATCAGGTCCACGGTGACGCCCGCCTGTGAGGCCTCGTAGAGCGCCTGGATGAGCTGCTGATCCACCAGGGCGTTCATCTTGGCCAGGACGCGCGCGGGGCGGCCGGCCCGCGCATGCTCGGCCTCCCGCCGGATCATGGCCAGGAACCGCTCCCGCATTCCCCGCGGGGCGGTGATGAGCCGCCGGTAATGCTGCGGGGCCGCGAACCCCGTGAGCACGTTGAACAGGTCGGTCAGGTCGGCCCCCAGCTCGGGGTCCGCGGTGAACAGCCCGAAGTCGGTGTAGAGGCGTGCGGTCCGCGGGTGGTAGTTGCCGGTTCCCAGGTGCAGGTACCGGCGCATCGTGTCCCCTTCCCGCCGCACCACCAGCATCACCTTGGCGTGGGTCTTGAGGCCGGCGACGCCGTAGCTCACGTGCACGCCCACGTCTTCCAGCCGCTGGGCCCACCGGATGTTGTTCTCCTCGTCGAACCGGGCCTGCAGCTCGATGAGCACCGCCACCTGCTTGCCCCGCTCGGCCGCCTGCGCCAGCAGGCGCGCGATGCTCGAGTCGCCCCCCGTCCGGTACAGCGTCAGCTTGATGGCCACGACGTCCGGGTCGTCCACGGCGGTCTGGATGAACCGCTCCACGGAGCTGGTGAAGCTCTCGTAGGGGTGGTGCACCAGGAGGTCGCCCTCCCGGATCACCTCGAAGATGTTCCGGGCCGACCCCACCCGGTGCTGGGTGACGGGGTAGTGCGGCACATCCTTGAGCGCCGGCAGGTCGATCGCCGCGGCCAGGGAGAGCAGGTCGGCGGTATCGAGCAGGCCGCTGACCTCGTACACGTCATCGGCGCCCAGCGGGGCCGCCTGGGCCTCCTGCGCGGCGTTGAACTCCGAGAGCAGCACTTCCCGGATCGAGTGCGGCAGGTTGGGCGCCACCTCCAGGCGGACCACGGCCCCGAAACGGCGGTTCCGGACCTCTTCCTGGATGGTGCTCAGCAGATCCTCGGCCTCGTCGTGATCCACCTCGAAGTCCGTGTTCCGGGTGATCCGGAACGGGAAGCAGCCCAGGATCTCCACGCCCGGAAAGAGCGCCTCGATGTTCGCTGCCACCAGCTGCTCCAGCGGCAGGTACCGCCACCCCTCGCCCACCCGGACCCAGCGCGGCAGAATCTTCGGCACTTTCACCCGCGCGAACCGGTCCTCGCCGTCACTGCCGCGCAGCGCGACCGCGAGCGAGAGGCTCAGGTTGGAGATGTAGGGGAACGGGTGCGCCGGGTCCACGGCCAGGGGCGTCAGCACCGGGAAGACATTGTCGTGGAAGTACCGGTCCAGCTGCTGCCGCTCCCCGTCGGCCAGGTCGGCCATATCGAGCAGGACGACGCCGTGCCTGGCAAGGCCGGGGAGCACCTCCTCGTGCAGCGTCTGCCCGTGCACCCGCACCTGCTCCCGCACCACGGCAGCGATCTGCCGCAACTGCTCCTCGGGCGTCTGCCCGTCCGGGGAGCGCTCGGCGTAGCCGGCGGCGAGCTGGTCCTTGAGGCCGGCCACGCGGATCTGGAAGAACTCGTCGAGGTTGGAGCTGAAGATCCCGTGGAACTTGAGTCGCTCGAGCAGCGGGGTGCGGGCGTCCTCCGCCTCGTACAGCACCCGGCGGTTGAACTCGAGCCAGGACAGCTCGCGGTTGATGTACAGCTCGGCCCGGGTCAGATCCGGAGCCGGCTCCGGACTGGCATGGGCCGCTGGCAGGGTGGCGTCGGTCACGGGGCGGAATCTACCGTCTGGAAGGGCAGGGGCCAGTCATCTGTCACGATCGGGTCACGGTGGCCGGCTACTGGCGGATGACCTTGACCTCCCGCTCCCCGACCATGAGCGAGAGGAAGAGGCTCACCAGGCTGATGAGCAGCCCGGCCCAGAACGCCGGCCAGAAGCCTGCCACCCGGAATCCGAGGTCGAACTGGGACGAGAGCCAGCCGGTCAGGAGCAGCAGCACGGCATTGATCACGAACAGGAACAGGCCAAGCGTCACCAGCACCAGGGGGCAGGTCAGCAGGGTGAGCAACGGCCGCAGGAACGCATTCACGAGCCCGAAGAGGATCGCGACGAGCAGCAGCCCCACCGGCCCCCGGTCATAGTCCACCCCGGGCACCACCTGGACGGCCACGTAGAGCGCGAGGGTATTGATCAGCCAGCGGACGAAGAGGCTGCGCATCAGCCCGCCGCCCGGAGGTACTGGTCGCACCAATCGAGCACGGTGCCCCACCAGAGCCGGCGGTTGCGCGGCTTGGCCACGAAATGGTCTTCGTCCGGGAAGTAGAGGAACTTGGCCGGGATGTTCCGGAGCCGGAGCGCGGAAAAGGCCTGCAGCCCCTCCGAGACGTCGACGCGATAGTCCAGCTGGCTGTGGATCACGAGCATCGGCGTTCGCCAGTTGCCGGTGAAGTTGGCCGGCGACCACTTCTCGATGGTGGCCCGCGCGGCCGGCTCCCACGGGAGGCCGCCGAATTCCCAGGTCGGGAACCAGAGCTCCTCGGTGGTCCCCGCCATGCTGAGCGGGTTGAAGATGCCGTCGTGGGCGATCAGGGCCTTGAAGCGGGTGGTGCGTCCCGCCATCCAGTAGACCATGTAGCCGCCGTAGGACGCCCCGGCCGCCGCCATCCGCGTGCTGTCCACGTAGGGCAGCCGGGCCAGGATGTCGGCCCCCTTCATCAGGTCCTCGTACGGGAGGCCGCCCCAGTTGCGGCTGATGCTGTTCGTGAAGGCCTGGCCGTAGCCGGTGGAGCCGTGGAAGTTGACCGCCGCGACGACGTACCCCCGGGCCGCGAACATGGCGTAGTTCCAGCGGCCGTGCCACTGGTCGAGCCACGCGCCCTGCGGCCCCCCGTGGATCAGGTAAATGAGCGGGTAGCGGCGCGCCGGGTCGAAGCCCGGCGGTTTCATGATCCATCCGAACACGGAGTCGTTCGCCCCACCCACGAAGCCGAACTCCTCGAGCGCCGGGATGTCCCAGGCGCCGAAGCGGTCGTCGTTGACGTGGGTGACCTGCCGCACGGCCTTCCCGTCGGTGGTGGTGGCGAACACCTCAGCCGGC
>JBGAPX010000096.1:0-13951 GCA_044221045.1 Gemmatimonadales bacterium
CCGCTCGAACTCGTGCTCCTGGATCACCCGCAGGAGCTTGGCCTGCAGGTCGAGCCGCATCTCGGAGATTTCGTCCAGCAGGAGGGTGCCGCCGTGGGCCCGCTCGAACGCGCCCGCGGACCGGGTCGTGGCGCCGGTGAAGGCCCCCTTCTCGTGCCCGAAGAGGGCGCTCTCGATGAGGCCGTCGGGCATGGCCGCGCAGTTGATGGCGATGAACGGCCCCTCGTGGCGGGGGCTCTGGTCGTGCACCGCGCGGGCGAAGAGCTCCTTGCCGGTGCCGGACTCGCCCTCGAGGAGGACGGTGGCCTTGGTGGGGGCCACGGTCGAGATCGTCTCCATGACCCGGCGGAAGTGCGGGCTCTCGCCCACCAGCGCCCGGGTGGAGCGGAACCGGTTGATCTCGCGCCGGAACTGCTCGTTCTCGCGGCGCAGCCGAACGACCTCGAGCGCCTGCGTGACGGCGATCTCGAGGGTCTCCGGCCGGATGGGCTTGGTGAGGTAGTCGATGGCGCCCGACTTAATCGAAATGACCGCGTGCTCGATACTGGAATAGCCGGTCATGATGATGACCGGGATCTGGTACCCCTCTTTTTCGAGGACGCTCAGCAGGTCGAGCCCGGTGGCCTTGGGCATCCGGTAGTCGGCAACGATTAGATCGACGGGGGTTCGGGCGATGGTCTTGAGGGCGTCCTCGACGCTGGAGGCGAGGAGCGGCCGGTGCCCGATGCGGGTGAGGTGGTGCTCCAGGACGACGCCGGTGGCCGGTTCGTCGTCGACACACAGAATGGTTGCCATACCCCCGGCGGGACTCCCTGGAGAACGGTCAGGATTGGGTCTCGGCCCGGACGGGAGCTAGTGGAGGGGCTGGGGGTGTCCCTACCGCCAGTGTCCTGCGGCCGTGGCCTAAAGCTTTCATATAATGTAGCCGATACGGAAAATATTGCCACCCTCCGCCTCGGGCTCCGGTATGCGCATTTCGAACAGTCTCACGCAGCAGCGGGTACTCCGGGATCTCCAGGGCAACCTCGCGCGGCTGGCGGCTGCGCAATCGCAAGTCTCTACAGGCAAACGCTTTGAAGCGATGAGCGAGGACCCGCTCGCCGGGATTCAGGTCCTGGGAGCCGACCAGGGCCTGCGCGCCATCGCCCAATACCGCCGGAATTCGACGGCGGCCCAGACCCGGATCGACGCCGAAGAGTCCATCCTGGGCCAGGTCACCGACCTCCTGACGCGGGCGAAGGAGCTGGCCATCCAGGAAGGCACCGCCAGCAGCACCCCCCAGACCCGGGCCATGGTCAAGTCAGAGGTCGACCAGATCCTCGGGCAGGTGGTCGCGCTGGGCAATACCCAGGTCGGCAACGAGTACATCTTCGCCGGCCACCAGGTCGGTACGGTTCCCTTCGATACGGCCGGCGCCTATTTCGGGGACGCCGGGCAGCGGATGGTGGAGGTCGGCCAGGGTTACACCATGCCGGCCAACCACAGCGGCCGCGAACTCCTGGTCGACAGCGGCGTGATCGCCGCATTGCAGCAGCTCAGCACCGAACTGGGCACCGGGTCCCCCGCCACCATCGGTCCGGTGGCCGGCAGCATCGACACCGCCTTCGACAACGTGCAGGCGCTCCTGGCCGTCAACGGCTCCCGCGCCCGCCAGATCGAGTCCGCCATGCAGAACTCCGACGCCCTCGAGGCGACCCACACCCAGCGCAAGAGCGACGCGCAGGACATCGACATGGCGGCGGCCACCAGCCGCTTCGTGAGCGCCCAGAACACGCTGCAGGCGGCGCTCCTGTCCACCTCGCGCCTCATCAGCACCAGCCTGACGGACTACCTGCGGTGACGGCGCCCCTGCCGCCCGCGGCGACCGGCGAGACGGTCTTCGTCGCCTCCCGCCTCTTCGGCCCGCTCACCGTCCCGAAGGAGGACATCCTGTGCATGCCCGAGGGCATGCTGGGCTTCGCGGGGGAGCGGCGCTTCGTGCTGCTGCCCGCCGCGCCGGACGGGGTGTTCTGGCTGCAGAGCGTCGACGACGGGAGCCTCATCTTCCTGCTGGTGGACCCGTTCCCCTTCTTCGCCGGCTACGAAGCGGACGTCCCCGACATCCCGGAGACCCTGGCGCCCGGCGACGTGGCGGTGATGGTGATCGTCACCCTCCCCCGGCAGCCCGGCGACGACTGCACCTGCAACCTGCAGGCGCCGATCGTGGTCCAGCTCCCGACCCGGACCGCGCGGCAGGTGATCCTCCAGGACCCGCGCTACCACACCCGCCACCCGATCAACCTGCGGGACAAGCTGCGGTGACCCTCGCCGCGGCGCGCCCCGACCAGGCGACTGGACCGGCGGCGGCGCCGCTGCCCCAGGCCCTCGTGCTCGACTGGCAGGTCGGGACCGCCACCGGCTGGCAGGTGTTCGGGCTCAACCTGGCGCTCGAGCTGCTGCGCGACGGCCGGGTCACGCCGCTGCTGCTGGAACCCACGGACCTCGCGCAGTTCGACCCGCTCCAGCGCCACGCCCTCGGACTCCCGCTGGCCCAGCAACCGGGTCTCCGCGCCATGCTGGCGGCCGCCGGCGAGGCCGGACTCAGCTGCGAATACCCGGTGCTGCGCGCGCTGGGGAATGGCTTCCTGGGCAACGACGGCAGCCGCCGGCTGCTGAGCGAGCGCAACGTGGGCGTGATCTTCTTCGAGGACACCGGGCTCGATGCCGCCGCCATGGAGCGGGCCTGGCGCTTCGACCGGATCATCGCGGGATCGGCGTGGAACGGGCGGGTACTGGAGGCGCGCGGACTCGACACGGTCCGGGTGGTGCCGCAGGGGATCGACCCCGCCGTCTTCCACCCCGCCCCGCGCGCGGGCCGCCTCGCGGGTCGCTTCGTGGTCTTCTCCGGCGGGAAGCTCGAGTACCGCAAGGGCCAGGACCTGGTCGTCGCGGCGTTCCGTGCCTTCCAGCGCCGGCACCCCGAGGCCCTGCTGCTCACCGCCTGGCACAACGCCTGGCCCCGCACCATGGTGGGCCTCGAGACCACCGGTCACGTGCAGGGCCTCCCCGCGGTCGACGCGTATGGGCGGCTGGCGCTCGAGCCCTGGCTGCTGGCCAACGGGCTCCCGGCGGGCTCCTTCCTCGACCTCGGCGTGCTCCCCAACCACCGGATGGCCGCGGCGCTGCGCGAGGCAGACGTGGCCCTGTTTCCCAATCGCTGTGAGGGGGGTACCAACCTGGTGGCGATGGAGGCGATGGCGTGCGGCGTCCCGGTGATCCTCTCCGCGAACACGGGGCACCTCGACCTGCTCACCGATCCCGCGGCCTCGTGGCGGCTCGACCGCCAGGGCCGGCCACGGGGGGCCTGTCCGCTCTATCGCGGGACGGACGACTGGGGGGAGAGCGACGTGGAGGAAATGGTCGAGCGCCTGGAGGGCTCCTACCGCGATCGCGCCGACGCCGCGCATCGTGGCATCGCCGCGGCGCGGCTGATGCACGAACGGTGGAGCTGGCGCCGCCGCACGGCCGAGTTGCTCGAGGCCCTGCCCGCCTGAACGACCGGCGCGCCGCCTAGCCCTCGGCGATGGCGAGCAATCCGGTGCGCAGCTGGTCCACGGTGGCTCCCCACTCGGCCTGCCGCGCCCGCGGGAACACCCGCGCCGACGGGTACCACGCGCTCCGATTCCCCTCCCCGCAGAACGCCCACTCCGGCATCGGGTCGGTGACGACCCAGACCGGGATGCCGAGGCCGCCGGCCAGGTGGGCGATTGTCGGGTCCGCGGTGATCACCAGGTCGAGCTGGCCCAGGAGCGGAGCGGCGTCGGCGGCGTCCCGGATGAGCGGGGCCATCGGCTGCAGGGAAACACCCTCGGGGAACCCGTCCTCCGGCACCGGCCATGTTCCGGCGTCGATCCGGTACCACGACACCCCCGGGGTGGCGAGCAGCTGGCCGAGCGCCGCCGCCGGCAGGCGGTCGCCCGCAGCGTCGGGGCCGAGCGCCAGCCCCACGCGCAGGCCCGGCCCCGCGGGCAGCAGTGGCACCCGTGCCGACCAGATCCGCGTGGGCAGGTACGGAACGCGGTCGGCGATGGGGTCGAGCCACCCCCCGAGGGCCAGGGGCAGGCCGCCCATCGGAATCTGGTAGTCCACCGCCGGGATCGGCTCTCCCGCCGCGACGGCCTGGGCCACGCACGGCAGCCCCTCGAGCAGGCGGCGGAGCGCGGGGGGGCACTCGAGCACCACCCGTCCCCCGCGCGCCGCCAGCAGCAGCAGGTACCGCGCGAACTGCAGCGTCTCACCCGCCCCCGCCTCGGCGTAGACAAGGATGGAGCGGCCCGCGAGCGGTTCCCCCGCCCAGCGCGGGATGTCGAACGATCGCGCCACGTATCCCGACTCCGGCGCGCGCCAGCGCCACTCGTAGTCCTCCCAGCCCTCGCGATAGCGCCCCAGCGCCAGCTGCGAGAGACCCCGACGCCAGCGGGCCGACGCTGCGGCCGGATCCCGGGTGATCGCCTCGTCGTACGCGGCGATGGCCTCGGGAAACCGGCCCAGTTCGCGCAGCACCTCGCCCAGCTCGTTCCATGCCTCCGCGTTGTCGGGGGCGAGCTCCAGCGCGCGCCGGCAGGCGGTGACGGCCTCGGCCCGGCGGTCGAGCTGCCGGAGCACCGCGCCCATGCGCCGGTAGGCCGCCGCGCCATCGGGCCGGAAGGTGAGCGAAGCCCGGCAGCTGGCCAGCGCCTCGACCGGGCGGCCCAGTTCATCGAGCAGCGCCCCCAGGTTCAGGTGGGCCTCCGCGAAGTCGGGCCGGATGGCGAGCGCCTGGCGGTAGGCGGACAGGGCCTGGTCGAGATACCCGAGGGCCTGGCGGACGCGCCCCATCGCGTTGTGGGCGTCGGGAGCGTCGGGATCGAGCGCCAGCGCGGTCTGCAGCGCATCCGCCGCCGGCTCATACTGCCCGCCCTCGACCAGCGCGATGCCCAGGTGACAGCACGCCGCCGCATGGCGCGGATCGAGCACGACGGCGCGACGGAAGGCCTCGACCGCCTCCTCGAGGCGGCCGGCCCGCTGCAGCGACACGCCCAGCTGGTCGGACGCGTCCGCCGACTCAGGCATGATCCGCACCGCGGCCTCGAAGGCCTCCAGCGCCTCGGCGTCGTCGCCCAGGGTGGTGAGCACCATGCCAAGGTGCAGGCGCGCTTCGCCCAACGCCGGGTCGCGGGCCACCGCCTCGCGATACGCCCGGAGCGCCTCGTCCGGCCGGCGCAGTTCCCGCAGCGCATGGCCCAGGTGGCACCAGGCGACCGGGCTGCCGGACCACAGCGCCAGCGACTGCCGGTACGCGGCCAGCGCCTCGTCGGCGCGACCCATATCAAGGAGGATGTCGCCGCGGTCGGTGTGGGCGGCGGCCAGCCGCGGATAGCGCGCCAGCGCGCGGTCGAGGTACTCGAGCGCTTCCACCGGCCGGCCGGCCCGCCGCGCCATGACGCCGGCCAGGTGCAGGACCTCGGGCAGCTCGGGTGCCAGCTGCAGCGCCTGCTCGAGCAGCACCTCCGCGTCCCGGACCCGGCCCGCCAGGTGGTACTCGTTGGCGCCCTGCAGCAGGGCGGTGATCTCGTCGAGCGTCGGACGGGAGCCGTGCGCCGCGGGCGGGGGGGGCACGGCACCGAGCGTGAGCATGGGCGCGCCTTCCGGATGGGTCACGGGAGCACCGGCTGGGTCGTGAAGAGCACGTTGTAGACGTAGGGCGTGGCGTGCTCTTCCTCGGGCGGGAACGGGATCAGGCAGGGTTCCTCCGCGCTCAGCCGGTAGCACTGGTAGCCGCAGGCCGCCATGAAGGCGCGCATGCCCCGCCCCGAGGCCCCCATCTGGTGCAGCGCGAACTCGTTGATCTCGCAGATGATGAACGGGACCTCGCGGGCCATGAACAGGAGCATGCCGCCCTTCAGGATGGCGTGCTCCGACCCCTCGGCGTCCACCTTCACGAGCTTGATCCGCTCCCCCTGCGTCCGCTCGAGCAACCCGGCGAGCGTGCCGAGCGGCACGCGGCGGACCTCGGGACGGGCCCGGGTCTGGTGATTGGTGGGGAATTCCCGCACGTCCCACAGCGCGTGGCCCCCGGCGTTGTCGGCGTTGACATGCAGCAGCACCTCGCCCTCGGCCTCGCCGAGCGCCTGCGGCAGGAGCGTCACGTTGGCCGCGGCGTTGAGCGCCAGGTGCCCCTGCAGCCGCCGGGCGTTGCCCGCCTCCGGCTCGAAGACATAGACCCGACCCGCCGGGCCCACCGCGCGCGCGGCGAGGAGCGTGAAGTAGCCGACGTGGCCGCCGACATCGATGAAGGTGTCGCCGGCCTCGAGCACGTTGGTGAGGAAGTACGACACCTCGGGCTCGTAGAACCGGCCGGCGGCCAGTTCGGCGGCCATCGTGGCCTGGCTGTCCTCGCGCGTGTCGAGCCGCAGGGTGAGCGCCTGCTCGGCGCCACCCGCCGGGAAATGGAACTCGATCTCGCGCATCGGGTCGCCGTCCGGCGCGGGTTCCGGTCGGGTCGGCGCCGGCGCGCGCTTGCGGAGGATGAAGCCCCAGTAGGTATCGGGACCGGCGGGGACCGCGAAGTTGATCTGGATGCCGTCGAGGAGCTCGAAGCCGGCCCGCTGCATGAGGCTCAGCCAGGCTGCCTGCCCCAGGACGCTGTAGTGGTTGGGGTTCTGTTCGTGGTGGCAGGCCGTCTCGGGCGCCGGGACCTCGACGTAGAGCGTGCCGCCGGGCGCCAGCACCCGGTGGAAACCGGCGAGCGTGAAGTACGGCGCTACGCTGTGCTCCAGCGCGTGCCGGCACCAGACCAGGTCGAAGCTGCCGTCCGGGAAGTCGAGGAACGACTGGTCCATCTCGAGCGCATCGAAGCCCTGCGCCACGCAGGCGGCCAGGTCCTCGTGACCGATGGTGATGCCCACCGCCCGGTGCCCGGCCGCCTGGAACAGCGCCAGGGCGAGTCCCTGGCCGCACCCCACGTCGAGGACCCGGGCCCCGGCCGGCAGCTTCACCTGGGCCTGCAGGCGGGCCCACATCTGCCGGGTGATCTCGGTGTGCTGGCCCGAGGGTGGCTCGGGGTAGACGTCCTCGCGCAGGCGGTCGAGGAAGGCGTCGAACCGCGCGGCACGATGATCGGCCGACGGCAGGATGGAGCTGCTCATGGATGGACATCCTCGAGAGCGGTACGGACGGCGGCGATCACGGGGCCCCACGCACCGCGCGCCGGCTGCCGGAAGAGGCGGGCGGTCGGGTACCAGGGGCTGTCGGAGCGGTCCAGCAGGTAGCGCCAGCAGCAGGTGTGTGACAGCAGTATCCAGGTGGGCCGGCCCAGCGCCCCGGCGAGGTGCGCCACGGAGGTATCGATGGTGAGGACGAGGTCGAGCTGCTCCATCACGGCCGCGGTCGCAGCGAAATCACCGAGGCGCGGGGCGAGGTCCGTGACGCCCGCGGCGGCAAGCGTGGCGGTCTCCGCCGCGGTGGCGCCCAGCTGCAGCGAGTACCAGTCGATGTCCGGCAGGTCGCACAGGGGGGCGAGTGCCCCGACCGGGATGGAACGGAACCGGTTGTTGGTCTGGGCCGGCGACCCGCCCCACGCGATCCCGATGCGCCGCCGGCCGGTATGCGGGAGCGCGAGGCCCTCGGACGCGGCCGGGGCCGCGAGGTACGGCATCGTGGCCGGAATGGTCTCGAGGGTGGTGCCGAAGCGGTGCGGAAGGCTCATCAGCGCCACCTTGTAGTCGGCGCGCACCGTGCTCGCGTCGTCGCCGACGAACTCCGCCACGCCCGCCAGCCCCGCCAGCAGGCGCCGGAGCGGGGCCTGCACCTGCAGCAGGACGCGCGCCCCCTGTGCCGCGAGGAGCGGCACGTAGCGGCAGAAGTGGATGGTGTCGCCGAAGCCCTGCTCCCAGTACACCAGCAGCGTGCGCCCCGCGAGCGGCTCTCCCTGCCACGCGGGCAGCGGGGACGGATCCGGCCGCAGCCGGCGTCGCGCGGCGGTGAAGCGCCACTCGAATTCCCGCCATCCCTCCTCGTACTGGCCGGTGCGCAACAGCGGCAGGGCCAGGTTCCAGTGGGCCTCGCTCCAGTCGGGCCGGACCGCGATGGCCCGGCGGCAGGCCGTGATCGCCTCCTCGTGCCGACCCAGTTCCCCGAGCGCGCGACCCAACGTGGCCAGCGCGCCAGGCGTGTCGGGCGCGAGGTGGAGCGCCTCCAT
This sequence comes from Gemmatimonadales bacterium, assembly GCA_044221045.1. Lineage (GTDB taxonomy): Bacteria > Gemmatimonadota > Gemmatimonadetes > Gemmatimonadales > GWC2-71-9 > JADJOM01. The sequence goes on from JBGAPX010000096.1 coordinate 8,219, forward strand.
GGCCGCGGGGACCGCCGCCTCGTATTCCCCCTGGTCTGACAGGGCCACGGCGCGATTGGTCCGGGGCTCGACGGCGCGGGGATCGGCCGCGGCGGCGGCATCGAAGCAGCGCAGCGCCTCGGTGGCGTGTTCCAGGTCCAGGTGCACGGCGCCCAGGTTGCACAGCGCCAGGACGTGTCCGGGATCCAGTGACACGGCGCGCTCCAGCAGCGGCAAGGCCTCGGCGTGCCGATCCACCGAGCGGAGCGCGGCGCCGAGGTTGGCCAGGCCGAGCACGGCGTCGGGCCGCAGCCGGTGCGCCCATTCGAACTGGCGCAGGGCCCCGGCGGCATCGCCCAGCCGGAGCGCCACCACCCCGAGCCCCGTCTGCGCGTCGAAGTCCGCCGGGGCGAGGCGGACCGCTTCGGCGTAGGCCCGGCCCGCGCCCTCGAGGTCGCCGAGGTCGGTGCGGACGGTGCCGAGCAGGGTCCAGGCGGGCGCGTGCGCCGGGTCGGCGGTAACGAGGGCGAGCAATTCGGCCTGGGCCTCGGGCAGGCGGCCGGCGACGCACAGCGTGCGGGCCAGCGCCAGGCGTGAGGCCAGCTGTCCGGGGTGGCGGGCGAGCGCGGCGCGATAGGTCGCGATGGCCTCGTCCAGTTCCCCGTTGGCCGCCAGGGCGGCCGCCAGGTTGTGCAGCACCTCGGGATCGCCCGGCAGGCCGGCGAGCGCCTGCCGGTGCGCCGCCACGGCGGCGGCCGGTTCCCCGAGGGCGGCGAGCACGTTGCCGAGGGAGGAGTGGGCGGCCGGGAAGACGGGCCGTCGGCCCAGCGCCTGCCGGATCTGGCGGGCGGCGCCGGGGAGGTCGCCGCGATGGAAGGCCGCGAGGCCGAGCAGGTGCAGCGCGTCCGGGTGTCCGGGCTCGGCCGCGAGCACCGCGCGATAGCACAGCTCCGCGTCGGCGAGGCGGCCCGCCTGGTGATGGCGGACGCCTTCCTCGAGCCGGGCGGTGGCGGGCGCGGGGCGGCTGGCGGTGACGTGCTTTGGGGCCATGCGGGGGGCAAGGGCAAGCGCCATACCGCGACCGGCCGGGTCGGCACGGGGCGGCAACTACTTGTCATGCATGGTGTTGGCGAACGGCCCTCGACCCGGTGCGCACCCCCGGGGCCGGTACGAATTGCCGCCAGGGCACCGGTCACCCGGCCGAAACGACCCCCCGGGGCTCAAGTCCGGCCTCGTTCCGCCGATACGTGGAGGCAGACGGTCACTAGGGACCGTCAGACCGCAGTGCCGGAGCAGGGACGCCCCGGAGCGCAGGAGCCTCAGGAGAAGTCGTCATATGAAGATCCAGACCAACATCTCGGCCAACAACGCGTACCGGAACCTCGCCGGGACGTCGATGAACCTGCAGAAGAGCATCGAGAAGCTCTCCAGCGGGTTCCGGATCAACCGGTCGGCCGACGATGCCGCGGGCCTGGCGATCGCGAACAAGCTGCGCAGCGACATCCGTTCGCTGCAGTCCGCGCAGCGGAACGCCTCGCAGGCGTCGGCGATGCTGCAGATCGCGGACGGCGCGGTGAACACGATCAGCGGGATGCTGGACCGGCTCAAGGAGCTGGCCACCCAGGCCAACTCGGCGAGCATCGGCGCGGAAGCGCCGAAGCTGTCGGCGGAGTACCAGAAGATCACGCAGGAAATCGACCGCATCGTGGCCACCACCAAGTACCAGGGCGCCAGCCTCGTGAACGGCACCTTCGGCGCGACGGTGAACACCTCCTCGACCGCCCTGGCGGCCGCGGGCGTGTCCAAGGTGACCCTGAACGGCGCGGCGGCCGGGTCCTACACCCTGGCGGCGGCGGCCTCGGCGGCGACGCTGACCGCGGCGACCGGCAGCCAGATCATCACCGGCATCAGCACCTCGGCCAACGGGTCGGCCACGTTCGACAAGTTCGGCATCACGGTCAACGGCGGCTCGAGCTGGGTCGGCGCGCTGTCGCTCAACGGCACCAACGTCACCGTCGGCGCCACCACCCAGGCCGACTTCATGGTCTCCTCCAGCGGCTCGTACGGCGTCGGTGGCCAGGACCTGGTGTCGGTGTCCGCGTCCAGCCTCAACCTCTCGGTGAGCGCGCTGGGCCTGACCACCGGCGGCACGGTGCTCGACAGCATGACCAACGCCGCGGCCGAGCTGACCAAGATCGACAGCGCCATCACCCTGGTGAACACCGCCATCGGTGACCTGGGCGCCGCGCTGAACCGGTTCGACTACTCGAGCAGCAACATCACCTCGGTGATCCAGAACTTCACCGCGGCCGAGTCGACGATCCGCGACGCCGACATGGCGCAGGAGATGACCGTCTTCACCAAGAACCAGATCCTGCAGCAGGCCGGTACGGCGATGCTGGCGCAGGCCAACCAGGCGCCGCAGAGCATCCTCAAGCTGCTCCAGTAGCCCGGAGCCCGCTTCAGGTGACCTGACGCACGACCCCCGGCAACCGGAGCACCGGTTTCCGGGGGCTCGTCGTCGCAGCCGATCCACGGACCGAGGACCCGCATCATGGCGACATCGAGCAGCTCCGTCTCCGGACTCGTCAGCGGCATCGACTACCGCTCGCTGGTGGACCAGATCATCACCAACGAGGGCGTGGGCGCCACCCGCCTGCGGGACCAGGAGAAGAAGATCCAGGCGCAGCTCACCGCGCTGGGCAAGTACAAGGAGCTGGTCACCGCCCTGCAGACCGCCACCCGGGCGCTGCAGGACGGCTCCGCGTTCGACGCGGTCTCGGCCACCACCGCCGCGCTCTCGGGCACCCGCGCGGTGGTCTCCGCCACCGGGAGCCGGACCGCCGCCCCCGGCGTCTACCGGGTGGGCGTCACCACCCTGGCCAAGGCGCAGAAGCTCGGCAGCGGCTGGACCGCCAGCCCGAGCACTGCCCTCGGCCTCACCGCCGGCAGCTTCACGGTCAATGGCGCCACGATCACGGTGGACGCCAACGACACCCTGACCAGCATCCGCGACAAGTTCAACGCCGCCAACAGCGGCGCCACCGCGAGCAAGGTCACCGCCTCGATCCTGCAGGTGAGCGCCACCAACTACCGCCTGGTCCTCACCAGCGACGACACCGGCGCGGCCGGCATGACGCTGACGGACGTCTCGGGCGGGGTGCCGCAGGCGCTCGGCTTCACCAACGGCAGCAACCAGATCCTCGGCAGCGCGCTCCTCGTGGCGGGCGCCGACGCCCAGTTCACGGTGGACGGCATTGCCATGACCCGGGCCAGCAACACCGTCACCGACGCCATCCAGGGCGTCACCCTCTCGCTCACCGCGGAGGAGGTCGGCGCGGTCACCAGCGTGAGCATCGAGCGCTCCTTCGACGGCGCCCAGAAGGCGGTCCAGGCCTTCGCCGACGCGTGGAACAAGCTGGTGGACTTCACCAAGGAGCAGCGGACCCCGCCCAAGGAGGGCGCCGCCGCCCCGACGCTCTACAACGAGTCCCTGCTGCGCACCGTCTCCGCGTCGCTGGCCCGCACCCTGCTCACCGGCGTGCCCGGGGCCCAGGCCGACCTCGCCACGGCCGGCATGGCCGGGCTGAGCATCGGGCAGGACGGCAAGCTGACGCTGAACGCGACCAAGTTCGAGACCGCCTTCAAGGGCCGCCTCAACGACCTGCGCACCCTGTTCAGCCAGGTGGGCACCGCCACCGACGCCCGGGTGAGCTACGTGAGTTCCGGCAACGACACCCAGCCGGGCACCTACGCCGTCAACATCACCCAGGCGGCCACCCAGGCCCTGCTGCTCGGCACGGGCTTCAGCGGCACCTACGCCGACGACGGCACCGCGGACACCCTGACCGTCACCGAGAAGGGGAGCGGCGCCTCGGTGAGCGTCCAGCTCACCAACGGCATGACCACCGCCCAGATCGCCAGCGCGCTCACCAGCGCCTTCGGGGCGTCGGTCAAGCACAAGATCGCCACCGGCACCGTGCTCTACGGCGATGCCGCGGGCACCGTGCCGATGACCGGCACCACCAAGTTCTCCGAGCTCCGCAGCGCCGGCGGCGGGACCTTCGGCATCGTCGACGGCCAGACCATCGCCTTCAGCGGCAAGCGCGGCGACGGCACGACCTTCGCCGGCACCTTCAGCATCACCAGCGCCAGCAGCCTGACCGTGGGCGACCTCGTCACCCAGGTGCAGGCGGCCTATGGCAGCGGGGCGGCGGTGAGCGTGAGTGGGGGCCAGATCGTGGTGGAGGACGGCCAGGGCCGGACCTCGCAGCTGGCGCTCACCCTGACCCCGGGGAACGAGGGCGGCGGGACGCTCTCCTTCGGCGCCACCACCACGCTCGCCACCGGCCGACCCATCCTGTCGCTGGCCGCCACGGACGTCGGCGGGCAGCTGCAGGTGAATGCCACCGGCTACGGCAGCAGCCCGGGCTTCACCCTGGCCTACACCGCGGGCGGCGCCGACGGTACCGCGCAGCTCGGACTGGCGGCCGGCACCTACAGCGGGCTCGACGTGACCGGCACGATCGGCGGCTACGCCGCGACCGGCGCGGGCCGCACCCTCGTGGGCGGTGACGGCACCGCGGTCGAGGGACTGACGCTGAGCTACACCGGCACCGCCACCGGCGCCGCCGGCTCGGTCAGCGTCACCCTGGGCACCGCGGCGCAGCTGCAGCGGTCGCTCGACAGCTGGCTCGAGGCCAACTCCGGCACGATGGCCAAGAAGGAAAGCTCGCTCAACGCCCGGGTGAAGACGCTCGAGGACAAGGCCCTGCTCATCGACGCGCGGCTCGACCGCCGCCGCGAGAGCCTGCTCAAGCAGTTCGCGCAGATGGAGACGGCCATCGCCCGGCTGCAGCAGAGCTCGAGCAGCGTCACCGCCATGCTGCAGTCCTTCAGCAAGTCGAGCAGCTGACCATGCCCGCCGACCGCCTCCAGCCGATCCTCTCGGCGATCGTGGACCTGGCCCGGGTGGATGCCCCCCAGGCGCTGGACCTGGCGCTGGCCGAGGCCCGCGGGCTGGTCTCCGACGCCGGCCAGGAGCGCGACCCGGCCCGGCTCCAGGCACTGCAGGCCGACCTGCAGCGCACCGTCGCGGTGCTGGAGCGCGAGCAGCAGCAGGTGGCCCGCGAGCTCGGCTCCCTGCAGCGCGAGGCGCTGCAGCGGCAGGGCTATCGCTCGGCGGTGGCCCGGACGCCGGCCATCGACTGGCGCGGGTGACGACACGGTGGCCGGGGTTGCTTCAAACTTCCCCCGGGATGCCGATACTGGAGAGGTCCGCAGGAGCAGCACCGTCCCGCATTGTCCGTGGAGGTCCACCGTGAGCTACGCCGGCGTCGCCAGGTACCAGCAGAACGACGTCTTCTCGATGTCGCCCGCCCGCCGCCTCGTGTTCCTCTACGGTCAGATAGTGGCCAACCTCCGGCAGGGGGCGCGGTTCCTGGAGCGGGGCGAGATCGAGGCCCGTTCACGCGCCCTCACCCGGGCCCGTGACATCATGGGCGAACTGCTCTGCACCCTGAACTTCCAGGACGGCGGCGAGATCGCGGCCAACCTCGCCAGTCTCTACCTGTGGATGATGGACGAGACGCTGGAGGTGGACCGGCGCCAGGACGCGAAGCGGCTGGAACGCCTGACGGGCATGGTCGCCGAGCTGCACGCGGCCTGGGAGCAGGCGGCCGCGCAGGTGCCGGAACTCCACCCGGCGACCGCCGTCGGCGAGTAGCCGGAGCGACCCGTCGGCCCGGCCCCGGC
>JBGAPX010000003.1:0-76716 GCA_044221045.1 Gemmatimonadales bacterium
ATGGCGGCGGGATCGCGGAGCGGCGAGAGCACCATGCGGCGGAGCAGCCGGGCGCCCATGGGCGTCATGGTGGTGTCGAGCACCTCGAGCAGGGTGGTGTTGCGGGCGCCGGCGCGCAGCGGCTCCACCAGCTCGAGGTTGCGGCGGGTCATGTCGTCCACCCAGAGGTGCACCTGGGAGCGGCGCACCTCGGGGCGGTGCAGGTGGGGGAGGCCGGCGGGCTGCAGCTCGTGCACGTAGCGGAGCAGCGCGCCGGCGGCGCCCACCGCGGCGGCGTCCTCGGGGCCCAGGCCCAGCCCGTCGAGGCTCGCCAGGCTGAAGCGGCGCGCCAGCTCGGTGCGGGCCAGCTCCGGGTCGAACTCCCACTTCTCGCGGGTGGTGCGGAGCACGCCGTCCTCGAGCCGGAGCGCGGTGTCGCCGCTCAGCACGACCTCCGCCGGCGCCATCCGCGCCACCGCCTCCTCGAGGCCGCCCTCCGCCAGGCTCTCCATGATGAACTCGCCGGTGGAGAGATCGATGGCGGCGAGGCCGGACGACGGCTCGGCGGCTCGGCGGCTCGGCGGCTCGGCCTCCGGGCTGCCGGCCGCCGAGACAGCGACCAGAAAATTGTTGCGCACGCCGGGGAGGCAATGCTCGTCGAGCACGGCGCCGGGGGTGATGGTCTCGATCACCTCGCGGCGGACGATGCCCTTGGCGAGCTTGGGATCCTCCACCTGCTCGCAGATGGCCACCCGGAAGCCGGCAGCGATGAACTGGCGCAGGTAGTCGGCGGCGGCCTTCACCGGCACGCCGGCGAGCGGCACCCCGTCGCCGCGGGCGGTGAGGGTGATGTTGAGCACCCGCGCCGCCACCTCGGCGTCGTCGAAGAACATCTCGTAGAAGTCGCCCATGCGGAAGAAGAGGATCGCGTCCCGGTGGCGGGACTTGATCTCCCGGTACTGCTGCATGAGCGGGGTGCCGCTGGCGTCGGCCGCCTTGCTCACGGCTCCGGCACCACGAACGGCGAATGGCGGAGCTTGCGGCGGATCTGCTCCGCCGCCGCGGTGGCGGCGGCGCGGTCGGGGTACGGCCCGGCGCGCACCTTGAAGAGGGCGCCTTCCTTCACCGTATACGCCTGGAATCCGGCGTTGCGCAGGTCGCCCATGACCTTGTCGGCGGCGGCCTGGGTGTTCACCGCGGCCACCTGCACGCCGAAGCCGGTGCGGGCCGGGGTGGCGGGGGGCGCGGGCGTGGTGGCGGTGTCCGGCGCGGGGCGCGCGGTGTCGGCCGGCTGGGGATTGGTGCAGCGGCCGTTCAGGAACTCGAGCCGGTTGCGGAGCTCCACGTCCTCGCCGGCGCGCTCCATGCCGATGGTCACCCAGGCGCAGGCCTCGTCGCGCTTCCGCTGGTCGAAGAAGGCGCGGGCGGCCCATTCCGCCGCGGCGCCGAGCGCGGGCGAGTCGGGGTAGTCGTTGCGGATGCGCTCGAGCTGCCGGGTGGCGCCGGGGAGGTTGCCGGCGGCGTAGTCGAGCAGCGCCAGGCGGTAGATGGCGTCGTCGGCCCAGTCGCTGGTGGCGTACTCCACCGACACCCGGGTGTAATTGCGGCGCATCTCGTCGATGCTCCGGCTCACCAGCCCCATGGTGTAGAGCGCCTGAGGATAGAGGGTGTCGGTGGGCGGTGTCTGGCGCAGCAGGTTGGTGACGAGCACCCGGGCCGAGTCGCTGCCCCCTTCCTGCGCGATGCGCAGCGCGTCGACCAGGCGGGGGTCGGACTGGCTCGCCGCGGCCGTGGGGAGGAGGAGGGCGAGGGCGAGGAGTGCCGCGGCGGCGGCTCGGCGGCTCGGCGGCTGGTCGGCTCGGCAACGCGACTGCGGGAGAGTGTGCCTCATCGTGTTGCTCCATGCATGGTCGAACTGTCCGAACGCCCGGCGGCCGGGCCGCCGGGTCGCCGAGTCGCCGAGCCGCCGAGCCGCAGCACCAGCCCCAGGATCACGCCGGTCTCGTCCGAGACGCGGGTGCCCTTGAGGGCGGCGTCGGCTTCCAAGGTAGCGCGGAGGGCGGCGCGGAGCCGTGCGCCGGACCACGTCTCGGCCCAGCGGCTCCAGTGGCGGGCGGCGGCCTTCCAGTCGCCGATGCCGAAGGGGCGGACGGCGCGGAAGCGCTCGAAGAGCACCCGCTCGAGCGCGCCGCCGCGGCTGCCCTTCTCGTAGTGGGCCCGGGCCAGGCGCACGCCCAGCAGGGTGGTGCCGAGGGTGGTGATCATCTTGACGCCGGTCATGCCGGCCTGGTCCAGCACCTGGCGGCCCAGGGTCACGGCGCGCGGGGTGTCGTCGTCGAGGAGCGCCTCGACCCAGTCCTCGACGGTCTCGCCGTGGCGGATGCCGACGAGCTCGCCGACGGTCTCCCGGCTCACGGGGCCCTGGTCGGCGAGGCTGGAGAATTTCTCCAGCTCCGCCCGCAGGGTGCCGAGGTCGTAGCCGGCGGCGAGGGCCAGGTGCTCGGCGGCCCCCTCACCGAAGGCCAGGCCCATCCCCTTGGCGTGCCAGGCGAGCCAGCGGGCGACGCGATCGGGCGGGAGGGGGTCCATCTGCACCGCGAAGCTCCGGGCGGCGATGGCCGCATCGGGCTCCCAGTTGCGGTCCTTCTCGGGGTTGGGCGCGCCCTCGACGAGGATGAGCACCGTCTCGGCCGCGGGGTTGGCGAGGTACTGCTGCAGCACCTCGTGGATGGCGGCCTTCTTCTTCCACGCCTCGATGTCGCGGATCACCACCACCCGCCGGCTGGCGAGCATGGGCAGGGTGTTCACGAGGGCGTGGAGGTCCTCGGGGGCGAGACCCTGGGCGGCGCGCTGGTCGAAGTTGAAGTCGCGTTCGTGCGGCTCGAGGGCCCGGTCCACGATGGCGCGGACGGCCTCGTCCTTGAGGATGTCCTCGGAGCCGCAGAGGTAGTAGACGGGGGCCAGCTCGCCCTTACCCAGTGCGCGGAGGAGGTCATCGTAGGCACGGGCGGACATGGGGGAATTGTACCGGGACGGGGCGGTGGGGCGGTAGGGGAAGGACGGTTCGGCATTCAAAGCACGTCACGGCGACTCGGCGGCTCGGCGGCTCGGCGACTCGGCGGCTCGGCCGCGGGGGTCAGGGGCGGGTGCGCTCGTAGATGATGAAGGGCATGGCCGGGATGACGCGCGGCTGGGCGACGACCATGGGCTGCACTTCGGCGGCGACGGGCTCGGGGAGGACGGTGAAGTCCCGGAAGTTCATCGCGGCGAGGATGGCGAGCAGGAGCACCGCGGCGGTGGCGGCCCAGGGGGAGACCCGGGGCGGGATCGGCTCGGGGACGACCTCGCCGCTCTGGATGCGCGCCTCGAGGCCCGCCAGGAAGGCGGGGGAGGGAGCGATCTCGCCACCGCGGAGGATCTCGGTGCCCTCACGCACGGCACGATCGAAGGCCGCGCAGCGGGCGCAGACCTCGAGGTGATCGTCCATGTCGGCGGCGAGCTCCGGGTCGTGGCCATCACGATAGGCGGAGTAGCGGCGCCGGAAGTCCCGGCAGTCCATGAGGCTCGGATGTCTCAGTTGGCAATGTGTCGCCGCGAGGGAACCGGCGTCACTTCATGCCCTTATACCGCTTTTGCCGTCCAATGTTCCGGATATCGGTGGTGACCGGAGATCGGTCGCCCGGGTGTCCTGCGTGCGGCTCAGTCCAGGTGCGGGGCGATCAGTTCCGCGAAGCTCTGCCGGGCCCGGTTGAGCCGGCTCTTCACGGTGCCGAGGTTGCAGTGCATGATCTCGGCGATCTCCTCGTAGCTCTTCCCCTCGAGCTCCCGCAGCACGAACACCTCGCGATGGTGGCTCGAGAGCCGGGCCACCGTCTGGTCCACGAGGGCGCGCAGGTGGCGCTGCTCGTAGAGGTGGTCGGGGCGGCTGGCGGTGTCCTCGTACTCGACGGCGCGCGGCTCCTCCTCCTCGACGGCGCGGCCCTGGTCGAAGGCGATGAGCGGGGAGCGGCTGCGGTTGCGGAGCTCGTTCTTGGCGAGGTTGCTGGCGATGGTGTAGACCCAGGTGCTGAACTTCCGGGTCCGGTCGAAGCGGTCGAGGTGGCGGTAGACGCGGAGGAAGGCCTCCTGCACCAGGTCCTCCGCCCGCTCCCGGTCGCCGATCATCCGGTACACGAAGTTGAGCAGGCGGACCTGGTAGCGGCTCACGATCTGCCCGAAGGCGCGCCGGTCCCCCGCGAGATGCGCCTCGATCAGGGCGTTGATCTCGGGCTGGGGGCCGGGCGCGGCGACCGGCGCCGCCGCGGGGAGGCGGCGGCCACCGTTCAGGGCAGACTTGAGGAACCGCAGCAGCGCCATCGCGTCACCTCGCCTGGCCGCGCCCGGGGGCGCGGAAGGCCTGCAGGTACAACAGCGACACCAGGGTCTTGCCGTCCTGGATCTCGCCCCGCTCGATCAGGGCGAGCACCTCGGACCAGGGGGTGGGCCGGAGCTCGAGGAACTCGTCCTGCTCCCGCCGGTGCTGCCCCTCCTCTAATCCGCCGGCCACGAACAGGTGGATCCGTTCATCGGTGAAGCCCGGGGTGGTGTAGATCGTGGTGAGCCGCTCCAGCCGGCCCGCCCGCATCCCGGTCTCCTCCAGCAGTTCCCGCCGGGCGCACTGTTCCGGCTGCTCGCCCGGGTCCATCCGCCCCGCCGGGATCTCCCAGATGACGCCCCCCGCCGCGTGGCGGAACTGCCGGATCAGGAGCACCCGGGGGTCCGGGCCGGCCGGGTCATCCAGCATGGGGACGACGGCCGCGGCTCCGGGATGACGGATCATCTCCAGCTGGCCGGTGCTGCCGTCGGGGAACCGCACCGTTTCGAGGTCCAGGTGGATCACCCGCCCCGCGTACTTCCGCTCCGAGCCGATCAGCGTCATGGGGTGAACATGGACGCCCCGCCCCGGGGTCACAAGAGTACGCCCCGGGAAGGGGAGGGGCAATGTTGGGTAGGGGAAGGTTGGACAACCAACGGGAAGCGGGAAGCGGCCTTCCCGCATGCGGGGATCAGGGACGACACCTGCCGGGAAACGGGCTCCAACCGGCCGCCGGAGCTCCGCTTCCCGTTTCCCGTTTCCCGTCAGTTCGTCGCCACCCCGTCCAGCCCCACCGCCACCACCGGTCCCAGGTTCAGCGCCTCGATGCCGGCGCGGATGCGGGCGGCGTCGCCGACCACGACCACGTGGAGGCGTTCGGGGTCGAAGCTGGCGCGGGCCACGCGCTGTACGTCGGCGGCGGTGACGGCCAGGACCTGCTTCACGTAGCCGTCGAACCAGGTGATGGGGAGGCCGTAGGTGAGCAGGTCGGCGACCTGGTCGCCCATCTGGCCCGCGGTCTCGAACTCGCCCGGGAGGCCGAAGGCGATGTAGTTGCGCGCCCGGGCCAGCTCGGCGTCGCTCACCGGGGTATCGCGGATGGCGTTGAGTTCCTTGAAGAACTCGACCAGGGAGCTGTCGGTCACGTCGCTGCGGACGGCGGAGCGGGCCGTGAAGGGTCCGGGGAGCGGGCGCCACGCGAAGCCGGAGCCGGCGCCGTAGGTGTAGCCCTTCGTCTCGCGCAGGTTCTGGTTGAGGCGGGAGGAGAACGAGCCGCCGAGGATCGTGTTCATCACCTCGATGGCGGCGTAGTCGGGGGTGGAGCGGTCGAGGCCGGGGCGGCCGATCATGATCACCGACTGCGCGGCGCCGGGCTTGTCGACGAGGTAGATGACCCGGCGGCTGGGCGGCGTGGCGGCCGGGGGCACCGGGGCGCGGCGCGGCGCCATGCGGCTGGCGCGCCAGGCGCCGAAGCGGCGGCCGATCTCGGTGCGGGCCTCGGCCAGGGAGATGTCGCCCGTGATGATGAACTCGGCCTGGTCGGGGCGGACCACCCGCTGGTAGAACCCGCGCACGGTGGCCGAGTCGAGCCGGACGGTGCCGGCGGAGTCGCCATTGATGGGCCGGTGGTAGGGGTGCGCCGCCGGGTAGACGATCGCGCCGAAGGCCAGGCCGGCCATGCCGTTGGGCTGGTCGCGCGCGGCGAGGATGGCGGCCAGGCGGAGGTCGCGCTCGCGGCGGATGTCGCTGTCGCGGAAGGCGGGGCGGAGGGCCACGTCGGCCAGCAGGTCGAGCGCCGGGCCGAGGGTGCGGCGCGGGGTGTTGAGGCTGAGGTAGAGGTATTCCCAGTCGGCGCTGACGGAGAGCTCGGCGCCGAGGAAGGCGGCTTCGGCGGCGATGCCGAGGCCGTCCCGGGCGCCGGCGGCTTCATCGAGCATGCCGGCGGTGAAGGTGGCGAGGCCGGGGAGGTCACCGTCGAGGCGGCCGCCCCCCTTCACGCGGAGCGTGACCTGCACCAGCGGCACCTCGTGCATGGGGACCACCCGCAGGGCCGCGCCGTTGGGGAGCTTCGCCTGCTGGATGGCGGGAAGCGTGAGGCCGGCGGGCGGCGTCACCGCGGGGGCCTGGGTGCGGTCGAAGGCCTGGGCGTGGAGGCCGGTGGCGAGCAGCAGCGCGGAGGCGAGGGCAAGCGGCCGGGCCGCCGAGCCACCGTGGCGCCGGGAGAGGACCTTTCCCGTGGCGCCCGGGAGGACTGCGTTCGTGGGGCGGTTCATGGCGTTCCCTCCACCGGCCGGGCGGCGAGTTCGGGCTTGCCCTGCGGCACCACGCTCAGGGTGACGCGGGGCAGGCTCAGGTAGCGGGTGGCGACGCGCTGGATGTCGGCGGCGGTCACCGCGCGGTAGCGGGCCAGGTCGGCGGCGAAGCCGTCGGCGTGGCCGGTGCGGACGAAGTAGCCGTTCAGCATGTCGGCCTTGCCGTTGACGGTCTCGATCCGGCGGAGGAACTGGGCCTCGAGGGCGTTGGTGGCCTGCTCCAGCTCGCGGGCAGTCGGGCCCTCGGCGGCGAGGCGGCGCAGCTCCCGGTCGATCGTCGGCTGCAGCCCGGCGAGCGCCTGCTCCGGCTTGGCGGTGGCCACCACCCAGAAGTCGCCGCCGATGCGCTTGCCGTCCTGGAACGCCCAGACGCTGGAGGCGGTCTGGTCGTTGTGCACCAGCGCCTCGGTGAGGCGGCTGTTCTTCTCGCCGGCGAGCAGGTAGGCGAGCAGCTCCAGCGGGGCGTCATCGGGGGTGAGCCCGGCGACGGTGGGCCAGACGTAGTAGAGCCGCGCCAGCTGCACCCGGTCCTCGAGCACCGCGGCGGTGTCGCGGGGGAGGGTCACGGCGGCGGCGGTGCTGCGCTCGATGGCCGGCCCGCGGGGGATCTCGCTGAAGTACTGCCGCGCCAGCCGGAAGACCTCCGCCGGCCGCACGTCGCCGGCCACGACCAGCGAGGCGTTGTTGGGTGCGTAGTAGCGGCGGAAGAAGTCCTTCACGTCCTCGGGCGAGGCGGCGGAGAGATCGGCCATGGAGCCGATGACGGGCCAGGAGTAGGGGTGGCTGGCCGGGTAGAGCAGGGCGAGGATGGTCTCGGTGGCCAGGCCGTAGGGCTGGTTCTCGTAGCTCTGACGGCGCTCGTTCTTCACCACGTCGCGCTGCAGGTCCACCTTCTCGCCGGTCATGGTGGGGAGCAGCCAGCCCATGCGGTCGGCCTCGAGCCAGAGCATCAGCGGGAGGGCGGTGGCGGGGCCCCACTCGTAATAGTTGGTGCGGTCCTCGGTGGTGGAGCCGTTGTTGTTGGCGCCGGCGCCCTCGAGGAGGCGGTCGAAGGCGGGGTACTCGGCGTTCTGGGAGCCCATGAACATCAGGTGCTCGAACAGGTGCGCGAAGCCGGTGCGGCCGGCCTTTTCATCGCCCGAGCCGACGTGGTACCAGAGGTTCACGGCCACGGTGGGGACGGAATGATCCTCGTGGACGATCACCGTGAGCCCGTTGGGCAGGGTGTCCACGGTGACGGGCACCCGGAGCGCCGGCGCCTGGGCCGCGGCCGGAGACGCGAGCAGGGCCGCCAGCAGGGCTGTGCGGGCGGGGGGTCGAAGCGGCATGGGATGGGCTCTCCTCACGGGACGCGGCGGGGTGCTGGCGTGAAACCCGCCATGAGCCGAGAATAATAGCGGGCCCGGTTCCCCTCCGGTCCCGGCAAGGATGGTCCATGGCGGCGGTCGCGGGTGCGCCTGGCCGGCCTCGCGGCGGCGAGGCACGATGGCTGACGGCGGCGGTGGTGATCTGGGGCGGGTGGGCGCTGTTCGCGCTGCTCGGGCCCTTCTCCGCGTGGAGCATCCCCTGGCGCTACGCCGGGTTCGGCGCCTCCACCACGGTGGAGGGGGTGCTCTTCTGGCTGGCCTCCCGGCGCCCCGACCTGGGCCCGCGGCTCCGGGTGGCGCTCGGGATCTCCGCGGTGGCGTTCGCGGTGAGCAGCTTCTCCTACCTGTACACCGGCGCCGCCGAACTCGGGGCGCTGCCGCCCTTCCCCACGCTGCTGGACGACGTGCTCACCTTCGCCACCTACGGCATCGCGGTGGTGGGCCTGCTGTGCTGGCCGCTGGCGCCGCTGCCGCGGGGCCGCTGGTGGCACTTCGGGCTCGACGCCACGATCGGCATCGGGGGGATGGGCCTCTTCTTCTGGGTGCTCTCCACCCAGCCCGGCGACACCGCCGGCGACCCGTCGGAGCGGGGCTTCCTGCTGGCGCTGAGCGCGGCGCAGCTGCTGGACCTGGTGGCGATCAACGTGGTGCTGGTGCGGGGACTGCCGCTCCCCACCCGGCGCGCCTTCCGGTGGTACATGGCCGCGCTGGGCCTCGAGATCGTGAGCCTGGTGGTCATCCAGTACTTCGCGACGACCCTGCCGCCGAACGCCGTGAGCCGGTACGACGACGCGCTCTACATCGTGGTCCAGCTGCTCTACGTCAGCGCGGGCCTCCTGATGCTGTTCGACCCGGTGGAGGAGCCGGCGCCGTCGCCGCTGCCGCCGTGGATGCTCACCTTCAACCCGCTGCCGCTGCTGGCCATCACGGGGGTGGCGGCGCTGTTCCTTTCGGAAGCGGCCCGGGGGGACGGGCCGCTGGAGGGCGTGCTCGCGCTCGGGCTGGTGGCGCTGGTGGCGCTGCAGACCATCCGCCTGCTGGCGACGGTGTGGGAGAACGCCCGCCTGGTGCGGCACGAGGCGGCGCTGCAGGCGGAGAAGCTGGAGGCGCTGCGCCGGATCTCGGGCGGGATCTCGCACGAGTTCAACAACATGCTCACGGCGGTGATCGGCCACGCGGAGCTGGGCCTGTCGGAGGTGGAGCCGAGCAGCCGGGTGGGCCGCGACCTGGAGGGCATCCGGACGGCCGCGGAGCGCGCCGCGGTGCTGACCCGGGAGCTGCTGGCGTACAGCGGGGGCCAGTTCACCGGCCGGCAGGGGCTGGACCTGGCGGCGGGACTGCGGCGGCAGGCGCCGGAGCTCCGGCAGGCCGCGGGGAGCCGGGTCGCGGTGATCCTGCACCTGCCGTCCGACCCTGCCTGGGTGACCGGCGACGCCGCCCAGCTGGCCGAGATGATCCTGGTGCTGGCCCGGAACGCCGAGCGCCGGATGCCGTCCGGGGGCACGCTGACGATGGAGCTGCAGCGGGCGCGCCTCGAGGCGCCGATCGGGATCACCGGCGGGGCGCTCCCGCCCGGGGACTACCTCCGGCTCGCGGTGGCTGACACCGGCCCGCCGGTTGCACGGGCCGCGGTGAACCGGATCTTCGAGCCCTTCTCCGCCGCGGGGAACGGCGGGATCCCGTCGCTCGGCCTGGCGGCGGTGCAGGGGGTGGTGACAGCGCACGGCGGCGGGATCGTGGCCGCCAGCGAGCCGGGCCAGGGGCTCGTGCTGACGCTGTACCTCCCGGAGGCCGCCCCGGCCACCGCCGGCCCCGCCTGACCCGGCGAACCGGTCCCCCACGCAATCGGGAATCCGTCCCGGGGAGATGCACCGGGGGCCCACCTTCTGCGGCGGCGCGCGCGCGGTAGATTCCCCGGCGCGGCGGTCACGCCAGTGCGCCGCGCCTGCCACCGTCCCCGCGAACGCCGATGACCGACGCCATCGCCGGATCCACATTGCACCCCGTTCCCCCCCGGACGCGCGCCAGCGCGCCGCCGTGGCTCTGGGCTGGCGGGGCGTTCCTGGTGCTCGCCGGCGTGGCGCTGGCGCTGCCGCGCTGGGCCCACCCGTCGGATCCCCAGCTGCTCGTGGTCTTCGAGGTGCGGCTGCTCATCGAGGGGGCGGCCTACCTCTGGGCGGCGGGGCGACGGGAGCTGCCACCCGCGCTGCGCCGCGTGCTGCTCCTGACGGGCGGCATCTCGATCGTCTCGCTGCTCACGAACCTGCCGCTGCTCGGGCTCACCGGGCCCGCGCCGGAGTGGGTGGTGGACGCGCTGGACGTCTGGCTGTTCATCTCCTACATGCTCTCGGCGCTGGCGCTGCTGCTGTGGCCGCGCATCGAGACCCGGCGCTGGGACGCGCTCACCCTGCTGCTCGACCTGGTCATCACCGCCGGGGCGATGGGCGCGCTGGTGCTGATCGAGGTGACCTTCCCGCTCGCAGACGCCACGCCCGGCGCGACGGAGGCGCGGTGGTCCCTGATCTACGGGCTGGCGCAGGTGGCCTCGCTGGCGGGCCTGTCGGTCATGGTGGTGCGGGGGCGTCCGCTGCCCTCGCGGCGGGCGTTCTGGTGGTTCGTGGCGGCGCAGGCGGCCTACCTCCCGGCGCTCCTCCTCTCCCAACTCGGCATGGCCGAGGTGATCACGCAGGTGGCGGGGCGGGTGCTCTACGTCGTGGGGGTGCTGCCGGCGCTGGTGGCGGCGGTGTTCATCCGGCGCGACCCGGTGACCCTGGACCGGGGTTCGGCGGGGCCGCCGTGGCTCCGCGACCTGAGCCCCCTCCCGCTGGTGACGCCGGTGCTGGTGGTGGTGGCCCTGCTCAACGCGATGGCCGCCGGCCCGGCCAGCCGGGTACAGCCGCTGATCGCGATGCTGATCATCACCACGCTGCTGCTGGTGATCCGGGTGCTGCTCTCCGCCGGGGAGAGCGCGGCGCGGCTGCGGGATGAGGGGGAGCGGGAGCGGCGGCTGCAGCGGGAGAAGCTGGCGACGGTGGGCCGGCTGGCCGGGGGCCTGGCGCACGAGTTCAACAACATGATGACGGTGGTGGCGGGCCACGCCGAGTTCGCCGAGCAGGCGGTGCCGGCGGGGCACGCGGCGCAGGCCGACCTGGCGGTCATCCGGGAGCAGTCGGAGCGGGCCGCGCGCCTGACCCGGCAGCTGCTCTCGTTCAGTGGCCAGCAGCTGTTCCAGCTGGAGGCGGTGCCGGTGGCCCGCCTGCTCGCGGAGCTGCGGGCGGCGCTCGAGCCCGCGGTCACCTGCGAGGCGGCGCCGGGGGTGGAGTTCCTCGCCATCCGGGCGGACCTGCCGCTGCTGGTCGCGGCGGTGCAGCAGCTGACGCGCAACGCGCTCGAGGCCGGCGGCGCGACGTCACCGGTGCTGCGGCTGGCGGCGGTGGCCTACGCGACCGCGCTCGACAGCCCCTACCTGCCGGTGCCGGCGGGGCGGCACCTGTCCCTGTCGGTGCGGGACGCCGGCGGCGGGATCGCGCCCGAGGACCTGCCGCGGCTGTTCGATCCCTTCTTCACCCGCAAGCCGGTGCACAGCGCCGGGGGACTCGGCCTCGCGGAGGTGTATGGGGTGGCGGTGGGGCACCACGGCGGGATCACGGTGGCCAGCACGGTGGGACAGGGGACCACGGTGACGCTCTACCTGCCGTTCGCCTAGCGCTCCGCGCGGACGCCGAGCAGGACGACGGGGATCTTCCACGCCTCCTGGGCAAAGAAGAAGAGCTCGGAACTCCGGCGCTGGGAGATGGGGCTGGTGCGGGTGGGGGAGGTGGAGGCGGTGAGCCCGGCGCGGCTGGCCTCGATGCGCAGCCGCAGCATGTGGAAGGGATCGCTCACCAGCAGGACCCGCGGGGTGCCCCGTTCCAGGGCCCAGTCGGCCACCGAGCGCACCGACGACTGGGTGGAGCGGCCCTCGGGGCGCACCACCACGGCGGTATCCGGCACGCCGTGACCCACCAGGTACTGCTGCCCCACCGTCGCCTCGCTCACCCGGTCCCCCTCACCGATCCCGCCGGTCACCACCACGGTCGGCGCCAGGCCCTCACGGTAGAGCGTGAGCGCGTGCTCCAGCCGCGCGCGCAGCACCGGGGAGGGCTTGCCGTTGTACTGCGCGGCGCCGAGGACCACGATGGCGTCCACCAGGCGGCGCTGGTCCTCGCGGCTGACGAGGTAGACGGCGAGGAGCGAGACGAGGTAGAGGACGGCCGGCGTGAGGACGGCGGCGAGCAGCAGGCGGCGGGAGCGAGTCACGGGCGGAAGTTAAGCGGGGGGGCGGTGGGGCGGTAAAGGCGGTAAGGGCGGTAAAGGCGGTAACTTACCGCCTTTACCGCCCTTACCGTCTAGGCGAGCTCGAAGCTCTCGCCCTGTGCCGGCACGTCCACCTGGCGCACCCCTTCCTCCTTGAGCAGCTGCGCCATGGCGAGGGTGGCCTCGCGCTCTCCGTGGACCACGAAGGCGCGCTTGATGGGGCCGCCGAGGCGACGGAGCCAGGCGCGCAGCTCGTTCCGGTCGGCGTGGGCGGAGTAGCCGCCGATGGTCTCGACGGTGGCGCGGACCGGCAGCTCCTCGCCGAAGATCTTCACCACCCGCGCGCCGTCCTGGATGCGCCGGCCGAGGGTGTTCTCCCCCTGGAAGCCGACGAAGAGGACCACGGTCTTGTGGTCGCCGACGTGGTTGGCCAGGTGGTGCAGGATGCGGCCCGACTCGGCCATGCCGCTCGCGGCGATGATGATCGCGGGGCCGGGCATGCCGTTGAGCTTCTTGGAGTCGCTGACGTCGCGGACGTACTGCACCAGCGGGAAGTCGAACAGCGCGGTGGTGCGCTCGATCAGGCGCTCGTCGCGGTCGAACAGGTCGGGGTGCAGCCGGAAGACGGCGGTGGCGTCCACCGCGAGCGGGCTGTCCACGAAGATCGGGATGCCGGGGATCTGCCCCGCGCGGAAGAGCTGGTGCAGGCTGTACACCAGCTCCTGGGTGCGGCCCACCGCGAAGGAGGGGATGAGGATCTTGCCGCCGCGGCCCGCCACCTGGCGCACGATGCCGCCCAGCCGCGTCTCGGCGTCGGTGACGGTCTCGTGGGTGCGGTTGGCGTAGGTGGACTCGATGATCAGCGTGTCCACCGGGCCGGCCGGCGGGTCGGGGTCGCGGATGATGGGCAGCCCGGGCCGGCCGATGTCGCCGGAGAAGACCAGCCGGTGGGTGGCGCCCTCGGTGAGGCGCAGGTCCACCGACGCGGAGCCGAGGATGTGGCCGGCGTCGGTGAACTCGAAGGCGATGTGCTTGCGCAGGTGCTGCACCCGGCGGTAGGGCAGCCCGACCATCAGGTCCTGCACCGCCACGGCGTCGGCCAGGGTGTAGAGCGGCTCGCTCTCGGGCCCGACCTTCCGGCGCCGCGCCAGGAACTCCGCATCCTTCTCCTGGATGTGGGCCGCGTCGGGGAGCATCACCGCGGAGAGGTCGCGGGTGGCGGCGGTGGCGTAGATGGGGCCGTGGAAGCCGCGGCGCACCAGCAGCGGCAGCCGTCCCGCGTGATCGATGTGGGCGTGGGAGAGGATCACCCCATCGAGGGTGCGGGGATCGATGGGGAGGTTGGCGTTCTGCGCGTGCGATTCCGCGCGCCGCCCCTGGAACAGCCCGGCGTCGAGCAGGAAGCGCGCGCCGGCGGCCTCGAGGAGGTGCATCGAGCCGGTGACCTGGCCGGCGGCGCCGTGAAAGGTGAGGCGGAGGGGCATGGTGGTTCGCTCGGCGGCTCGGCGGCTCGGCGGCTCGGCAGCTCGGCGCTTGGGGTTAGGGGAACGGTGGGCGGCTACCGTGCCGCCTGGACCCAATCTGGCACCTCGGGCTCGCCGCGGAAGGTGCTGCCGGGCATGCCGCGGGTGATGGCCCAGCGGTGCAGCCAGCTGATGCCGGCGGGGCCGGTGTAGCGGTCCGGCGAACGATACACCGGGTCGGCGAGCGCCTGCGCCAGCGGGATGGCGGCGTAGCCGCGGCCGGCGAGCATCGCCGCGAGCCGGGAGAAGGTGGCGGCGTTGAGGGCGTTGGCGTGCAGGAGCAGCACCTGGGGAATCTCCCGCCCCGTGATGGCCACCGACTGCCCCTCCCAGAAGGCCACCACCCGTTCCATGTAGTCCAGGTACTCCGTGGCGACGCGGTCCGCGGCGGAGGCGTCGCCGCGGTCCCGCGCCAGGTCGTACGCGCGGGCAAAGAGGTAGTCGCCGTTGTCCATCGTCACCGGCGCCACCTGGTAGCCGTGCGCCTCGAGGAAGGCGAGCAGCGCGTCGCGCACCTCGAGGGAGCGCCCGGTGTGCAGGTAGGGGTGGCGGAAGTAGCGGGGCACGGCGCCGCGCGCGGCGAGCAGCGGCCGGAGCACCGCCTCGCCGGCCAGCAGGTCGGCCTCGACGTCGGCGAGCGGCACCTGGTGCAGGTCGGGGTGGGTGGCGGTGTGATTGCCCAGCTCGAGCCCGGCGTCGAGCCAGCGGGTGAGCAGCGCCACGCGGCGGGGGTCCACCCGGCGGTCGTCGTCGCGGAGTTTGCCCTCGTTCACGAAGCCGATCGCGGGGACGCGCGCGGCGGTGATCGCCGCGAGCAGCGCGACGGTGAGCGACTCCTGGGCCGCCACCGGGGTGGCGCTGCGGCTCAGCGGGAGGTCATCGAAGGTGATCGCGACGCGGCGGCCGGGGTCACCCTGGGTCATGAGCGAGGCCGCCATGAGGGTGGCGGCGAGCATCACCGGGTGCCGAAGAGGCGGTCGCCGGCGTCGCCGAGCCCGGGCACGATGTAGCCCTGGGCGTTGAGGCCGCGGTCGAGCGCCGCGGCGAAGACGCGGACGTCGGGGTGGCCCTCGAGCATCCGGCGCACCCCCTCGGGGGCGGCCACGATGCACAGCAGCCGGATGCGGCGCGCGCCGGCGGTCTTGAGCGTGGTCACCGCCGCGGTGGCGGAACCGCCGGTGGCGAGCATCGGGTCGAGGATGAAGAACTCGCGCTCGTGCGCCATGCCGGCGAGCGCGGCGGAGCCCTCGCGCTCATCGCCCGGGATCTTGGCGTAGTAGTGGTGCGGCTCGAGGCTCTGCTCGTCGCGCGCCACGCCGATGTGCCCGACGCGCGCGGTGGGCAGCAGCTCCGAGACGCCGTCCACCATGCCGAGCCCGGCGCGGAGGATGGGGACCAGGGTGAGCTTCTTGTCGGAGACCATGCGCCCCGTCATGTGCTCGAGCGGGGTGTCGATCTCGTGGGCTTCGGTCGGCAGGTCCTTGGTGGCCTCGTAGGCCATGAGCATCGCGATCTCGCTGACCAGCTGCTTGAAGTCACGGGTGCTGGTGGCCCGGTCGCGCAGCAGGGTCAGCTTGTGCTGGATGAGCGGGTGCTCGAGGACCGTGAGGTTCGGGTGGCTGGGGTGGGGCATGCCTCAAGATGGGGCGGGGGGCGGGAGGCGGGAAGGGGCGGCGCGCGTGCAGGAACGGTGAGCAGCTATGGAATATCGAAAATGACCGGGCGGCAGACGTACTCGCCGCTGGGGCAGACGGAGGCCACGACGCGGCCGGCGGTGGGGCCGATGACCAGGGCCACGGGCGGCTCGGCGAAGTAGGCTGAGTCGGGGGTGAGGGCCGTGGCGTCGAAGTGCACCTCGGTGCTGTCGGGGCGCCGGAGCACGGGCCGTTGCTGGGCGTTGATCCGGGCCCCGGCCGCCGGCACCAGCCGGAGCCGGGTGCCCTCCGGCACCGGCTGCCGCTCCACGGACAGGTAGGGATTGGGCGCGGGGGCGCAGCCGAGGATGAGGGCCGCGAGGAGCAGGGGACGGAGCATGGCCGGGAGGATACCCCGCCCGGCGGCCGTGCGGGAGGCATGGCCCCGTAAGGGTTTGCGGGGGCGGGGTTTCCGGGGTGGCCCCCGCCCCTTTCACCACCCCCCTCCGATCCTTATATTCCCGCCCCTCGCGGCTGGGTAGCTCAGTTGGTAGAGCAGCGGACTGAAAATCCGCGTGTCGGGGGTTCGATTCCCTCTCCAGCCATGTCGTGACCGACGCCGCTCCCCGTGGGGCGGCGTTTGGCGTTACTTCCCCACCGCTTCCTTCTTCGTGGCGTCCCGCAGCGCCATGGCCAGCAGCACGTCGAGCGGGCCGCCGGAGCCGCCGCCGCCGGCCACCGCGATGTCCGGCACCAGCCTGAGCTGGCTCGTGGCCAGGTTCCGGAAGATGTCCATCGCCGCGTAGTACTGCGGATCCACCGACTCCACCTTCCGCTTGAGCACCTCCGCCTCCGCGGCGCCGACGGCCTTGATCCGTCCCGCCTCCGCGGTGCCGGTCACGGTGGTCACCTCGGCGTCGGCGGCGGCGTTGGTGGTCTTGGCCTCGGCCTCGCCCTTGGCCTTCTTCACCGCCGACTGCGCGTGGAACTCGGCGATCTGCACGCTCCGCTCCGCGTCCACCACCTGCGCCTGGGTGTTGGCCAGCGCGCGCGACTGCTCCAGCGCCTGCCGGGTGGCCTCGGCCTCGCGCTGGGTCTCGTAGGTGATGCGCTCCTGCTCCGCCAGCTTCCGGTCGGTCAGGGTCTTCATCAGGCTCTCCGGCGGCGTGATGTCGCCGATGAGCGTGTCCACCGCCTGCACGTCGTACTGCTCCAGCGCGTGCTGGATGTGCTCGCGCGCCTCGCCCTGCCGCTGGGTGCGCTCCTTGAGGAAGGAGATCGCGTCCGACTTCTGCGCCGCGTTGCGGAAGTAGTTGCCGATGGTCGGCTCCAGCACCTGGGTGACCAGGTTGTCCATGCTCCCGAAGCGGGCGATCACCTTGGGCGCGGACGAGCGCGGGATGTGGATGATCTGGGAGACGTCGAGGTTGAAGGTGAAGCCGTCGGAGGAGCGCACCGTGATGGTGGAGAGCTTGGCGTCGAGCTTGTGGGCCTCGGTCTTTCCGGTGGCCCAGTTGAGCACCACGTTGGTGGTGGGGACCGCGACGACGTGGTTGGTCTTGGGGTTGATCGGGTACATGCCCGGGTCGAGCGGCTCGACCCACACGCCGCGCTGGCCCGGCTTCACCAGGTTGCCGTGCTTGAAGCCCTCGCCGGTGACGTCGGCGCCGGGCTCGCCCACGAAGGCGATGACCACGCCGGCGTGCCCGATGGTCACCTCGGTCATGTTGGCCAGCTCGACCGTGGCGAAGTTGGGATTCAGGTAGTAGGAGCCCGGCATCATCACCTGCGCCTGCAGCCCCTTGGTGCCGCCGCTGGTGACGAAGGCCTCGCCGTCCTGGAATGTGTTGTGGCCGGGCACCTCGCGGCCGGCGATCTCGCCGGTCTTGAGCGGCGCGCCGTCCTGGGTGGTGACCATGCCCAGCTTGCCCTCGGGGATCTCCAGCACCGGCACCAGCTTCACCGTGAAGAGCGCGGTGTTCACGCGGTACGTGCCGGGCGGGATGATGGCGATCTGGGGCCCGCGCTGCCCGCCCTTGAGCAGGAAGCCGCGGGCGTTCTGGAAGGCGTCGCAATCGACCTCGCGGCCGAAGACGCGCTTGGTGAGGGGCGCGCCGTCCTTGGCGTCGACGACGCCGAGCTTGCCCTCGGGGATGTCGATGAAGGGGACGACGCTGATCTCGTACTGCCAGGGCCAGAAGCCCCAGTGGAGCCCCGGCGCGAGGGTGTCGGCCTGGAAGCCAGCCTCGCCGTGGAGCGCGATGATCTTGCCGTCGGGGAGGGTGCGGGTGCTGCCGAGGAGGACCCAGCGCTTGCGGACCACGCCGATGGCGGTGCCGGGGATGATCACCGCGCCGAAGAGCCGCAGCACCACCTTGTAGAAGACCACCAGCACGGCCAGCAGCACCAGCCACCAGGCGCTCGAGAGCACACCTGCCACCGTGTCCAGGACGTCCATGGGAGACTCCACGACGGAAGAGGGGGACCGCGCCACGCCGCCGGCCGTCGCGGCGGACCGGACGGCGGCAACGCAATGGCCGTGGGTACGGCACTAAAGCTATCAGGATCGGCGCCGGAGGGCGCGACGGCGCGCCGCTCGTGGACAGCCTCCGCGGCGCGGGGTAGGTTAGCGGGCGTCGCAGTCCGCAGCCGACTCCCCACCGCGCGGAGGTCCCCGTGGCGACTCCCACGAGTACGGTCCTGAAGGTCCTGGTCCCGGCCGCCATCGCGGTGTTCGTGGTGGCGCTGGCGCGGCGGCAGCGCCTCGACCCGCGGCAGGACCTCGGCATGCGGTGGCCCGGGGCGCTGCCGGTGCTGGCCTGGCTCGGGGCGTACGCCGCCTACATGCTGGGCACCGACGCGCTGTTCCACTGGCGGGGACCATTCGACTTTGCCCCCTGGCGGGCCATCCCGCTGGCGGTGGCGGCGGCGCGGGTACTGGCGGTCGGGGTGATCGGCCCGACGGCGGAGGAACTCGTCTTCCGGGGATACGGCTACGCCCGGCTTACCCGCACCCGCCTCGGCGTGGGGAGGAGCATCGGGCTGCTGGCGGCGGCGTGGTCGGTGGTGCACATCGAGTATGGCTGGCAGGTGCTGCTGCTGCTCTTCGGCGCCGGGCTCCTGCTCGGGGCGGCGCGCCACCGCACCGGCTCGGTGGTGACTCCCGTGGCCATGCACGTCCTCTGGAACCTCTACGCCATCTGGTAGGGCCCGGGTCCGGCCGTCGGCGCTGGCTCGAACAGCCATCCCGTCCGCTCCGAGCCATAGCGGTCCGCAATCGCCTGGATCCCGGGGATCCTCCGGTAGGTCGCCTCCGAATTCAGTCGCACCGCCGCCGGGTCGAGGTGACCCGTGATGCGGGCCTCGATGTCGGGGTCGTCCGGAGGCCGGACCTCCAGGAACCGCAGGATCTCCGCCAGGACCGCGCGGCGGCGCGCGGGATCGTGCGGGTCGTAGAGCGCCTCATACTCCACCGCCAGCAGGCTGCCTCCCCGCGACACCAGCTGTGCCTCCCATGCCTGCAGCTGCGCCAGCTCATGGTCCAGGTGCCAGGCCACCACTGCCTCGCGTACCGGTGCATAGGCGAACGTCGCCACCCGCTCCCGGTGCGCCGGGCCGAGTGGCGTCCAGACCTGGGTCTGGCCACTGATCTCGTTGGACACCACCCGCTGCAGCACGTTCCGCCGTCGCAGGAAGACGACGCGCTGCCCTTCGAGGCAGAGCAGCTGGCCGTTCAGGTCGGGGCGGCCGGGAAAGGGCCAGCCATCCGGCTCGCAGACGTGCTTGATCCCGGTGTGGGTCTGGTGGATGGCCTCGACCGCCCGTGGCAGGCCGTCGTGCGCGAGCGCGCGGGCATGCCAGGCGCCCTCAAAGTTGAGCGGGTTGAAGGGCTCCTTCATGCACCGGACGCCGGGGCAGAGATTGAGCACCCGCATCAGCGTGGTGCTTCCCGAACGTCGCAGGGAGAAGAGCAGGAATGGCGCGGGGCCGCCGCGGGTCGTCCGCGGGGCGGGCGGCGACGGCCGGGGACGGACGGCGTCCACCAGTCGGGGAAGTGTCTCCGCGGCGATGGCGGCCCATTCCAGGTGGGGGACCGTCTCGCGCCGGCCCGATCGGGCCCAGTCCATGCGGTCGAGGGCGCCGGCGATCCCGGTCACGCCCGGGTCATCCACGCGGGTGGCGGCTGGCCAGCCCCCGAGATACTCCCCCATCCCGCCGACGTCCGTGTAGAGCACGTGACGGCCGTAACTCAGGGCCATCAGCAGCTGGCCGCTGCCTGAACTCTCCCGGTAGGGCAGGGCCACCACGTCGCAGGCCTCGAACAGCTCCGCCGTCTGCTCGATCCCGAAGGGTCCCGGCAGGAGCCGGATTCGGGCGCCGAGTCCCGCCGCGTCCACCCGTCGCCGCAATCGTCCGAGCCGATCGCCGGGGACGAGGTCGGGGTATCCCCACTCCCATCCCGCCACCAGGAGCACGAGGTCGCGGCGTCTCGCGGTCGCGAGCGCGTCGACGAGGGCGTCGAGGTTCTTGTAGGGCCGCACGCCGCCGAAGGCCAGGAGCACACCCGTGCGCTCGTCGACGCCGAGCAGGGCGCGCACGGCGGCGCGCCGCCCGGGGCGCCGGGGGTAGATGGTATAGAGGCCGTGCGCCATGCGGAGCGCCCGGGCCCCGGTCCCGGGAAACCGGCGCTCGAGTTCCGCCCTGGCCGTGTCGCTGTGGACCACGAGGGCGCGGGCGCCGGCATAGAGCGCGGCGGTCCGGCGCGGAGCGTCCGGGGTGGCCTCATGCGGCAGCACGTTGTGCACCGTGTGCGCGAGCGGAAGGCCCGCCGCCGCCGCCAGCGCCCAGAGGCGCGGGGTGGCGCCGGGGAGTTCGGGCCACTGGCTCCAGACGAGATCATAGGGTCGCAGGCGGCGCAGCCAGTCGTCGTCGGCCGCCGCCGGCGGCGCTGCAGCGGGGACGTGACTCGGGGGCGGGGGCGGGGTCACCGTCGCTCGCGGCCGCCACCGGGCCAGTCGTTCGAGGTAGGGCGCCAGCGCCGGTTCCGGCCGGGGCGGCGCGGGAGCGGGCGGTGCCGCGGGGGCCGGCAGCCGCCAGGCCGCGTCGGCGGCGGGGAGTCCCAGCGCGGCGTAGAGGCGATAGTCGCGGTGCAGCGTCCGGGCGAAGCTGGAGGGCAGGCCGAAGCAGTCGACCTCTGCACCGGCCGTCACCAGGGCCTGGGCGAGCTCGTGGGTGTAGCCGGCGATGCCGGCGTCGCCGACCGGCTCGAGCAGGGCCACGCGGACGGGCACGGGCTTTCCTCAGTAGCGGGGGCGGGAAGGGTCGACCTCCTCACTCCAGCGCTGCATGCCGCCGACCATGTTCCACACCTCCCGGAAGCCCGCACGGTGCAGCTCCCGCGCGGCATCAGCGCTGCGGGCGCCGGTGCGGCAGATCAGCACGACCGGGCGGTCGGGATCGAGTTCCCGGCGCCGTGCGTTGAGCTGGCCCAGCGGGAGGAGGCGCGCGCCGAGGTCGGCCAGGTTGGTGATGTCCCATTCGTGGGGTTCGCGGACATCCACCAGCTGCAGGGCATCGCCCGCGGCGAGCCGGGCGGCGACCTCGCGGGGCGCGAGACCCGGCACGGGCGGTGGCGTGAGGCTGCAATGGTGGGCCTCGTCGCGCAGGCTGGTGATGCTCGGGGAGGCGCCGCAGATGGGGCAGTCGGGGTCCTTGCGGATGGTGAGCGGCTGCCAGGCCTGCTCCAGGGCGTCGAAGAGGAGCAGGCTGCCGATCGCGGGCCGGCCGATGCCGAGCAGGAGCTTGAGGGTCTCCAGGGCCTGCATGGTGCCGATGATGCCCGGGAGCACGCCGAGCACGCCCCCCTCCGCGCAGCTGGGCACGAGGCCGGGCGGCGGCAGCTCGCGGTAGAGGCAGCGATAGCAGGGGCCGACCCGGGCATCGAAGACGGCGAGCTGCCCCTCGAAGCGGAAGATGGAGCCGTAGACGTTGGGCTTGCCGAGGAGGACGCAGGCGTCGTTGACGAGGAAGCGCGTGGGGAAGTTGTCGGTGCCGTCCACGATGACGTCGTAGGGCGCCAGCAGCTCGAGGGCGTTGTCGGCCGCGAGGCGGGTGTCGTGGAGCACCACCCGGACCTCGGGATTCAGGGCGGTGATCCGGCGGCGCGCGGACTCGAGCTTGGGGCGGCCGACGTCTTCCGTCCCGTGGAGGATCTGCCGCTGCAGGTTGGTGAGGTCGACGTCGTCGAAGTCGACGAGGCCGATGGTCCCCACGCCGGCGGCGGCGAGGTACAGGGCGAGGGGCGAGCCCAGGCCGCCGGTACCGACGCACAGCACGCTGGCGGCCTTGAGCCGGCGCTGCCCGGACATGCCGACCTCGGGGATGATCAGGTGCCGGCTGTAGCGCTGGATTTCCCCGGGGGCCAGGGGCACGGCCGCCGGGGGCGCGGCGGGCTCGGTCAGGGTGGCGGTCATGGGCGCACTCGCGGGAGGGAGGGTTCAGCCACCGGCGATCGTGGGGACGATCGTGAGGACGTCTTCGGCGTGGACGGCGGTCCGGACGCCGTCCAGGTCGCGGACGTTGTCGCGGTTGCGGAAGACATTGATGAAGCCGCGCAGTTCGCCGTTGTCGGCGAAGAGGTGGCGACGGAGCGAGGGAAAGCGATCCACGAGCGCGGTCAGCGCCTCGGCCACGGTCGCGGCCTCGGTGGTGAAGCGCTGCTCGCCGGCGGTATAGGGACGGAAGGTGGACGGGATCGCGAAGGTCACGGCCATTGGCGGCTCCAGGGTCGGGGGACGGCGGGCACGGC
Source organism: Gemmatimonadales bacterium (assembly GCA_044221045.1). Taxonomy (GTDB): domain Bacteria; phylum Gemmatimonadota; class Gemmatimonadetes; order Gemmatimonadales; family GWC2-71-9; genus JADJOM01. Next base: position 22,274 of record JBGAPX010000003.1, read on the forward strand.
GAGTCGGGGGTCTATCGGATCGAGCGCAGCCTCTACCAGGCGACGAGGACGCAGGCCCGCGATCTCCCGCCCGCCTCTGGGAACGCGCCGGTCGTCACGTGGCACCCCGCTTGCCCGCCGGAGGTGCATCCACCGTGCCACCCGGTTCGAGGCGGGCGGCGGGGCGTGGGACATCCCGGGACCGTGGAGGACACCATGCAGGTCAAGTTCCTGGCGCTGGGCGTGCTGTTCCTGATTCTGGGCGTGGCGATTCCCCTGCAGCGGTGGCCGGGCCAGCGCCTCCCGCAGGTGCTGCTGCCGCTGCTGGCCGGGGTGCTGGCGGGATTGCTCCTGGCGCGAGTGCGGCCCAGCGCGTGAGGCGCCGAGTGCACCCTCTACTGCGTGGAGGCCATGCTCTATCCCCGCCAGCTGCACGTGCCGGGGGCGCGGCGGGGCCGGCGCGCACAAGTGCCGTGACGGTCCCGTGTTAGGTGCTGCGCGGAGGGTACGGCATGGCGCTTGCCTCCGGGTCGGTACGCCGCACCCGCCGGGACCCGGCTCGGGTCCCCGCACCCTATCACCCACCTTCTTCACCGGAGTCACCGTCATGCCCATCACTCGCGCGGAAGAGCTCATCCAGAAGCTCGGCACCGACCAGGCGTTTCGCTCCAAGCTGCAGAACGCGGCGGATCCCGAGGCGCGGCGCAAGGTGCTGAACGAGTACGGGTTCTCGGACGTGCAGCGCGCCGATCTCGAAGCCTACGCCAAGACGCACGCGACGGAGCTCTCCGACGCCGAGCTCGAGGCGGTCGCCGGTGGCCGCACCACCAGCTGGATCTCGGTGGTGATCGAGTCGATCGGGCTGTCGCTGGCGGCGGCGGCGCTGTAGTCCAGGCCCCGGCCGCGCCGGTCGCCGGGTTCCCGCCGTCCCCCCGGGCGGCGGCACCCCCGGCCGGCGCCCGGTGCCGCCCGCGGACCGATTCCGGTCCGCGTCCCACATCCGCTTCCCCAGTCGCGAGCACCCGCCGATGACCAGTACCTGCATGCCGAGGTCCGCGGAGCGGTCGCCGGCGCCGGGCGAACCCGCCCCGGCGCCCCCGATCCGTTTCCGGGGCCAGGACTACCGGGCACGGAAGGAGTTCTTCGGCGGTACCCACCGGGTCGTCCCGCCCGAGGAGACGCTGGAGCGCGCGCGACCCCACTTCCGGCGCGCGGGAATCACCCGGCTCGGTGACATCACGGGGCTCGACGTGATCGGGTTGCCGACGGTGCTGGCGTACCGTCCCAACGGCAAGACGCTCTCGAGCGCGGGGGGCAAGGGCTTCACGACCGTCGCCGCGACGGTCTCGGCGGTGATGGAGGGGATCGAACTCCACCACGCCGAGAACGTGCGCCTGCCGGTCCGCCGCGCGAGCTACCAGGAGCTGGCGGCCGACGGCGCGGTCATCCCGCGCGCGCAACTCCCGCTGGCCCGGCACGGCCTGTTCCGGGACCACCGGCCGGAGCTGTGGGTCGAGGGATGGGACCTGCTGGGGCAGCACCCGGTGTGGGTGCCCTTCATCGGCGTATCGCTGGTCCGGCATCCGGCGCAGAAGCCGCTGTGGGGCCGCCCGTTCGTGTGCGACAGCAACGGCCTGGCCTCGGGCAACGTGCTGCTGGAGGCGATGGCCGCCGCGCTCTATGAAGTGATCGAGCGTGACGCGATCTCCAGCTTCAAGTGCGCCGAGCACCGCGGCCTGCTGGAGCCGCGGCGGGTGCGCCTGGAGACGATCCGCCACCCGCTCGTCCGGCAACTGATCGACCAGTGCCAGCGGGCCGAGATCGAGCCGGTGATCTACGACCGGACGACCGACCTCGAGGTGCCGGTCTACGAGGCCCACATCTACGATCGCTACCGCCGCCACACCGGGGTCTTCGGCGGCTATGGCTGCCACCTCGACCCGGAGATCGCGATGATCCGGGCCCTGACCGAGGCGGCGCAGTCCCGGCTGGTGATCATCGCCGGCGCCCGCGACGACATCTTCCGCCATGAGGAGCTGTCGATGAAGCTCGCTGACGACGACGGCGCGGTGGAGCGCTACGAACGGACCCCCGCCACCCTCGACGCCCGGGACCGCGCCGCGGTCACGACGTCCTCGTTCGAGGGCGACCTCGGCGTGCTGCTGGCGCGCCTGGCCGGGGCGGGGATCGGCCAGGTGATCGCGGTGGACCTCACCCACGAGGAGATCGGCCTGCCGGTCGTGCGGGTGATCGTCCCGGGGCTCGAGGGGTACATGTCGCAGCACTACGAGCCGGGGCCGCGGGCCCGCGCCTTCGTCGCGGCCGCCAAGGCCCGGAAGGGGGCCTGATGCGCGCGGTCGTCTTCCTCGGGCCCACCCTGCCGGTCGCGGAGGCCCGCCGCATCCTCGACGCGACCTACCTGCCGCCGGTGCGGCAGTCCGACCTGGTGAGCGCGGTGGGCATCCACCGCCCGGACGTCATCGCGATCGTCGACGGCGAGTTCCGGCACACCCTGTCGGTATGGCACAAGGAGATCCTGTTCGCCCTGGAGCGCGGGATCGCAGTCTACGGCGCGAGCAGCATGGGCGCGCTGCGCGCGGCCGAGTGCGACGCCTTCGGCATGGTTGGCGTGGGCGAGGTCTACCGCCAGTACGCCGACGGGACGATCGTCGACGACGACGAGGTCGCCCTGGCGCACGCACTCGACGAAGACGGCTACCGTCCCTTGTCGGAGCCGATGGTCAACCTCCGTGCCACCTTCGCCGCGGCGCGGGCCGCGGGCGTGGTGCGTCAGGCCGAACACGACACCCTGGTCCGCGTGGCCAAGGCCCGGTTCTTCGCCGAGCGGACCCTGCCGGCGATCCTGCGGGACGCCGGCGCCGCCGGGGTGGCCGAGGCCACCCTCGAGGGGCTGCGGCGGTTCCTCGGCACCGGCTACGTGGACCAGAAGCGACTCGACGCGATCCGGCTGCTGGAGATGCTGCGGGACCGGCCCGAGCCCGGACCCGCCCCGGTCCCCTGCCGGGTGGAGCGCACCAGCCAGTTCCTGAGCCTGTACGAGCGTGACCGCCGGGTGCGCCACGACGGCGTCGAGGTGCCCCTGGCCGCGATCGCGAGCCACGCTGCACTCCACGATCCGGACTTCAACGAGATCAACGACGCCGCGCTCGGCCGGGAGCTGGTTGCGATCCTGGCCGACCTGCTCGAGGTGAGCCCCACGGAGGAGGAAGTGGCGGAGGAGACCCGGCGGTTCCGGCTGCGGCGCCGCCTGCGGACCGACGCCGCCCTGGAGGAGTGGCAGGCGAGGAACGACCTGTTCCCGGAGGAGTTCGAGCGCCTGATGGCGCAGCGCGCCACCACCCGGGTGATGGAACAGTGGCTGGTCACACGGACCGGCTGGATGCGCCCCACCCGCTTCCTGCTGGACGAGCTGCGCCTGCGTGGTCGCTACGAGCAGGCCGCCGCGGCGGCCGCCGGGCTGGCCCGCACCTGCCAGGAGTACTTCCCGCACTTCGACCAGACCGGCACCGACCCGGCTCCCACGGAGGCGCTGGTCATCCGGCACCTGCGCGCGACGCGGTGCGCCATGGACACGCACTACTCGCGATGGTCGGAAGAGGCCGGCTTCCCCCGGCTGCTCGACCTGCGGAACGAACTGATCCGGTCCCAGCGGGTGCGGGAGCGGGTGGAGTCCCTGGCCCTCGAGGTCCTGGCCGGCGACCCCGCGGCCGCTGCGGCGCCGGCATGATCTCCCTGCTGCGCATCGCCCGGCCGTCGACGCTGGTGACGGCGCAGGTGTTCGAGGATCTCTTCGCGCGGGAATTCGGCGCGGCGTTCCGCCTGCGCCACGTCACCCCCGCCGCCTGGGCGGACGCGATCCTCGGTCCGCCCGGCGCGCCGGCCAGCCCGGCGGCGGCCGCGCGGGCGTTCCGGGAGGCGGTGCGCGGGGTCGACGTCTGGTGTCCGGGCTACGAATGCCTGTCGCTGGTGCCCGAGTACACCTGGCTGCGCAACCGTGCGGGCGCCCGCGCCCGGCTGCTGCTGATCGCCCATTCCGGCGGGGCCACGCCCCTCGAGTGGGCGCTTCTCGCGCCGCTGCTGGCGCCCGGCGACGTGGTGGTCGCGCCCAGCGCCTCGGCGCGCGCGGCGATCGTGGCGCTCCATCCCGGACTCGCGCCCTTCCTGCACGTCATTCACCATCCCATGGCGCCCCTGCCCGGCGGTCCCCGCGCCCCGCAGCCGCTGCTGGTCAGCCTGGGCCGCCTGCACGCGGGAAAGTTCCTGCACCGGCAGCTCGATGCGCTCGCCTGGCTGCACGACCACGGCCGTGCGGTGCCGGATCTGGTGATCGCGGGGCCGCTGGCCGAGGGGGGGCGCACCGAGCCGATGGCCTACGTGCAGGGCCTCCGGGCCCAGGCGGCGCGACTCGGGCTGGGCGGGCGGGTCCGCTTCAGCGGCGCGGTGATCGGGCCGGCGGCGAAGGGGCAGCTGCTCGGCGCCGCCCACCTGGTGCTCAATCTCTCCGGGACCCTCGAGGAGTCGTTCCCGAAGACGCCGGTGGAGGCGCTGGGCGTCGGCACGCCGGTGCTCGGGACCTGGTGGAACGGCGTGCGCGATACCGTGGGCGACTGCGGCACCCTGCTGCCGATCCAGTTCGCCGGCACGCTCCCCGAGGTGCCCGACGTCGCGGTGCCCGCGCTGGCGGAGGCAATCGAGGCGCTGCTGGACCATCCGGTATCCCCGGAGCGCTGCCGGGCCCGCGCGGCGCAGTTCACCCCGGAGCGCATGATCGCGGCCTACCAGCGCACCCTCACGGCCGCCCTCGAGGGGGCGGGCCCGGGTCCGGATGAGCCGCCGGCGGACCGACCGGCGGCGCCCGCCACGGGCCTGCTCTCGGCGGCCGCCCCGCTGCCCCAGGTGAGCTGGGCCTCGCTGTTCGGGGCGGCCCGCGCGGCGTCGGGCTGGTGGCGGGCGCAATGGGCGGCGCCGGGGAGCGGCACGCCTCCCGCCATCGAGCTGTATCGCCGCGTCGTGGAGGAAGCCGTGCGGCCGGCCCTTGAGCGCACCTTCGCCGGGCAGCCGGCGGGAGCGGCCGCCATGGCGTGCGGCGCGCCTGGCCAGCGGTTCGCCGATGCGGCGGATTCGGTGGCCGTCATGCATGCCGCGGCCACCGGCCGGGGCCTGCCGAGCGGCCGCTGCGCGGCGCTCCGGGTGCTGGTGGCCATGGGCGAAACCTCACGGGCGGCGGAGGGCCTCGCGTCGGTGCGCGCGGATGGAGCTGACGGTCCGGCCACGAGCCTGATCGCGCGCGACCTGCTCGCGCTGGCGGGCCGGCCGGGCGCGGCGCTGTCCGAGGCGCTCGCCGCCCTGGCGCCCAGCCGCCTGACGGACCGGGAGGTGGCGCCGCTCCGGCAGCTGGCGGTCCTCGCGCGGCAGGCGGGGGCCCCGGCCATCGCGATGCCGAGCCTGGCGGAGTGGCTCGACCGCCACCCCGACAGCCAGGAGTCCGGCCCCGTCTGGCTGGAACTCGCGGCCAATGGGCTGCAGGCGGGAGGCGCCGCCCTGCCGCTCGCGGCGCGGGCGCTGGAGCGGGCCCGCGCCCTGCTCGGCCAGCACCCCGTCGTGCTCCGCCTGACGGCAGCCCTGGACCAGGCCCTGTTGCTCCACACCGCGGCCTGAACGGCACCCGCCCTTACCGACCCTGCGGGGACGAGAGCTCACGATGCGCAGCCTGGCCATCTGTCATCCCGCCGATCCGGACCTGGATCTGGCCACCGTCACCATCGCCGGCACGCCAGTCGCCACGGCCGCCCGGGAGATCGCCGACCCGCCCTTCGATCCTGAGGAGCCGGCCAACCGGTCGCTGGTCCGCCTCCGGGTGCTGGCTTTCTCGTGCAACTATCGGGACCGGGCCCGGATCATCGCCCTGGCGCAGAACATTCCCCCGGCGCGCTTCGCGACCTTCGGGTCGGAGTTCGTCGCGCTCGTGGAGGAGACCGGGGCCGACGTGACCCGGGTGCGGGCCGGCGAGCGCGTGATCGGGGACAACCATTACGACATGCCGTTCCGCCTGGCCCAGCGCGATCCGGCCCGCCCGATCGGCATTCCCTCGGTGCAGGCCTCGCGCCGCTCGCTGCTGCTGCACGAGCGGGCGGTGGTGCCGGTCCCGAGCGTCATGCCGGATCCGGTCGCGGCGGCGTTCAGCCTGAATGCGCAGACGGCGTACAGCATGGTGCGCAAGCTGAGCCCCCCGCCCGGCGCGCCGATCCTGGTGACGGCCGGCAGCTCCAACACCTCGCTGTTCCTGCTGTCGGCCCTCTGCACCCGGCAGGCCGAGGTCTACGTGACCACGACCTGTCCGCGCTGGATTCCCCGGCTCCGGGAGCTGGGGGCACGGGCGGTGTTCGACGTGCGGCGGGCCCCGAATGCGCTGGAGGAGCACGCCGCCCTGCGTCAGGCGGCCAACGCCGTCGGCGGGTTCTACGCGGTCTGCGACCCGTTCTTCGACCTCTACCTCCGCCAGTCGCTGCCGCTGGTCGCGCCCGGTGGGCGCTACATCACGTGCGGGCTGGAACGGCAGGGCCCCAACGCGGATGGGGAAGGCGGGAGCGACCCGGGCGAGGTGGCGATCGCGATGCAGATCGCGCTGTTCCGCAACCTCCAGCTCATCGGCAACTGCCTCGGGATGAGCGACGACCTGGCGCTGGCGCTGCGCGACTACGAGGCGGGGCGCCTTCCGGTCGTGGTGGACTCGGCGTTCGGCGGGGAGGATGCGGGCCCGTTCCTGGCCCGGACCTACACCACCGCCGACCGGTTCGGGAAGGTGGTCTTCCGGTATGACTAGCCCGGCCGCCACGCGCCGCCGTTCCCGCCGCCCGCCACCGCCCGAGGTGGCGCGCATCATCGTCCGGGCGGCATCGCCCTGGGAGCGGGCCTCCCATCCCGCCTTCGCCCCCTGCGTCCCCGCCGATCCGGCCCTGGTGGGCGCGCGGCGTGCGGCGTGGGCCCGCGCCCTTGGCGTGGGCGACCCGGCGGCGCTGGCGGCGCGGCTCCGCGACCGGGGCCACGACGCGCCGGACTTCGAGCGCGCGCTCGCCGAGGTCGAGATCGCCCGGCCGGAGCGGCTCCCGCGCTGGGCGAGGGACCTGGCGCGGCTGCTGGAACCCGGGGTGGACCGGGATCCGATCGCGCCGTTCCGGAACGCGGAGGTGCTTGACGCCCAGACCCTGCGCACCGCCGGCGTGGACCCCGACCAGCCGTGGGCATGCCAGGGTGCCATCGCCCCGTTCCTGCGGCACGCGCGACGGCGGCTGCGCCGCGCCGCGCGCCGCAGTGGCGAGGCGCTGACGCCGCCGGTGGAACGCCAGCTCCTCCTGGCCCTCACCCAACGGCTGGCGATGCTGGTGGGACGGGTCTTCCTGGCCCGGGTCGAGGCCGAGCACCTGCTGGCCGGCTTTCCCGGCGCGGCGGGCATGACGATCTATCGTGCCTGCTTCGGCGATGATGTCCCCGTGGCGCTGCAATGGCGACGCCTGCTGTTGCACTACCCGGTGCTCGGCCGTTTGCTTGCCGTGGCCCTCCGGCACTGGGGCGATGCGTCCGCCGAACTGCTGCAGCGGCTGGCGCAGGACCGCCAGGCGCTGACCGAGGCCTTCGGCGGTGGCGAGCCGCTGGGCCCCCTAGCCTCCATCCGCTCCGACACTGGCGACAGTCACGAACAGGGGCGAGCGGTCGCCATTCTCGGATTTGCCGGCGGCCAGCGGGTGGTGTACAAGCCCAAGGATCTGCGGATCGCGGCGGCGGCGCTCTCGCTGCTCCGGTGGTGCAATGACGCCGGGCTGTCGCTGCCGCTGCCGGTGCGGACCATCCTGTTGCGGCGGGATTACGCGTGGGAGGCGTTCGCCGTGGAGCGCCCCTGCGGGAGCCGGGCGGAGGTCGAGCGCTACTACCGCCGCATGGGGCAGTACGCGCGCCTGCTGCAGCTCACGGACGGGATGGACTTCACCACCGACAACGTCCTGGCACAGGGGGAAACCCCGGTGCTGGTCGACCTCGAGATGTTCGTGGCGCCCCGGTACCGGAGCGCGATCGCGGGGGAGGAAGGCCACGGCGGCCTGGGCGCCCTCACCAGCGACCTGCCGCTGCGCAGCGCCCTGGTCACCAGCAAGGTGTACGGTGAGGCGGGGCGCCGGCCGGCCGACCTCGGCGCGCTGGCCGGGTCGTCCCAGCGCCTTGCGCCGTTCAAGCTGCCGGTGCCGCTCCGGCGGCCCGGCGAGGCCCCCGCGTTCGAGTGGGGATATCTCCCGTTCTCGGGGGGCTCAGCCGCGCCGGTGATGGATGGGGCCCCCGTGCCGGTGGAGGAATTCGCGGACCAGGTGATCGCGGGATACGCGGAGATGGCGGCGCTCCTGCGCGATCACCGGCAGGAACTGGCCGCGGCCGACGGACCACTCGCGCCGCTCCGGTCCGCGCCGATCCGGGCGCTGTGCCGGGACACTCACATCTACGCCCGGATCCTCGGCGAGAGCCTCTGGCCCGACCGCCTGCGCGACGGCGTGCTCCGTGAACTCTGCCTGGAGCGGCTCTGGCGGGGACGGTTCGCCGACCCGGCCATCAACGCCGCCGAGATCGAGAGCATCCGCGACCTCGACATCCCCCTCTTCCGCGCCGTGCCGGACCGCAACGCCCTCTATACGGAGCGGGGACACGAAGTGCCCGACTTCTTCGAGGCCGCGCCGTGGGCGCGGATCGCCGCGCACCTCGAGGCACTCGGGGGCCGGACGGTCGGGGCAGAGGTCGAGGAGCTGCGCTCGGCGCTGTTCACGCTGGCGCCGTGGACCCGCGTCACCACCACGCCGGTGCCGCGCCCGCCCGCCGCGCCGGACTTCGCCGCCGCCGCGCGCGAGATCGGACGGGAGCTGGTGCGGAGTGAGTCCGTCGGCGGGCAGGCCGCGGGCTGGCTCGGGCTCCGCTACCAGCCGGAGTTCGACGCCTGGGAGTTCACGGTGCTGCACGCCGACCTGCTGAGCGGGACCGTCGGCATCGCGGTGCTGCTCGCCGACCTGGCCAGGGGAGCGCGCGGGGCGCCCTCGCCGACGCTCGAGCGCCTGCTGGCGCGCCTCGAGCGCCGGCTCACGCTTCGTCTTGGCGGCGAGCCCGACGCGGACCCCTGGGAGAGCCCGGGGGCGTTCCACGGCTGGGGCAGCTGGTACTACGGCCTGGTCCGGGCGCACGTGGCGCTGGGGGACCGTGCCGCCGTGTCCCGCGCGGTGTCCCTGGTGGAGGGGCTCGACGTCGACCACCTCGACGCGGTGACGGGCGATGTCATCGATGGCCCCGCCGGCCTCCTCGCCGTCCTCGGCAGTACCCCCGCGTGGGCCATGACCCCGGCGCTCGCGCGCCTGATGCGCGCCGTGGCGCTCCGGGTCGGAGCCCAACTGACCGGAGGGGATACGCCGGGACCGGCACCCCTGCGGCCCGAGGGCGCCACCGGGCTCGACGCGCTCCCCGCCGGGAGGACTGGCGTGGTCTGGAGCCTCTGCCGGGCCGCGCGGCAGCTGGGTGATGCCACCCTGGCTCCAGCCGATGCGCTCGTGCAGCAGGCACTTCCGCCCGAGCCCGGAGTCGGGCCCGCCGGCCAGGCCGCGCTCCTGCTGGATCTCGCGGACCATGCGCCCGTCGCGCGCGATGCGGCGGTCCATCACGCGACGGCTGTGCTCGACCGGATGGGCGCGCCTGCCACCGGCGCGGAGTTGCTTGAGGCGGGCGAACTCGCGCTGGGGCTCGCCCGCCTGACGATGGACGCCCGCTATCTCGCGACCGCCCGTCGGTTCGGCGCCGGCCTTGTGGCCCGGCGCGCGGCGACGGGACGATGGTTTCCGGAGCGCCTTGCCTCCGACCGGCACCTGGTGTCGGCGATCAGCGGCACCGCCTCCGTGGCGCACCTCTGCCTGCGGCTGGCCGAGCCGGGACGGCACGCCTCGATCCGGCTGCTGGGCTGTTGAGGGCGCAGGGGTCGTGCGAATCCTCGACCTGGACCTGGACTTCTTCCTCGATCGCGTCGGTTTTCGACGGCCGGATGGCGGCCGACTGGACCCGGACCGGTATCACCCCTGGCCGGAGCCGGAACTGGAGTCCTGGCTCGACCGCTGCCTCCCGCCGAGTGCACCGCGCCCGCGGGGGCGGGTGGTGACCCACCATCGCGAGGCGTTCTACGTCTGGCGGGAGCTGGTGGAGCGGGGCGCGCTCGTGCCCCCCCTGGAGATCGTCCATGTGGACGCCCATGCGGACCTCGGCGTGAGCAATGATGGCCACCGGTACCTCATGACGGACCTGCTGCACCGGCCGCCCGCGGACCGGCGCGCCCCCGCCGCGGAGAAGCTCCGCGACGGCAACTACCTGCTCTTCGCCGTGGCGTGCCGATGGGTTGGGGCCCTCACCTACGTGACCCACCCGCAGAGGGAGCGGGCCGGCCGGCTGTGGCAGGACGACCGGCCGACCTGTCTCTTCCGCGACGACGACCCGGAGAGCGGCATCCTGGAGCTTCGACGCATGGCCTCGCGGGAGCTCGCGTTCCTTCCCCCGGTCCTGCACGGCTATGGCCGGACCGCGACCACCCCCCTCGGGCTCGAGCCCGCGGTGACGTTCCGGACCATCGCGGCCCGCGAGTTCGCGGTCGAGGCGCCGTTCGACTTCGTGCTGGTGGCGCGATCGCCTGACTACACGCCGGAGACCGCGGACCGCCTGCTGCCCCGCATCATGGCCCGGCTCGCCCCGGGCTGATCCCTCCCGGTCCCGAGCGCGCGCATGCACACCCTGCTCGACAGCCTGCTCACCGTCGGTCATCCGGCCGTCGCGACGCTGGTCTCTCCCGTCGCGTGGGAGCGCATTTCGGCGGTGGCAGACCGACTGCCCGCCCCGCTCGCCCGATGGCTCTACCTCGAGCGGCGACTGGACCTTTCCGACGAGCGGGTGGACCTGATCGTCGGGGTGGAGCGAACCGAGGCTCGCCGCCTCGCGGAACCGGGCCGGCCTTTCGAGCCGATGCCGCGCGGCATCCGCCGCCTTGCCCGGGCCTGGTCAACCGACCAGCGGTATCGGTCCATCGAGCGATGCTGGCTGGAATACGATGTCCTGCCCGACGGAGCGGCGCCTGCGCCGGGCGTCTTCCTCGACCTGGAGCCGGCTGCCGCGGTGCTCGGCCCGGCGGGCCCGTTCCCGGCCGTGCACCCGGGCCTGGCGTGTCTCGGTCTCCCGCCTGACCGGCTCCGCCCAGCCCTCCAGCTCCTGGCGCGGCTCCAGGGGCGGGCCCCGGGGCTGCTCCTTCCTTATGTAGGGTATTTCCCCGATCGCGCCGATGCCCCGCTCCGGGTGTGCCTTTCGGGCGTCGCGGAGGACACCATCGCCGCGCTGCTCACCGACCTGTCGTGGCCGGGTGAGGTCAGCCGGGTCGTGACCGTGCTGGCCGCGGCCGGCAGGGCCCCGAGCGTGATCCATCTTGATCTCGGTCCGGAGCTCCTGCCGAGTGTCGGGTTCGAGTTCGGGCTGGATCACGGCGCGCAGCTCGAAGGCCGGCTGGCCGAGGGGGCCTGGCTCACTGAGTGGGTTCGCCGGGGATGGTGCCGGCCCGAACTGGTCGCCGGACTCTGCCGCTGGCCCGAGGTGACCACCGGCGTGATGAGCCATGAGGTGTGGCCGAGCCTTCTGGTCCGCCGGGTCAACCACCTCAAGCTGGTCCTGGACGCTGCCGGTCGACTGGCGTGCAAGGGGTACCTCTGCTTCACGCACGCGCCACTCTCCGCCCACCGCCCGCGGCGGGCCGAGTCGAGGCAGCTCTCTATCCGTTAGATCGAGCGCTCGGCCCGGGCCGGATCCGCCGGGTGGTCCATGCTCGATGTTGTGGCCCTGACAGCAGTTGCTCACCGCGCCCCCGACGGTACGGGCCTTGCCTTCCTGCGATCAGCAAGTCGTCTGGTCTCCGCGTCACTGCCACGACATCCGGAGTAGCGATGCCCACGTCCAATGATCGGGAGCGCCAGGTCCTCGAAGCCGTCGTGGATCGGGCGTCGAAGGACCCAGTGTTCCGCAAGCTGCTGCTCACCGACCCGCGGGGCACCATCGACGCGAACTTCGGCGTCCGGATCCCGGAGACATTCCGGATCCGGTTCATCGAGCGGGACCCGGATCTCGACGCCCTCATCGTCCTGCCGGACCTGCAGGTCACCAACGCGGAGCTGTCGGACCAGGACCTCGAGGCGGTGACTGGCGGTGCCCAGCAGTCGGCATGGGCGGGCGAGCTGGGCCCGATCTCGGTTCCTGCGGCCGGCTTCATCCTCAACGGCGCGTACGTGCAGAGTCGTGGCACGCTCGGGCGCCGTTCCTAGCGGATTGCCCACCTCCCAACCCAGGAGCATCCCCGTGACCCCTCCGTCCGTGAACTCACCGGAGCGCCCGTCCCAGCCGTCGCCGACCCTGGCCGGGCTGGATGAACTGAGCGACGCGGACCTCGAGCATGCGGTCGGCGGGCTGGCGCGGGTCTGGCTGGGGGCGGACCTGCCCCGGTCCGAGGACGTCCTGTTCCGGTCCGCGCTGCCGGCGCATCCGGCCGTGTCGTGAGGATGTGATGACGGTCGCATCGTCCTGCGTCGTGCGACGGTCCGGCGCTGGCTGGTGGCTGCGCGGCGTCCCGCTCGGGCCGCTGTTCTGGCTGCTGTTGCCCACGGCGCTGGCCGCACAGGAGGAGGCGCCGCCCGGGGCCCTGCACCTGCGGGACGCGCTGCGACTGGCCCGCGGCGGGAACACCGCCATCCGCCTGGCGACGGAGCAGACCCGTGTGGCCTGGGCGGGCTCGCTGCAGGCGAGCGCCCCCTACGACCTCAACTTCACGACGTCGTTCACCTCGGTCACCAGCCGCAGCCCGGTGCAGGTGCCGGGGGCCGTCGCCTCGCTGCCGGACGTGAGCGCGCTGAAGCAGCTGGACTACAGCGTGGGACTGAGCAAGACCTTCCGCTCCGGCCTGCAGCTCTCGCCTTCGGTCACGGTGCAGCGGATCGACCTCTCGACGACGCCGGGCGCCCCGGTGGCGCGCTCCACCGTGGCGCTCAATGCGCTGGTGCCGTTGCTGCGCGACCGGGCCGCCCTGAACCTCCGCGCGTCCGGCGAGGTAGCCGACGCCGAGGTGCTCGCGTCGGAGGATGACCGGCGGCACGCGACGGCGGTGGCGCTGCAGTCGGTGGCGGCGGCCTACTGGACCTACGTGGGAGGGGTGCGGCGACTCGCCGCGCAGCAGGCCGCCGAGGCGCGGGCCCAGCGCACGGTGGAGGTGACCCGCCGGCTCATCGAGGCGGACGAAAGGACCCCGTCCGACCTCGACCAGGTGATCGCCAACGCGACCCAGAAGACGGTGCTGCGGCTGGCGGCGGAACAGGCGCTGGTCCAGGCCCGCCAGCAGCTCGGGGTCGCGATGGGGCTCGACCCCGGGGCGATCGCCACGCTGCCGCTGCCGGCGGACAGCTTCCCCATGGCCGCCGGGAATGCCGCGGTGCCGCGCCTGGCCGATTGGCAGGCGCAGGCGGTGGCGGGGCGGCGCGACCTGTCGGCCGCCACGACGCGGGCCCGTGCCACTGACTGGCTGGAGCGGTCGGCCGCGAACGACCTGCGACCCCGGCTCGACCTCTCGGTCGGGGTGGGCTACCAGGGCATCGACCAGGGCAACGAGGCCGACCACACCCTGGGCGCGCTGTTTCGGAACGTGCCCGGGCTGCAGGCCACCGTGCAGGTCCGCTTCCAGCAACCGACGAGCGGGACCCTCGGTCACGCGCGGCTGGTCCAGGCGGAGGCCACCACGGCCCAGCGGGAGGCCACCCTGGCAGACCTGCGCCGGCGCGTCCTCTCGTCGGTGGAGGTGGCGGCGCGGGGCCTCGATAACGCCCGGGTCAGCGTGGACGCGGCCGGCACGGCGGTGGCGATGGCGCGCCGCGGCGTGGACCACCAGGAGCGCAAGTTTGCGCTCGGGTTGGCCACGCTCTTCGACGTCATCCAGGCCCAGGACGCGCTCACCGCGGCCGAACTGAGCGAGATCACCAGCCAGCAGGCCTTCGCCGTCGCGATCGCGCAGCTCCGCCTCGAAACGGCCACCCTGGTGCTGGACGACGCGCCGGTGGACCTGCTGCAGGCGCCGTAGCCGCCGACCGATCCGGACGACCCATCCCCGTGAGGATTCCGTGAGCCAGATCTTCCGCAAAGTCTCGCTCGACCGCCTGGCCTCACCCGAGCAGCTGGACCAACTGATGCGCGTCACCGACTCGCGCGGGTGGATCGCGCTGGCCGGGATCGCGCTGGTACTGCTGACCGGCGTGGTCTGGGGCTGGCTGGGGCGGCTGCCCGAGCGGGTCGTGGGCCAGGGCATGCTGGTGCGCAGCGGCGGCGTGCTGCAGGTCATTCCCTCGGCCGGCGGACGAGTGGTCGACGTAGCCGTCGGGGTGGGGGACCATGTCACCGAGGGCCAGGTGGTGGCGCGGGTGGAACAGCCGGGGCTGGCGGACCGCCTGCGGAGCGCCCGGGCGACGCTCGCCAACCTGCAGGAGGCCGGGCGGGTGGCGGCGATGTACGGCCGCCGGGACAGCGACCTTCGCGGCACCATCCTGGCGCAGCAGCGGGCCAACCTGGAACGGGCGATCACCGCGGCCCGGGAGGATCTCGGGTGGCTCGGCGAGAAGATCACGAGCCAGGAACGCCTGGTGGCGGAGGGGCTGCTGACACGCACGACGCTGCTGGGGACCCGGCAGCAGTACGAGGCGACCCGCTCGCGCATCGCGGAATCAGAGAACCAGCTCACCCAGCTGGCCCAGCAGGGGCTGGCGCTGCAGAACCAGGCCGAAGGCGACGCCATCGCGGCCGGATTCCGGTTGCGCGAAGCGGCGGCGCAGGTGGAGCAGCTGGAGCGGGAGCTGAACGAAAGCTCGCGGGTGACCGCGCCGGCGACGGGGCGGATCCTGGAGCTGCTGACCGAGCGGGGCAGCCTGGTGGCCCCGGGCGAGCCGATCCTGGCGCTCGACCTCGTGGGCAAGGAAGTGAAGGACCTGGAGGCGGTGCTGTACGTGCCCGCCATCCATGGCAAGCAGATCCGGCCCGGCATGACCATCCAGATCGCCCCCTCGACGGTGAAGCAGGAGGAGTACGGCCTGATGCTGGGGCGGGTGACCTACGTCTCCGACTTCCCCGCGACGAGCAAGGGCATGATGCGGGTGCTCAAGAACGACAAGCTGGTGTCGGCCCTGTCCGGGGGCGGCGCGCCCTACGAGGTGCACGCCGACCTGATCGTGGACCCGACCACCGTCAGCCAGTACCGGTGGTCGTCGTCCCAGGGCCCGCCGGTCAAGATCGAGAGCGGCACGCTCGCCATGGGCAACATCGTGGTGTCGTCGAAGCGTCCGCTGGAGATGGTGATCCCGCTGGTTCGCAAGTCCACGGGCCTGTAGCCCCGCTCCCGGTGCCCTCATGACTGCACCCATCGCCGAACCCACCCTGGCGGGCCGCCTGCAGCGGGTCGTGGCCGGGGGCCGGGCCCGCATGGAGGCCTGGCTGCCGGGCGGCCGCCCCGCGTCGCCAGCCGGGGACGAACCGGCCCCGCCGCCGGCCCGTCCGCACCGACGGGTGCGGACGCCGACGGTGCTCCAGATGGAAGCGGTCGAGTGCGGCGCGGCCTCGCTGGCCATGATCCTCGCGCATTTCGGCCGGCACGTGCCGCTGGAGGAACTGCGGCTGGCCTGCGGGGTGTCCCGCGACGGCAGCAAGGCCAACAACGTGCTCAAGGCGGCCCGGGAATACGGGCTGGTGGCGAAGGGGTTCAAGCGGGAGCCGGCCGACCTGGCGACGATGCCGGTCCCGATGATCCTGCACTGGAACTTCAACCACTTCATCGTCTTCGAGGGATTCCGGAAGGGGCGGGCGTACCTCAACGACCCCAACTCCGGCCCGGCGTCGACCACGCTCGAGGAGTTCGACCAGGCCTTCACCGGGGTGTGCCTGACCTTCAGTCCGGGGCCGGCGTTCGCGCCGGGTGGGGAGTCGCCCAGCCTGCTGGCGCCGCTGCGCCGGCGGCTCGCGGGCTCGGGCGGCGCGGTGGTGTTCGTGGTGCTGGCCGGCTTGTCGCTGCTGCTGCCCGGGCTGGTGGCGCCGACCTTCAACCGCATCTACCTCGACGACCTCCTGGTGAAGGGGCTGCACGAGTGGCTGCGTCCGCTGCTGTGGGTCATGGGCCTCACGGCGACGGTCACCTTCGGGCTGGTGCTCCTGCAGCAGCGCTACCTGCTGCGCTTCGAGAGCAAGCTGTCGCTGGATACCTCCGGCAAGTTCCTGTGGCACGTCCTGCGGCTCCCGGTGGAGTTCTTCACCCAGCGGTACGCGGGCGAGATCGGGAACCGGGTGGGGATCAACGACAAGATCGCCCGGCTGCTGTCCGGCGACCTGGCCACCACCACCCTGAACGTCCTGGTGATCGCGGGCTACGCCGCGCTGCTGGTGCAGTACGACGGGCTGCTGACGGCGCTGTGCGTGGGCACGGCGGTGCTCAACATCCTGGCGCTGCGTTACGTCTCGCGGCGGCGCACCGACCTGAACCAGCGGATCCTGCAGGACCGCGGCAAGCTGATGGGGACCGCGATGGGCGGGCTGCAGACCATCGAGACCCTGAAGGCGACGGGCTCGGAGTCGGACTTCTTCGCCCGCTGGTCGGGGTACCAGGCGAAGGTCTCCAATGCCTTCCAGGACCTGCAGCTCACCACGCTCTTCCTCTCCAACGTCCCGCCGCTCCTGCTGGGCGTGACCACGGCGCTGGTGCTGGGCGTGGGCGGGGCGCGGGTGATGGACGGCTACCTGACGATGGGCATGCTGATCGCCTTCCAGTCGCTGATGTTCGCGTTCCTGGCGCCGGTCAACAAGCTGGTGGAGCTGGGCAGCACGCTGCAGGAGGTCCGCGGCGACATGAACCGGCTCGACGACGTGCTGCGCTACCGCACCGATCCCGGCCTGGAGGCGCTCGCCCCGGTGCCCGCGGAGGGCCACGTCAAGCTCGAGGGCTACCTGGAGCTGCGCGGGGTCACCTTCGGGTACAACCGGCTCGACCCGCCGCTCATCCAGGACTTCAACCTCCGGCTGACACCGGGCATGCGGGTGGCGCTGGTCGGCGGCTCCGGCTGCGGCAAGACCACCGTGGCCAAGCTGGTCGCGGGGCTGTACCAGCCGTGGAGCGGCGAGATCCTCTTCGACGGCAAGCCGCGGACCGAGGTGCCGCGGCCGGTCCTGGTCAACTCGTTCGCCGTGGTGGATCAGGAAGTGAGCATGTTCGAGGAGTCGATCAAGGACAACCTGACGCTCTGGAACCACACCGTGCAGGAGCATGACCTGGTGCAGGCGGCCCGCGACGCGGCGATCCACGCCGACCTGGCCGACCGCCCGGGCGGCTACGCCTCGATGGTCGAGGAGGGCGGCCGGAACTTCAGCGGCGGGCAGCGCCAGCGCATGGAGATCGCGCGAGCGCTGGTGCTCAATCCCGCGATCATGGTGCTCGACGAGGCGACCAGCGCGCTCGACGCCACGACGGAGAAGGAGATCGATGAGAGCCTGCGACGTCGCGGCTGCACCTGCCTCATCGTGGCGCACCGGCTGAGCACCATCCGCGACTGCGACGAGATCCTGGTGCTGGACAAGGGCCGCATCGCGCAGCGCGGCACCCATGCCGAGCTGATGGCGGTGGCCGGCCACTACCGTGACCTGATCGCCGCCGAGTAACCCTCCGGTCCCTTGCGGGAGCCCACGCGCATGGCTGACACGCTTTCGACATCCCCCGACGCGCCCGCGGTCGACGCCCGGCTCTTCGACGCCGATGGCGGGCAGTCGCTCGACGTGGGCAGCGACCAGCCGTTCCTGCTCGATGACGACCGGATGTGGCTGGTGCAGCAGGGCCACGTGGAGGTCTTCTGCGTCCGGCTGGACCGGGGGAAGGCCACCGGCGCGCGCCACCACCTGCTGCGGGTCGGCGCCGGGCAGCCCCTGTTCGGGCTCGGGCCCGAGGCCACCGGGGGCGAGTGGGGCCTCCTCGCCGTCGGGACGTCGGGGACGCGGCTGCTACCGGTCCGCCGGGCCGCGCTGCGCGCGCTGGGCCGCGATCCGGCGCACGCCGGGGAAGTGGCGGCCCTGCTCGATCACTGGATCCACGCCCTGTGCGCCGCGATCACCGGCGACCTGCGGCCGAAGCGCGTCACCGAGCTCGCCGCGGGTGAGCCCCACGTGGTCGAGGAACGCGGCGCCGCCCGGCCCCGGCCGCCGATCGGCTGGATCCGGCACTCGGCGGGGCACGCCCTCCTGCTGGGGCGGCCCGAACTCGAGGTGAACGGGCACGGGTTCACCCCCGTGGCGCGGTCGGCCTGGCTCGAGCTGCTGCCGGAGAGCCGCTTCGAACTGGTGGAGACGGGGACCCTGGTGGCGGACGACGATGCCTGGTTCGGGCTGAGCCGGCTGCATGCCCTCGTGCTCCGCTATATGGGGCTCCAGATCCTGGAGTCGCAGGGCCGGGAGCGCGAGCGGCTGGAAGCGAAGGCGGCGCACGACCGGTCGGCGCTGCAGCAGGCCTGCGCCCGGCTGGCGGTGAGTCTCGACCCGGAGCTGGCCGAGGGCGAGGAGCTCGCCGGCCCCACGGAGGCCGAGCGCCGAACCGACCCGCGCGCGCCAGACGCCCTGTTCCTCGCCTGCCGCCTGGTGGGCCGGGCCGCCGGCGTCACCGTCGTGCCGCACCCGGCCGGTGAGGGGTCGGCCGTGCCGCGGGATCCGCTGGAGGCGATCGCGCGGGCCAGCCGCCTGCGGATGCGCCGCCTGGCGCTGCGCGGCGAGTGGTGGCGGGAGGACAACGGGCCGATGGTCGCCCGGCTGGCCGACGGCGACCACCCCGTGGCCCTGCTGCGCGACCGGAAGGGACAGTACCGGCTGCACCATCCGGTCGACCGCACCGAGGTCACGGTCACCCGTGAGGTGGCCGACACGCTCCACCCCTTCGCCCATGCCTTCTACCGTCCGTTCGCCGCCACCCGGCTCGGCGTGCGGGATGTGCTCCAGTTCGGCTTCCGCGGCTGCCAGCGCGACCTGTGGATGCTGCTCGCCTGTGGCCTCGCGGCCGCGGCGCTCGGCATGGTCCCGTCGATCGCCACCGGGGTGCTGTTCAACGACGTCATCCCCGCGGCCGCGCGCCCGGCGCTGGTGCAGATGACCGTCATCCTGATCGTCTGCGCGCTCGTCACCAGCCTGTTCACCGTGGCCCGCGGCATCGCCCTCCTCCGCATCGAAAGCCGGATGGGTGCCAGTGTCCAGGCGGCGGTCTGGGACCGGCTGCTGGGGCTGCCGCTGGCGTTCTTCCGGCCGTACACCGCCGGCGACCTCGCGGTGCGGGCGATGTCCATCGACGCCATGCGCCAGGTCATCTCGGGCACCACGGTGACCGCGCTGATGGGCGGCCTCTTCTCGGTTGGCAACGTCGCCCTGATGTTCTGGTACAGCGCCTCGATGGCGTGGCGGGCCTCCCTGCTGATCGGACTGGTGATCCTGCTGACCGGCATCGGCAGCTACTTCCAGCTCCGCTACAACCGGCAGATCTACACCCTGCAGTCCAAGGTCTCGGGCCTGGTCCTGCAGCTCCTGGGCGCGATCGCGAAGCTCCGGGTGGCCGGCGCCGAGGTCCAGGCGTTCGCCCGCTGGGCCGACCGCTTCGCCGAGCAGCGCCGGCTCCAGTACGGCGTGCGCCGGATCCAGAACTGGGTCAGCGCCCTCAATGCCGCATTCCCGGTCCTGGCCTACCTGGTCATCTTCTGGATCGCCCTCCCGCTGATCACCGAGGGCCAGGAGATGCGGACCGGCGACTTCATGGCCTTCCTCTCCGCCTACGCTTCGTCCTCGGCCGCTCTCCTCTCCACCTGCATGGCGCTGCTCTCGACCCTCAACATCGTGCCGCTGTACGAGCAGGCGCGGCCGATCCTCGAGGCCCTGCCCGAGGTCGGCGCCGGCAAGGCGGACCCCGGGGTGCTCACCGGCGAGATCGAGGTCCAGCACGCCGTGTTCCGCTACAACCCGGATGGCCCGCCGGTGCTCCGCGACGTGACGCTGCAGATCCAGCCGGGGCAGTTCCTCGCCCTGGTCGGACCCTCCGGTTCCGGCAAGTCGACGATCCTCCGGCTGCTGCTGGGCTTCGAGACCCTGGAGTCGGGCGCCATCTACTTCGACGGGCAGGAGCTCGGTGGCCTCGACGTTCAGGCGGTGCGGCGCCAGATCGGGGTGGTGCTGCAGAGCGGGCGGCTGATGTCCGGGGACATCTTCACGAACATCGTCGGGTCCTCGCTGGCCACCCTGGACGAGGCGTGGGACGCGGCCCGCATGGCGGGCCTCGACGACGACGTCCGGGCCATGCCGATGGGGATGCACACCGTGATCAGCGAGGGGGGAGGCACCCTCTCCGGCGGCCAGCGGCAGCGGCTCCTGATCGCCCGGGCCATCGTGCACCGGCCCCGGCTGCTGTTCTTCGACGAGGCGACGAGCGCGCTGGACAACCGCACGCAGGCGATCGTCAGCCGAAGCCTGGAGCAGCTGCAGGCCACCCGGATCGTGGTGGCCCACCGGCTCAGTACCATCGTGAACGCGGACCGGATCATCGTCCTGGACCGTGGCCGCATCGTCCAGAGCGGCCGCTACGAGGAGCTGATGGCCCGCGAGGGACTGTTTCGCGAACTCGCTCGACGGCAGATCGCCTGATCCGCCGATCCCATCCGGAGAATGCCCATGCCGCGCCCGCTCTCGTCCCCGTCACTCCGCCTGCTGCTGCCGGCGCTCGCCGCGCTCCTGGGTTGCCAGGGGGGCCCGGCGCGCGGCCCGAACGACCCGATCGTCCTGGGGGTGGCGTGGCCCTGGCAGGCCCGGCAGGGCCTGCGCTTCGAGGACGGCCTGACCCTGGCGATCGAGGAGACCAACGCGGCGGGCGGGGTGCTGGGCCGGCCGCTGTCCCTGCGGCGGGTCGATGACGAGGAGTCCGTGGACGCCGGGCGCCTCGCAGCCCAGGCGCTCGCGGCCGATCCCGAGGTGACGGCGGTGATCGGGCACCTGCAGTCGTACGTGGCCGTGCCCGCGGCGGCGATCTACGACCTGGCGGGCAAGGTCCTCCTGGCGCCGGCGGCCACCGACCCGCGCCTCACCGCCCTGGGCTACCCGCGGGTGTTCCGGGCCACCTTCACCGACCGGGTCGTCGGTGAGACCCTGGCGAGCTACGCCCGGGCGCAGGGCTATCGCCGGATCGCGATCTGCTACATCCGCAACACCTACGGCCGCAACCTGGCCAACGCCTTCGAGGAGGACGCCATCGCCCATGGCCTGCAGATCGTGGCCCGCCAATCCTACGATCCCAGCGACCAGGTGAGCGAGCGCACGTTCAGCGAGATGGTGGCCGACTGGCGGCACGAACCGCTCGATGCCGTGTTCCTCGCCGGTGAAACCCCCTCGGCCGGCCACTTCCTGGTCGAGGCCCGCCGCCAGGGGCTGCAGGTGCCCGTCCTCGGTGGTGACGCGCTGAGTTCCCCCGAACTGCTGCAGGTGGCCGGCGCCGACGCCGAGGGGGTGGTGGTCGCCACGATCTTCCATCCCGACGATCCGCGCCCCGAAGTCCGCCGCTTCACGGACGCCTTCCGCCGACGCTTCGGCATCGCCCCGGACCCGGGCGCGGCGATCGGCTACGACGCGGTCCGCCTGCTCGCGGACGCCATGACGCGCGCCGGCTCGGTGGACCCGGCCCCCCTGGCCACGGCCCTGCACGCCACGCGCGACTTCACGGGGGTGACCGGCACCTTCACCTTCGGCCCCGACGGCGACCTGATCGGCAAGGCACCGGTCATCGTCCAGGTGCGCCAGGGCGAGTTCGCCTTCCGGGGCGCGCCCGCGCCCGGCGCGCAGATGGCCGCGCGATGACGAGCGCCAGGGCCTGCCCCGCCGGCGCGCAGCACGACCCGGACTACCGCGCAGCCATCCTGCGGCGCCACGGGGCCGATGCCGGCACCCTCGCGGAGCTGCTGGCGTACACGGCGAGTGCGTTCTCGCGGCCCGACGTGATGCCGGCCGACTATCCCCTGCCCGACGAGCGATTCGTTGCGGCCTGGGAGCGCTACGCCGCGTCGGCCGCGGAGCGCGGCGTGGTGCCCGTGCTCCGCGAGGCGCTGGTACAGCTGCGCTTTCCCATCGTCGAGGGCATCAGCCAGACCGAGGCCTACCGCGCCGCGACCCAGCGGGGCGCAGGCCCGACGGAGGGGGCAGTGCATCCGGGGCTGGCCTTCGTCGCCCCCGACCGGATCGAGCTGCTGCTCTATCCCACGCCCGCGGGCCGGATCCCGGTGATCATCGCCCGGGAGCGCGCCGATTTCGAGACCCTGGTCCGCGCCCTCACGCGGAAGAATGAGCCGGCGCCGGTGCCCCCGTCCATGGGCGCGTGCATCGTGGGCGGCTACAACAACTGGGAACGGGTGGCCCGGCTGCGGGAGGCGTGGCAGGCGGAGGTGGCGGAGCCGTCGGAGGCGGCGTGGGCGGAGGAATTCCGGGCCCTCGTGCCGCGAAAGGAGATGTACCAGGACCGGTTCATCCTGCTGAGCGCCGGCCCCTACAGCGCCGTGCCCGGCGCCGCCCTCGGCCTGAGCGCCACCGCCTGGGCCGAGCGCTCCCTGGTCCTGCGGCTGGAGCATGAATGCGCCCACTACTTCACGCGGCGGGTCTTCCAGTCCATGAGGAACGTGCTGCTCGACGAGCTGCTCGCCGATTTCATGGGAATCGTGGCGGTCCGCGGACGTTACTCTGCTGGCTGGTTCCTCCACTTCCTCGGGCTGGAGCAGTACCCCCAGTGCCGCGCCGGCGGCCGGATGGAGAACTACCGTGGCTCCCCGCCGCTCTCCGCCGCTGCCCTCGACGTGCTGTCGTCGCTGGTCCGGGCCGCAGCCTTCAACCTTGAACGGCTGGACCTGGAGCGATCCGCGCCGGCCTGGGGGCTGGTGGAAAAGGGCCGCACGCTCGCGACACTGACCGAAATGTCACTCGAGGCCCTCGGCGACCCGGCGATGGTCACGAGGGTGTGGAAAACGGCGCTGGGATGAGAACTGCCACGGAGGTGGCGAGATAGGCGCCTCACCGCACGCTGCGTGTTGACAGTGATTGTCGTGGATGTGGGTTTGTTGACAGGCGGCGACTTCATGAACGCGCCGTTGCTGTGGATAACGAGCGTGAGGGAGCCTCGACGACGCGTCGTGCTGTGGATATGTACGCGCTTGACGAGTCTCAGGCTGAATCGAATATTGCGAACCGCTCCCACTGGCTAACAAGTCACGCCGGTGCATGTCCACGGACGGACACCCCCATCCTGCCGGCCCAGTCCACCGAAGGTCACCACCCTCGCGTGCTGGCGAACGGACGGATTCCCCACAGATCGGAGCCGCCATGCTAGCATCTGCCGTTCCCACGACGTACGACCGGATGCAGGCGCAGCTGCCGCTGGCACGCACCATCGGCGCGCTGGCGGAGCGGGAGTGGGGAGGGCAGCGACCCACCGTGATCATCGGGCGCCATCCGTCCCTCGAGGACGCGCTGCAGCGGGCGGAGAAGTACTCCAAGGCGTCGAGCCCGATCCTGCTCACCGGAGAGACCGGCACGGGCAAGGAGCTGTTCGCCCAGGCCATTTACCTGCTCTCCAACCGCGCCCACGGACCCTACATCAGCGTCAACTGCGCCCAGTACCATGAGTCCCACCTCATGGCCAGCGAACTGTTCGGGCACCGCAAGGGGAGCTTCACCGGCGCGGTGGCCGACCATCGCGGCATCTTCGAGGAGGCGGACGGGGGCGTGGTGTTCCTGGACGAGATCGGGGAGCTCTCGGCCCAGGCCCAGGCCATGCTGCTGCGGGCGCTGAGCGAGGGCGAGATCATGCCGGTGGGCGCCACCCGGCCCAAGCGGGTGAATGTCCGCGTCATCGCGGCGACCAGCCGGGACCTGTCGGTCATGATCGAGCAGGGGACCTTCCGCCCCGACCTGTACTACCGCCTGCGTCACCTGCGGATCTGCGTGCCGCCGGTGCGGGCTCGGGGGACGGACTGGGGGCTCATCACGCAGCACTTCCTGGCGGAGCAGCGGGATCAGAGCGAGATCGACAAGCGCTTCTCGTTGCGGGCCCAGGACCTGCTGGCGGCCTATCACTGGCCGGGCAACGTACGCGAGATCCGCAGCGTGGTGGACACCGGGTTCCACATGAGCGACAAGACCATCATCGAGCCCTCCGACTTCGCGGAGGCGCTCGAGCGGGTCACCAGCGTGGCGGAGTTCTCGCGGGCCCTCGCCGCTACGGAGGTCGCCGTCCGGTTCGAGCGGATGGTGGGAGGCGGCGAGACCTTCTGGGAGGTGGTGCACCGGCCGTACCTCGACCGCCAGATCAGCCGCGACGACGCCCGCGCCATCGTGAGTCGGGGACTCGACCAGACACGCGGGAGCTTCAAGCGGTTGCTGCCGCTGTTCCACATCCGTCCCGAAGAGTATCTCCGCTTCATGGATTTCCTTCGCCACCAGCGCCTGAAGCCCGAGCCCTGACCCCCGGAGGTCCCGTGCCCGAACCACACGCGGACGGCGTCGCGGTGTATTGCGACTACGCGGCCACCACGCCGGTCCATCCCGAAGTGCTCGAGGCCATGGCGCCGTACTTCCACGGCGGTTTCGGCAACCCCTCGAGCGCGCACCACTTCGGCCGCCGCGCGCGGGCCGCGCTGGAAGACGCTCGCGCCCGCCTCGCGGCCGCGCTCGAGGCCGAGCCCGACGAGATCGTCTTCACCGGCGGCGGGACCGAGGCGGACAACCTCGCCATCCTGGGCGTCAGCCGCGGGCTCGCACGCGCGGGAGCCCGGCCCTTCGTCTGTTGCTCGCCCATCGAGCACAAGGCCGTGCTCGCCGCGGTCGAGCGGGCGGCGGCCGCCGGCGCCCGCACGGCGCTGCTCCCGCTGCGACCCACCGGCGTCGTCGACCTCGCCGGCTTCGATGCCCTGGCCCCGTCGGCCCCCGGACTCTGTTCCCTCATGTGGGTGAACAACGAAGTCGGGACGCTGCAGCCGGTGCCGGCGCTCGTCGCGCGCTGCCGTGCCCGCGGGCTGCTCTGCCACACCGACGCCGTGCAGGCCTTCGGCAAGCTCCCGATCAGCGTCCGGCAGACGCCGGTCGACCTGCTCTCGCTGTCCGGCCACAAGATCGGGGCCCCCAAGGGCGTTGGCGCCCTCTACCTGCGGCGCGGTACCCCGATCGAGCCGATGGTGGTCGGAGGCGGCCAGGAGTCCGGGCTGCGTCCCGGTACCGAGAACGTCGCCTTCGCCATCGGGCTGGCCCGGGCGGCGGAGCTGGCGCTGGCGGACCGGGACCGGGAACAGGCCCGACTGGGCGAATTGCGCGACGGCTTCGAGGCGGCCCTCCGCGCCTGCTGCCCCGAGGTCCAGGTGCACGGCGCCGCGGGCGACCGGGTCCCCTACATCTCCAGCCTGGCCCTGCCGAACCCCTCGGGGCAGTCGCCCACGGTGCTGCTCGACCAGCTGGGCGTGGCCTGTTCCGCCGGGTCGGCCTGTTCCGCCCGCTCCCCGAAGCCCTCCCACGTGCTGACGGCCATGGGAGTGAGTACGGAGGTGGCCCGCAACACGGTGCGGGTCAGCTTCGGGCGCGAGACCACCAGCGCCCACGTCGACCGCCTGGTCGCAGCCATGATCGATGTCATCGCCCAGCTGCGGGACGCCCCCGCACCGCTCACGGGCGACTGGAACCAGGTCGAGCCCGAATCCCGTGAGGTCCTCGCGCGCTGATGGCGAGGGTCACAGCGGTCTCTTGCGCGGGCGGGGACGACTCCCCACCTTCCTGCCCCATTTGCCGTTCCGGCCCTCGACCCATGTTCCGTCACCAGCCATGACCACGACGACCGACGACATCCTGCTCGAAACCCCATCCCTCCTGGTCCGCCGGGATCCGCTCAAGGGCCGCGGGGTGTACGCCGCCCGGGCCATCGCCGAGGGGGAGATCCTCGACCTCGCCCCGGTCTCGATCATCACGACCGCGGAGGCCGAGCTGCTGGAGCGCACCCCCCTGGCGCACCACTACTTCCATTGGGATGGGGACGAGGCCAACGAGGCGGAGTGGCGCGGGGCGATCGCCTACGGGCTGGTGAGCCTGGTGAACCACGCCGAGGAGGCCAACGCGGGCGTGTGGCCTGAATACGAGCGGGAACTGGTGGTGCTCGAGGCGCTGCGGCCCATCGCGGCCGGCGAGGAGATCACCATCCACTACGACGTGGAACTCTGGTTCGACGCGGTCTAGCGATTCTCCGCCAGCACCTGCCGCGCCACCTCCTGCAGTCGGCGCACCGCCCCGGCGCCGATCTCCGGGTGGCCCGGCACCGCGGCGGGGAGCATCACGGGATCGGCGCCGGTGAGCACCGCCACCAGCACCACCGCCGCCAGGTACGTCCCCGCCACCGAGGGGTGGAAGCCATCCCCTGAGGCCACGCCCGGGCTGGGCGCCGCGGTGAGCGCCAGCCGCCAGCCGGCGCCCACCGGCGCGAACCGCCCCGCCACCGCGCGCGCCGCGTCCCGGTAGTTCACCCGCGCATCCTCCGTCGCCGCCACCCGCTCCACCCCCGGCCAGACCATGTAGAGCACCGGCTCCGCCCCGGCCTGCCGGACGAGCGGGGCCCACTGCCGCGTCCACTCGATCAGGTGCACGCGACTGTCGGGCTGGGTCGAGGGCCCCTGCTGCAGCACCACGAAGTCCCACCGCGCCGCCTGCAGCCGCGCCCGCGCCGACCCTTCCGCCATCAGGTCCTCGAGCGACGCGTTGGGCAGCGCCACCATGTCGGTGACAGGCCGCGGCACCCCCGCCTGCTCCGCGACCGCGGCGACCATCGCGGGGAGGTCGTTGACGTAGGTGAACGAGTTGCCGAGGAACAGGATCCGGGCCGGCTCGGCGGGCGCGCCATCGGCTGGGGCCTGGCAGCCGAGGAGCGTGAGGCAGAGCGAGAGGAGGGCGAAGGGCATGCGCCAAACTACGGCGCCGCCCGCCGCCAGGCGTGTTCGAGTCCGGTAAGCCGCGCACGGCGGCTCAGTCGTCCCCGCCGCCCTCGTGGTCGCTGGCCGAGCGGTGACAGCGGACGCAGTCGGCGAGGTTGCGGATCCCTTCCTCGCGGTGCTCGCCCAGGATGTTCTGCGGGGTGTGCTCGTGGCAGCCGTAGCAGGTGTAGCTGCGGTAGCTGCCGGGCTGGTCGTGGCAGGTGGCGCAGCGGGCGTTGTGGTCGCGGTCGAGCACGAAGTACCGCTCATGGGCGAAATCGGCGGGCGACCAGGCGCGGGTGGTGTGGCAGTCGGCGCAGCTGGCGGCGGCGTCCGCATGGAGGCCGTCGTCGGGGCGGTCGGAGTCGTGGCAGGCGGCGCAGCGGCGCGTCCCGGCGTAGCGCTGGTGGTCGAACTGCGCCGGGGTCCACGCCTCGGTGGTGTGGCAGTCGCCGCACTCGCCGGGGAGCCGCTCGTGGGTGGCGTCGGCGGGGCGGCTGGCCTCGTGGCAGGTGCCGCAGCGCTGGCGGTCGGCGGCGGCGAGGCCGTCGTGCGCGAAGGGCCGCGTGGCCCGGGCCGGGTCGGCGCCGGCATGGTCGGTGTGGCACGCCAGGCAGTCGGCGGCGCCGGGCGAGCGGTGCAGTCCCACCAGACCCGGCCGCGGTTCCCACCCGGCCGGGCGGACGGTGCGCGCGAGCCCGATGCTGTCGGGGGCGTGGCAGGCGGTGCAGCGCGCGGCCGGCGTGCCCTGGAATGGTGCGTGGCAGCCGAGGCAGTCGGCGGCGATGGCCGCGTGACCGGCCACCAGCGGGCCCGGGTTGAGGGCGGAGGCGGGGGTGAGCAGGGCGAGCGCGGTGCCGAGCACCAGGGTCAGCAGGAAGACGGTCCGGGCGCGCATGGGCTACCAGTCCCGCAGCACGACGACGCTCAGGATGTGCACCAGCGCGAGGGCCACGAAGACGGCGTTGAGCGGCATGTGGATCACCCGCCACTGCCGCATGAGGTCCACGGTGGTGGCGTCGAGGAGGCGGTTGTCCTCCGGCTCGGGCCGGGCCTCCTGCGCCTTGAGGGTATCGACCGCGCGGCGGAGCAGCACCGCGCCGGTGATGCCGCTCGCCACGACGATGAGCATGGCCGCGAGCGCGAGCCACGGCAGGATCGCGTTGAAGTGAATGCCGCTGTGCAGGATGATGCAGAGGGTGCCGAGCCAGCCCAGGGTCTCATGCAGCTCGAGCAGCCGCTTGGGCGAGCCGGTGCGGAGCAGCTTCCGCTTGCGGAGCGAGTAGAGGAACGAGACGATGACCAGCAGGGTCCCGACGGGCCCGAGGTACCACCCGATGGCGGCCAGGCCGGCGAGGTGCAGGGCGTAGTCGAATGCGATCCCGGCGAGGATCAGGCCCAGGAAGAGTGCGGCGTTGGGCAGCAGCTGTCGGACCACGAGCGAGCGGTGCATCGGCGGAAGCCTCCGGGACGTGGCCCAAGGCTAGTCCCGGTGGATGAACCCACGATGAGCGCGCTAGCGTCCCTCCACCAGGACGCCCAGCGGCACCTTGCGCCAGCCGCGCCAGGCCTGCCAGTCGCCGGCGGGTGCGCGCACGGCGAGCTGGGCCGAGATGCCGCCGTCGAGCGCGACCGCGCGCCGGCAGCCCTCATCCCGCAGCAGCCGCGCGGTCTCCGCGAGGGTGAGGCCGAAGGGGATCGCGCCGCCGGCCTCGCCCAGGCCGTCGAAGCGGGTCAGCAGCACCAGGAGGCGGCCGTCGGCCAGGTGGCAGATGGCGAGGCGCGCGTCCCGATGGGTGATGCCCACGCCGCTCCCCGGCGTAGTGAGCGCCGCCGGCACCTCGCCCTCGCCGACGAGCAGGGCGGGGTAGGACTGGAACGCGAGCGCGATCCCCCCGGCGGCGCGCACGGCGGCGATGCTGTCCGGCGGCAGGAAGCGCACGCCGCCGGCGCTATCCACGGCCACCGCCTGCGAGAGGGGGCCGCTCCCCGGCGGGCGGAGCTCCACGCCGTCCATCACGGTCCAGCCCCAGGGCGCGATGCCGCTGAACTGGCCGGCATTGAACGCGGCGAGCGCGGTGGCGGGCGCGCTGTCGACCGTCCACACGCCCTGGTCGAACCCGGCGCTGAGCCGGGGTTGCAGCCGCAGGCGCACCCGCACCGGGTCGAGCCGGAGCAGGCGCAGCTCGGTCCAGCGACCCTCACCCGCCGCCGCGACCGTGCGATCCCCCAGCTCGACGCCGGGGCGCACCGCCCGCCACCGGGTGACGCCCGCCGTGGCGGGCGCGCGGCTCCCCGCGCCGGTAAAGAGCAGCAACGCTCCCCCCAGCGCGGCGAGCAGCAGGCTCCGGCCGGTGGTCACCCGAGCCCCACGGCCTTGAGCCGCTCACGCAGCTCACGCTTCTTCGCGTCGACGGCCTGCTTCTCCTTGTCGGCCAGGCCGGCACGATTGCCCGCGTTGAGGTAGGTGAAGATCAGCTCCTTGAACTGGGCGTAGTCCGTGAGCGACATCCCCGCCGCCCGCGCGCCGGCCTCCTCCGGATTGCCCGCCGGCTGCCGCTGCATGGCCTGCTGCTCGGCGGTGGGCTGGGCCGGCGCGGCGCAGGCGGCCTGGATGCGCGCCTGCATCTCGTTGGCCAGCACCGCCATCCGCTGCCCGATCTGGGAGGCCTTGGCGTAGTCGCCCTTGTCGGCGGCTTCCTTCCCCTGGGCCTCGAGCCGCTGCAGCTCGGGCCACGCGGGGTCGCTGGCCTTCTTGTCCTCGAAACATTGCGATTGCTGCGAGGAGGCGTTGCGCGCCGCCTCCTCCCGTTCGTGCCGCAGCCGTTCCTGCTCCGCCTGCTGCTGGCGCACGGTGGCCTCGGCCTTGAGCCCGGCGAGCAGGTGGTCAACGGATTCGGGAGTGGCCTCCGGCCCGGCCATCCGGGCCGGCTGGTCGGTGGACTGGATGCCCGCGGCCTGGGTGGCCTTCTCCTTGGCCTTCCGGGTGAGGCCGCCGAGCTGGGCCTCCGCGGGCTGGGCAACGAGGGACAGGGCGACCAGCAGGCTGGTCAGGGCGAGCGAACGGCCGAACATGGTGCGGCTCCGAGGAATGGGTGACGGGCGAAAGGTACTCAACCACATCACCCGCAGGTCACCCCCGGATCACCCGGGGTGATGAGGGGTAAGCCCATGACGATTAAAGACATAGGATAAACACCCTCGAGCGGTTGGCCGGCGCTTTCGGGGGCTGGCTGGCGCCGGTTCTGACCCGCTCGATCAGCGATCGTGATGGCGCCGTGACGCCGCGTGGCGTGATTCACCCCCGTGCCGAAGTCCCGGGTGCTCCGCCCGGACCTGGCCGGCCATGCGGAACCGAGACGGGAGTAAGCGATGCTCCTCATTGCCCTGGCCGGATCGCCCGGCCCGACCCCGAGTCCGTTGTTGCTGCTAGCGGGCGCGGGAGCCGTCAGCGCGGTGGGATGGGCCACGCTGGCGGTAGCCAGGTCACATGCCAGGCTCCGGACCGAGCTCGAGGAGTACAAGGAATCCCAGCGGCCGGCGCCGGCAGCGGCCCCGCCGGGACACCCGCGGCGACCGAGTGCGCCGACCTTTGGTGCGCTGTACCAGGCGCGCCCATCCCCGATCGCCGGCCTGGGTGAGCATCCTTGGACACTTCCCCTGGTCGGGGGCGGCGCCTGCATCATGCTGACCCTGCTGCTCGGCTTCTCGAGCCGGCAGGCGGCCCCTGAGGGTGCGGACCCGTCGCGGGAGGTCGCGGCGGTCCGCAATGCGCTCGACTCGGTTGCGAGCCGAGTGAAGCTCCTGGAGGATTCACTGCAGAGGCTGCGGACCGTTCCGGTTGCCGCCCCCGCGCGTACCACGCTCGCGGCGCGGACGCCGCGCCAGTCGGCGGAGATCCCGCCGGCGCCCGTCCTTCCTCCCGCGCCCACCATCCGCCCCGCGCCGGCCACGCCCTCCAGCATCACGCCGTGAGGCCGGCGCGACGCGGCCGCTGGTTTCGGAGGGTTCGAGACGGAACATCCAAACCGGGAGGCGACGGGCCTCGTAGGTGCCCGGGTCCCGTCCACGCCACTTCCCGGAGGCTCCATGCTGACTCGCCGTCGGCCGTTGCTGCTGTGCGTCCTGCTCCTCGGCACATCCCTCCCCGCCGCCGCCCAGCAGGGCGCCCCCACGATGGTCCTCCCCTGGGCGAGCCAGCGGGCGGGGGTGCGGCAGACCATCGGGCTCACCGACATCTCGATCGACTACAGTCGTCCGGCGGTGAAGGGCCGCAAGGTCTGGGGCGACCTGGTCCCCTTCGACTCGGTCTGGCGCGCGGGCGCCAACATGAACACGGTGCTGGCGGTGACCTCGCCGTTCACGGTGGGGGGCACGCGGCTGGCGGCGGGGCGGTACGGGCTGCACACCATCCCGGGCCCGCAGGAGTGGACGATCATCCTCAACCGGGAGGCGGAGAACTGGGGCAGCTTCAGCTATGACGCGACGCGCGACGCGCTGCGCTTCACGGTGACGCCGCACCCCGCCGACCACGTCGAATTCCTGCAGTACACCCTCGACGCCCCCGGCGACTCCTCGGTGACGGTGACGCTGCGCTGGGAGAAACTGGCAGTGGCCTTCCCGCTTGGCGTGCCCACCAACGAGGTGGTCCTCGACAGCCTGAGCCACCAGCTGGCGGGGATCCAGCAGTTCTGGCCCACCGGGTGGCTCGAGGCGGCGCGCTGGGCGCTGGCGCACAACACGGGGCTGGACCGCGCCGCGGCGTGGGCGGACCGCGCCGTCGCCATCCAGCCGAGCTTCGCGACGCTGCGGACCAAGGCGGCGGTGCTGGAGCGGCAGGGACGGAAGGCGCAGGCCGATTCGCTGCGCGCGCGGGCGCTCACGCTGGCCACCGAGGCGGACGTGAACGTGCTGGGCTACCAGTACCTGGGCGAGCGGAAGGTGGACGAGGCGATCGCGCTCTTCCGGCAGAACGTGCGCGACTACCCGCGGTCGTGGAACGTCTACGACAGCCTGGCGGAGGCGCTGGCGGTGAAGGGGGAGAAGAAGGACGCGCTGGCCAACTACCAGAAGGCGCTCGACCTGGCGCCGCCGGGCCAGCACGCCCGGATCCGGGCGGCGATGGCGGCGCTGCGGTAGGACCGGTCGGGAGCGGGGCGCTCAGCCGTTGAAGAGCTTCTTCCGGCTGTGCGCCTCCTTCTCCAGGCGGCCGCACATCAGCTCGCAGAGCCTGAGCACGTCGTTGTCGGCCAGGCGGTAGTAGGTGCTGACGCCGTCCTTGCGCCGCTCCACGAAGCCGGCGGCGTGGAGCAGCTGCAGGTGCTTGGAGACGTTGGCCTGGCCGAAGCCGGTCAGGGTGAGGATCTCCGAGACGTTCCGCTCGCCGGCCTTGAGCGCCTGGAGGATCTCCAGGCGCGAGGGCTCGGCCAGCGCCTTGAAGCGATCGGCGATGTGGAGCAGCTGGTCCTGGGTCAGTGCCTTGCCGGCCATGGGATCGGGGCAGTCCCCGCGGTTGATGACCATATAATGATGTAGTGAAAGCGGGCCGCCCGGCAACCGGCCCCCGTCCGCGGCCGTGGGCGGGGGTTGACGTGTTGTATATATGACTATATGGTTATATGGTCTTTCGCAAGGGGCTGACGCCCCGGGTCGCCGCCATGCCGCTCCTGTTCCGCCGTGCACCGTTCCGCCTGGCCCTTGGCGCCCTGCTGGCCGCCGCGCCCCTGGCGGCCCAGCAGCCGCTCACCTTGGGCGAGGCCCTCGCCCGCGCCGACACGGCCGGCTACGCCAACCGGATCGCCGCCGGGGCCACCCAGGCCCGCGCCGGGGACGCGCTGGCGCCCTATCGCGGCATCCTGCCGTCGGTCCGCCTGGAGGCTGCGTACCTCCGCACCACCGACCCGCTCAACAGCTTCGGCTTCCTGCTCCGGCAGCGGGCGGTCACCCCGGCCGCGTTCAACCCGGCCACGCTCAATGATCCCGCCGCGATCGGCAACCTGATGACCGGGGTCGTGGTGGAACAGCCGCTGCTCAACGCCGACGCGTGGCTGGGACGGACGGCGGCGCGGGCGGCCCGCGACGCGACGGCCGCCGCCGAGGCGTGGACCCGGGGCGGCACGGCGGTGCAGGTGGTGCAGGCGTACTTCGGGGCGGTCCTGGCCGCGGAGCAGGTGACGACGCTGCGCGCGGCGAGTGCCGCCGGCGCGGCGCACGTGCGGCAGGCGGAGGCGATGGTGCGGCAGGGCATGGCCACCCGCTCCGACGCACTGCTGGCCGCGGTGAAGGCCGGCGAGGTCGACGCCCAGCTGCTCGAGGCCGAGAGCCGGGCGCGGCTGGCGCGGCGGGGCCTCGCCACGCTCCTCGGCCAGCCGGGCGACACCGGGTGGACGCTGCCAGACTCGTTGCCGCCGGCGGACGCGGTGCGGGCGGTGGCCGCCGTGGCGGCGGAGGGGCAGGGCGGCGCGGCCGCCCGGGCTGACGTACGGGCCGCGGAGCGGGGTCGCGCCGCCGCGGAGGCCGACGCCCGCCGGGCGGCGGCTCTCTACCTGCCGCGCCTCAACGGGTTCGGCCGGCTGGACTGGAACTCCGCGGACGCCCCCTTCAACGGCAAGAGCGCCTGGACGCTGGGCGTGATGCTCTCCTGGTCGCCGTTCGCGGGGGCGCAGGAGCTGGCGGAGCGGCG
This sequence comes from Gemmatimonadales bacterium, assembly GCA_044221045.1. Classification (GTDB taxonomy): domain Bacteria; phylum Gemmatimonadota; class Gemmatimonadetes; order Gemmatimonadales; family GWC2-71-9; genus JADJOM01. Next base: position 56,063 of record JBGAPX010000003.1, read on the forward strand.
CAGCGCGGCGGGCCGCCGGGCAGGGGCGCGGGCGATGGCCGAGGCGGCGACGGCGCAGGCGGACCTCGAGATCGCGACGGCCCGCGATCGTCAGGCAGTGACGCTGGCGCGGCTGGCGATCGCGGAGCGGTCGGTGGCGCAGACGGCGGAGGCGCACCGGATCGTAGGACGGAAGTACGACGGCGGGCTGGCCACGGTGAGCGAGCTCCTGGACGCGGCCACCATGGAGACCGCCACCCGCCTGGGGCTGTCGGCGGCGCGCTACGACCTGATCGTGGCGGCGGCTGAAGCGCGGCAGGCCCAGGGACTCGACCTCGGCGCGCTCGTCGCGCTCGATCGCTGACACTTTGAGCCGGGCCGCTGGCCCGGGAGCATACGCATGCGGACGCAGAACTGGCTGGTTCCGATGATGGTGGTGATGGCGCAGGCCTGCGGCGGGTCCGGCGAGGCCGAACCGGCCGTGAGCCCGGGGGGGACCGTGGCGGGCGCCACGCTCACCGTCCGGGACACCACGATCACCGCCGGGTTCGACGCCACCGGGGTGGCGGAGCCGGTGGAGCGCGCCACCCTGAGCACGAAACTCATGGGCAGCGTCACCGCGGTCCTGGTGCAGGAGGGCGACCAAGTGCGCCGGGGCCAGGTCCTGGTCCGGATCGACGCGCGCGACGTCGAGGCGAAGCGCGCTCAGGTGGAGGCGGGCATCGCCGCGGCCGAAGCCATGTACGCCGACGCGGAGACCCAGGCCGGCCGCTTCCGCGCGCTGTACGCCGACAGCGCGGCCACCCGCTACCAGCTGGACCAGGTGGAGACGGGGCTCGCCCGGGCCGAGGCCGGGCTGCGGACGGCGCGGGCGGCCCGCAGCGAACTCGACGCGGTGGGTTCCTACGCCGCGGTGGTGGCGCCGTTCGGCGGCGTGGTCACCATGCGGCACGTGGACCCGGGCGCGTTCGCCGCGCCGGGGGCGCCGCTCGTGGAGGTGCAGGACGCGAGCCGCCTGCGGGTGAGTGTCAGCGTGCCGGCGCGGGTCGCGCGGGGCCTGCGGGCGGGGCAGGCGCTCGAGGCCATGATCGAGGGCCGGCCCGCCTCCGCGGTGCTCGAGGGACTGGTGCCGGCGCCCGCGGGCGGGGTCTACACCGTGAACGCGCTGGTGCGGAACCCCGACGGCGCGTTCCTCCCCGGAGGCGCCGCGACGCTGCGGGTGCCGGACGGGACCCGCACGGCGATCCTCGTGCCGGCGCGCGCGCTGGTGCGCGAGGGCGACCTCGTCGGGGTGCGGGTGATGTCGGGCGGCACTCCCATGCTGCGCTGGGTGCGCCCCGGCGGCGAGACCCCGGCGGCGGGCCTGGTCGAGGTGCTCTCGGGGCTCACCGCGGGTGACGTGATCCTGGCCGGGAGTAACTGACATGGGCTTCGCCGGACGCATCGCCCAGCGGTTCCTCCACTCCAAGCTGACGCCGTTGCTGATCATCGCGTCGCTGGCCGTCGGCGCGATCGCCATCGTGGGGACGCCGCGGGAGGAGGAGCCGCAGATCTCGGTGCCGATGATCGACGTGATCGCGGCATTGCCGGGTGCCGGCCCGGCGGAGGTGGAGAACCTCCTCACCCGGCCGATCGAGCAGCGGATGTGGGAGATCCCCGCCGTGGACCATGTGTACAGCATGGCCGGCGAGGGCTACACGATGGTGACGGTGCGCTTCAAGGTCGGGGAGGACCAGGAGCGCAGCATCACCCGGGTGCACGCCCGCCTCGTGGCCGACATGGACCGGATGCCCGCGGGGGCGCTGCCGCCGCTGGTCAAGCCGCACTCGATCGACGACGTGCCGATCCTCACGCTGACGCTCTCCTCCGCGCGCGAGGGCTCGAACGCCCTGCGGCAGCTGGCGGTGCAGCTCGAGGAGGAGATCCGCACGGTCACCGACGTGGCCGCCACGCAGGTGGTGGGCGGGGCGCCGCGCCAGGTCCGGGTGGACCTCGACGCGGCGCGCCTGGCCGCCGCCGGGGTGACGCCCGGCGAGGTGGCCATGGCGCTCCAGGGCGCCAATGCCCGGCTCGACGCGGGCGAGCTGCAGAGCGCGGGCCGGAGCTACCGGGTGCAGGTGGGCGCGCCCCTCGCGAGCGGCGCCGAGGTGGGGGGCATCGTGGTGAGCGGGCGGCGCGGGGTGCCGGTCTACCTGCGCAACGTGGCCACGGTGCGGGAGGACTTCGGCGAGCGGGAGAGCTACGTCAGTCACGCCGCCGGCCAGGGCGCCTCGGCGAGTGCGGTGACCATCAGTGTCGCCAAGCGGAAGGGCGCCAACGCCACCCTGGTGGCCCACCAGGTGCTGGAGCGGGTGGAGCAGGCGCGGGCCCGGCTGCTGCCGGCGGACGTCAGCGTCACCGAGACCCGCAACTACGGCGAGACCGCGCGCGAGAAGGCCAGCGAGCTGATCCTGCACCTGGTGATCGCCACGCTCTCCGTGACGGCGCTCATCTGGCTGTTCCTCGGGTGGCGGGAGGCGGTGGTGGTGCTGGTGGCCGTGCCGGTGACCCTGGCGCTCACCCTCTTCAGCTACTACGCGCTGGGCTACACCCTCAACCGGATCACCCTGTTCGCGCTGATCTTCTCCATCGGCATCCTGGTGGACGACGCGATCGTGGTGGTGGAGAACATCTACCGGCACCTGCAGCTCGGCCTCAAGCCCGCCGCGGAGGCGGCGGTCGAGGGCGTCGACGAGGTGGGCAACCCCACCATCCTCGCCACCTTCACGGTGATCGCGGCGATCCTGCCGATGGCCTTCGTGAGCGGGCTGATGGGCCCCTACATGCGGCCCATCCCGGTGGGAGCGAGCGTGGCCATGCTCGCGAGCCTGGCGGTGGCGTTCATCGTGACGCCGTACCTGGGGTTCCGCCTGCTGCGGGGACACGTGAAGGCGCTCGACCACCAGCCCGCCGGCCCGGCCCACCAGCCGGAGGACACCGGCCGCTTTGCCAGGCTGTACCGGCCACTGATGCGCCGGCTCATGGATCGGCGCGGCACGCGGGTGGGCTTCTACGCCGGGGTGGTGGTGCTGCTGCTCGCCTCGATGGGGCTGGTGGCGCTCAAGGTGGTGCAGGTGAAGATGCTGCCCTTCGACAACAAGTCGGAGTTCCAGGTGGTCCTGGACCTGCCGGAGGGCTCCACCCTCGAGACGAGCGCGGCGGTGGCCGCCGAGGTGGCGGGGTACCTGCGGACCGTGCCGGAGGTGCGGCACACCCAGGTGTACGCCGGCACCGCGGCGCCGTTCAACTTCAACGGCCTGGTGCGGCACTACTTCCTGCGGCAGGGGAGCACCGTGGCCGACGTGCAGGTGAACCTGGTGCCCAAGGAGGAGCGGTCGCGGCAGAGTCACGCCATCGCGGTGGCGGTGCGGCCGGCCGTGGACTCGATCGCGCGCCGGTTCGGCGCCAGCGCCAAGATCGCCGAGATCCCGCCGGGGCCGCCGGTGCTCTCCACGCTGGTGGCGGAGGTCTACGCGGGCAGCGACTCGGCCCGGCTCGCCGCGGCCACGCGGGTCAAGGAGGTCTTCGAGCGGACCCCGGGCGTGGTGGACGTCGACTGGACGGTCGAGGCGCCCGAGACCCGGCTGGCGTTCCGCGTGGACCGGGCGCGGGCCGCGCAGGCGGGGGCCAGCGTCGAGCAGATCGTGCAGACGGTCTACCTGGCGCAGGCCGGCGCGCCGGCGGGACGGGTGGCGAGCGCCACCGCGCGCGAGGGGATCAGCATCGTGCCGCGACTGCCGCTCGCGGCGCGGTCATCGGTGGCGGCGCTGCTGGCGCTCCCGGTCCCGACGCTGGCCGGGCCGCAGCCGCTGGGGCGGTTCGTGACGGTGGACAGCACCCTCCGCGAGGGCAGCCGGCACCGTCGCGACCTGCGACCGGTCATCTACGTGACCGGCGACGTGGCGGGCAGCATCGAGAGCCCGGTCTACGCCATCCTGGCCATGAACCAGGCCCTCGACACCATCCGCGTGGATGGCGCCGCGATCCGGCGCTACAACGCGGTGCAGCCCGACCGGCTGGACGAGGTCGCCATGAAGTGGGACGGGGAGTGGCAGATCACCATCGAGGTCTTCCGCGACCTCGGCCTGGCCTTCGCGGCGGTGCTGCTCCTCATCTACGTCCTGGTGGTGTGGTGGTTCGAGTCGTTCACCATCCCGCTGGTGATCATGGCGCCCATCCCGCTCACCCTGGTGGGCATCCTGCCGGGCCACGCGGCCACCGGGGCCTTCTTCACGGCGACCAGCATGATCGGGATGATCGCGCTGGCGGGGATCATCGTCCGCAACTCGATCCTGCTGGTGGACTTCATCCAGCTGGCCGAGCGGCGCGGGGTGCCCGTGGGCGACGCCGTCATCGAGGCGGGCGCGGTACGGTTCCGGCCCATCGCGCTGACCGCGGCGGCGGTGGTGGTGGGTGGTCTGGTGATGGTGCTCGACCCCATCTTCCAGGGGCTGGCGGTGGCGCTGATGAGCGGCGCGATCGTCGCCACCCTGCTCACGATGGTGGTGGTGCCGCTGCTGTACTGGGAGCTGCGGCGGCGGCAGGCGGGGGCATAGGGGAAGAGGGAAACGGGAAGCGGGCAGAGGGGAATGGGGAACGGAACACGGGGCAGGGTCGTGCCCGTCACGGAATACAAGGAGGCACCGGTGTGCAATGAAATGGTCATCCGGCGGATCGCCGGCACGTTCATCCTGCTGTCGCTGGCGCTGGCGCACTGGGTGAATCCCTACTGGCTGCTGTTCACGGCGTTCGTGGGCTTCAACCTGATCCAGTCGAGCCTCACCGGGTTCTGCCCGCTGGAGCGGATCCTGGGGCGGTTCGGGCTGTTCGGTTGCAGCCCCCACACGCCGACGCGCTGAGGGAGAAGCGCGAACAGGGGAAGGGCGAAGGGGGAGTCTGGAGGTAGCCGACCGCTTCCCGCTTCCCTTTTCCCCGTTTCCCGGCTCATGCCCGGTGCTCCACCGGCCAGGAAGTGTGATGCAGGTCACGACTTAACACGGGTGGTGGGACGGCGTCTCCGGGGCAGATGGTTGGCCGCGATCCCCGATGACCCTGAAGGAGTGTCCCATGACTGGAACCCGTTTCCCGCGGCGGCTCGCCCTGGCGGCGACGCTCACCCTGCTCCTCGGCGCGTGCGCCGACGGCAGCGCTCCCTCCGGCAGCAGTGGCAACATCCTCACCCAGGTCCAGGCCAACGACATCAGCGCCGACGTGACGTCGGATCTCGACGAGCTGGCCGAGCTGTCCACCTATGACGCGGCGAACGGCGTGCCGCTGTCGGCCCCGGCCCCGGCCGCGATCCTGGGGGCGCCGCCGGCGCCATGCGTGACCATTGCGCCGAACCCGCCGGTCAACAGCGACGGCGACGCGGTGCCCGACTCGGTGCGCTTCGGCTATGACGCCTGCGTCTTCACGCGCGGGGCGGGTGTGGTGACCGATTCGCTCGGCGGCACGATCGACTTCATCGATCCGCTGCCGAACACGACCAGCCTCGGCGTCCGCCACGTCTTCACCAACTTCACCCGCGCCCGGATCAACACCGCCGTCCCGCTGCGCAGCTTCATGGCGGTGCACAACGGCACCCGCGAGTGGGGCGGCAACGCCGACACCCTGGGGCACACCATCACCGGCTTCACCTCGGTGTGGACCCATCCGAGCGGCCGGACCACGACCCACACCAAGGACTGGGTGGCGACCTTCACCGCCACCACCCCGGGCACGATCTCGCTGCTCACCCCGCTCCCGGCCGGCAGCTTCGTGGTCGGCGGGACCGGCAGCTGGGCCACCGCCAACCGCAGCTGGAGCGTGAGCACCAGCACCGTGACGCCGCTGGCGTACGATCCCAGCTGCACGGTGGCGCCGCGGTTCACCGCGGGCGAGCTCGACCTGGTGGTGACCCGCGGCGGCGAGACGACCTACGTGAACATCCTCTTCACCCAGTGCGGGCAGTACCTGGTGACGCGCACGACGGGGGCGGTGTAGGCGGTTCGGCGGCGACCGAGCGCCCGTCAGGCGCCGCGCCGCGGCGACCCGGGCGCGAGGGAGTGGGCGGCAGGGCAGCAGGACGGTAGCGAGGGGGCGGGGCGGGGCAGGTTCCCGCGCCGCCCCCTCGTACGTTGCGACCCTACCGGATCGGGAAGGGGGGCCCTAAGCTCGGTGCGAGCGCAGGCGACCATCGGTCCGGGGAGGTGCGTGGTGCAGATCGCGATCATCGGTGCGGGCAGCGTGGGCGGAACCCTGGCGATCGGCTGGTCGGGGTGCGGCCACCAGGTGCGGCTCGGGGTCCGGAACCCCGCCGACCCGAAGGTGCAGGCGCTGCTCGGCAAGTTCGCCGCCCCCGGGGTGGCATTGCCGCCGGCGGAAGCAGTGGCGGATGCGCCGGTCGTGGTGCTGGCCACGCCATGGGACGCGACGCTCGAGGTGGTGCGCGGGCTGCCGCTCGCGGGGAAGGTGGTCATCGACACCACCAACCCGCTGCTGCCCAACCTGGCGGGGCTCGCGGTGGCGGGCGGGACGTCGGGGGCGGAGGAGATCGCCCGCGCGGCACCGGGGGCCCGGGTGGTCAAGTGCTTCAACACGACCGGCGCCAACAACTTCCTGGCCCCCGACTACCCGGAGGGCGCGGTGACGATGCTCTACGCCGGGGACGACCCGGAGGCCAAGGGCACCGTGGCGGAGCTGGGCCGAGAGCTGGGCTTCGCGATGCTCGATGCCGGGCCACTGGCGCGGGCGCGCCTGCTCGAGCCCTTCGCGATGCTGTGGATCACGCTGGCATACCCGCAGGGGCAGGGCCGCGAGATCGCGTGGCGGCTGATGCGGCGCTAGACGGTAAAGGCGGTAAGGGCGGTAAAGGCGGTAAAGGCGGTAGAGGCGGTAGGGGCGGTACGGATGGTGGCCTGGTGCCCCGCCGTACCGCCCTCCTGCGTTCCCGCCTATATTCCCGCCCGTCCAAGGCAGTCCCCAGACCCCCTGATTTCGGAGTTTCCATGAAGATCCTGGCCCTTGCCGCCATCGGATCGCTTGCGTTCGGCGCGTGCCAGGGAGGCGGCGCGGTCGGCGGTGGCAGCCTTGCCACCCAGGACGACAGCGTCAGCTACATCCTCGGCTACAAGATGGGCGAGAACCTGAAGCAGCAGTCCGTGCCGGTGAAGCCGGAGCTCATCTTCCGGGGGCTCAAGGAGGGGATGGCGGGGACGCTGGCCTCGATCCCGGATTCCGCGATGCAGGCCACCATGATGGCCTTCCAGGTGCGCATGATGGGGATCCAGCACCAGAAGGACTCGGTGGCCGCGATCAGCAACCGGACCGACGGCGAGAAGTTCCTGGCCGACAACAAGGGCAAGGACGGCGTGAAGACCACGCCGAGCGGGCTGCAGTACAAGGTGCTCAAGGAAGGCACCGGCCCGCGGCCCAAGGCCACCAGCACGGTGACCGTGAACTACAAGGGCACCCTGATCGACGGCACCAAGTTCGACGCCTCCGAGGACCATGGCGGCCCGGCGTCGCTGCTGCTCAACCAGATGATCCCGGGCTGGACCGAGGGGCTGCAGCTGATGAACGTGGGCTCCAAGTACGAGTTCTGGATCCCGGCCGAGCTCGGGTGGGGACCGCAGGGTTCCCCCCCGACGATCCCGCCCAACGCGGTGGTGTACTTCGAGGTCGAGCTCCTCTCCTTCAAGTGAGCCACGACCAGGCTCCGGGCCATGGCTGAGGCCCTGCCGCAGGAACTGACCGACGCGCTCGCGGGGCGATACGCCCTCGAGCGCGTTGTCGGTCGCGGGGGCATGGCGGTGGTGTACCGGGCCCGCGACGTGCGCCACAACCGCCCGGTCGCGGTGAAGGTCCTGCACGACGAGCTGTCCGCCACCCTCGGCGCCGAGCGCTTCCAGCGCGAGATCCAGATCGCGGCGCGGTTGCAGCACCCCCACATCCTGATGCTGATCGAGGCCGGCGAGGCCGCCGGCCGGCTCTTCTACGTGATGCCGTTCGTGGAGGGCGAATCGCTGCGGCAGCGGCTGCTGCGGGAGCGGACGCTGCCGCCCGAGCAGGTGGTGGCGCTGGTCTCGGAAGTGGCGGGCGCGCTCGACTACGCCCACCGGCAGGGGGTCATCCACCGGGACATCAAGCCGGAGAACATCCTGCTGTCCGCCGGGCACGCCCTGGTCGCCGATTTCGGCATCGCCAAGGCCATGGTCGAGGGCCAGCGCTCCGAGGGCGCCGGGGGACGCATCACCCGCACCGGCTTCCCCGTGGGCACCGTCGGCTACATGAGCCCGGAGCAGGCGGCGGGGCTCACCGACCTCTCCGAGCGGAGCGACGTCTACAGCCTGGCCGCCACGGCCTTCGAGATGCTGGTGGGCCAGCTGCCCGGCATGTGGCCGGGCGAGGAGTCGGCGCGGGCGGGGCAGTTCGTGGACGCGGCGCCGTCGGTGCGTGCCGCGCTGGACCAGCTGCCGGGGGCGGTGGAGACGGCGCTGGTGCGCGGGCTGCTGCTGCGGGACCAGCAGCGCCACGCCACCCCGGGGACCTTCGCGCGGGAGCTGGCCGCGGGGTTCGGGCCCACGCCGCGCTTCTCGGCCGGCGACGCCGACCAGATCCTGGCGCGGGCGGCGGAACTCGACGCCGCCGCGCCCACCACCGACGCGGCGCTGTCCCTGGGCGGGCTGCAGCGGATCGCCGGCGAGGTGGGCATCGCGCCGGCGCACGTGGAGCGGGCCGCCCGGGAGGTGGCGCAGCGCAGCACGGCCCCGGTGGCGCACCCCTTCCTTGGCTCGCCCACGCGGATCGTGGTGGAGCGAGTGGCGCGGCGCGAGTTCAGCGAGGGCGACGCCGCCCAGCTGGTGGACCTCATCCGGCAGACCATCGGCAACATGGGCCAGGTGAGCCGGCTGGGCCGCGACCTCTCGTGGCAGACGGTGGCCTACGGCGGCACGCCGGGGCGGCAGCTGTTCATCACCTTCCGGCCCGGCGGCGGCCAGACCGTCATCCGCTTCGAGGAGAACCTGCGGCAGGTGGCGGGGGCCTACTTCGGCGGGTTCATGGGGGGGATGGGGGGCGGGAGCACCGGCATCTGGATGGGCATCGGGATGGGCGTCTTCCACTCGGTGCCGATCACCATCGCGCTCGGGCTGGGGACCATCAGCTCGGCGTACGCGCTCGCCCGGGGGTTCTTCCGGCGGCAGTTCCGCCGGCGCTCGGGAGAACTCGAGGGCCTGGCCGACCGGCTGGTGGCGAGCATCGAGGAGGGCGGCCGGCGGCGCTAGCGGGGGTCAGGGCCCGTCGATGTGGAACTTCGGCCCGCCGCAGTGCAGGCACTGGAACAGGTACAGCGTGGGACCCCGGTCGCGGTCGAGTCGCTCGAGCAGTCGCGTGGCCGCGCCACCCGAGACGCCCATCTCGTGGACGATGTGGCCCATCACCATCCCCTCCAGCGACCGGTCCCGGGCCCGCAGCTCCGTGAGGCCCGCGGGCATGATGAACGCCGTCGCATCCCCGCAGCACGACGGCCATCCCTCTCCCTGCCACGCATCGAAGCCCGGGGTCCGGGTGCAGATCAGCTCCACCGCCGCGGCCGGCACGCCCTCGGCGAAGGCCTCGCTGTCCACGAAGGTCGCTTCGTATTCCTCGTGGGCGGTGCCGTCGGCGATGCACCAGGGGCAGAGCCCCTCGGGGGTGTCGCCCTCGTTGTAGACCGGCCCGTCGTAGGCGTAGCCGCGCACCTCGCCGCAGCAGGGGCAGGCCTCGTCCCACGGCACCACGCTGCCGCTGGCGATGGGATCGGGGTGATAGCGGAAGACGGGCAGGTCCATGGGGGCCTCAGCAGGCGAGGATGTGGCGCGGCGCGGTGGAGCTGATGTCGGCGCGCCACCAGTGCGGGTCGTTGGGCTCGGTGTACCGCAGTCCCTCGGGGAGCGCGGCGGGCCGGGCACGGAACGGGTCGCGCAGGCGCACGAAGATGCTGTCGGCGTCGGGCCAGCCGCTCCCGGTCTCGAGCACCGCGTTGCCGGCGGCGAGTTCCGCCTCGAGGAGCGCTCGCAGCGCCGGGTGCAGCCGCGCCAGCGCGGGCCCGTCGCGGTGGGCGCGCCACTCCTCCCGGGTCAGGGCGTACCACGCCACGCTGACCCCGAGCGGGTGCAGGGTGACGTCGGTATTGGGCTGCAGGCAGACGAAGCGCATGCCGTTCTTCTCGAGCACCCGCGCGGAGGCGGGATTGGCCTCGAGCACGCGGGCCCCGACCCGCTCGAGGCCGAGGTTCGTGAACACGAACTCGAGCAGCAGGCGGAGCCCGAAGCTCGCGTAGCCCTGGCCCCAGTACGGCACCCCCACCCAGTAGCCCACCTCGGGCGTCCCGCCCGGCGCGATGCCGTGCACGCCGCAGACCCCGACCAGCTCGTCCCGGTCCATGATCGCGAAGGCCCAGCCCCGGCCGGCGGCGCGGTCCTCCAGCTGCCGGGCGATGTAGTCGCGTGCACCCTGCGCGGGATAGGGATGGGGGATGCTGGTCGTGGCGGCGATGCGCGCATCGGCCGCCAGGCGCTGGATGGCGTCGGCGTGCTCCGGGGCCAGCAGGTAGGTACCGGGATGGTGCATGCGGGCGCCGGGAGCGGGGGGCGGGGCTGGTGAACAGGGTGAAGGGAAATGGGCGCGGGAAAATCCGCAACCGGGCGGCGGCGCGGGCTTGACGGGCGGGGGCGGCGCGTCATGAATGCAGCGCATGACAGCACGCGGGGGTCGAGCGGGGCAGGGCCGGCCCGCGGCGCCGAAAGGCGTCGCGCTGGCGCTGCCGGTGGGGAAGTCGCCGCCGGGGCCGTTGTACACCCAGGTCTATCGCCAGGTGCGGGCGCACATCCTCTCCGGGGCGCTCAAGCCCGGGAGCCGGCTGCCCTCGGCGCGGACGCTCGCGGCCGACCTCCAGGTGTCCCGCAACACGGTCGAGGCGGCGTTCCTGCAGCTCGTGTCGGAGGGCTTCGTGGAGCGGCGCGTCGGCTCCGGCTCGGTGGTGGCGCGCGCGATGGCCGAGGGGGCGCCGTTCGCGCCGGCGGCACGGGGCGGGCGGGCCGCCGCCCCGGCCCAGGCGCCGGCTGCGGCGCCGGCACTCTCCCGGCGCGGGCGGCTGATGAGCGACCTCGGGCAGGCGGAGATCGCCGCCGACCAGCCGGCGGGGCTCTGCGCCACGGATGTGGCCGGGTTCCCGGCGGAGACCTGGAACCGGCTGCTGTTCCGGCACGCGCGGCGGGGCGAGACCTCGGTGTACCGTCCGGCCGATCCCTGCGGGCTGCCGGCACTGCGCGAGGCACTCGCGGAGCACATCCGCCTGACGCGGGGCGTGCAGTGCCAGGCGCGGCAGGTGCTGGTCGTGAGCAGCACCCAGCAGGCGATCGACCTCGCGGCGCGGCTGCTGCTCGACCCCGGCGCCACCGCGCTGGTGGAGGAGCCGGGGTATCCGGGGGCACGCGCGGCGCTGCTCGCGGCGGGCGCCACGGTGCGCGGGGTCCCCGTGGATGGCGAGGGGCTCGTGGCGGAGCGGCTGCCGGCGCGGCCGGGGGCGCGGCTGCTCTACATCACCCCCTCGCACCAGTTCCCGCTGGGGGTCACCCTCTCGCTGGCGCGGCGGCTGGCGCTGCTGCACTGGGCGGCCCGCACGGGGGCGTGGATCCTCGAGGACGACTACGACAGCGAGTTCCGCTACGACGGGCGGCCGCTGGCCGCGCTGCAGGGGCTCGACCGGGAGGGCCGGGTGCTCTACCTCGGCACCTGCAACAAGGTGCTGTTCCCCGGGCTCCGGCTGGCCTACCTGGTGGTGCCCGAGGGCCTGGTCGACGCCTTTGCCGCCGGGCGGCGGATCAGCGACGGCTTCTCACCCCCGTTGCCGCAGGCGGTGCTGGCCGACTTCCTGGCGGGCGGCTACTTCGCCGGCTACCTGCGCCAGGCGCGGGCGCACTACGCGGCGTGCCGTGACGCGCTGGTGCGCCGGGTGACGCGGGCCTGGGACGGGGTGCCGCTCGGGCCAAGCGACACCGGGCTGCACCTGGTGGCGTACCTGCCGCGCGGCAGCAACGACACCCGCCTGGCGCGCGGGCTCCCCGACGCCGGCTTCGGGGTCTCGCCGCTCAGCCGCTACTACTACGGCGAGGCCCGGCGCCGGGGGCTGCTGCTGTTCTACGGCGCGACCACGCCGGAGCGCATCGCCCGCGGGGTAGGGCTGCTCACCCCGCAGGTGGCGCCGTTGCTCCAGGGAGCGGGCCGGCCAGTGGCCCCATAGCCCTGGGCAAAGTGGCGCTGGTCGTGGGACCACCGCGCGGTAGCTTCGGGGAACGCCGGCGCGTTCCCGTCCACCGTCCGAGGTTCCATGCCATCCGCCGTGATGCTCGTGCCCCCCGCCCGGAGCGCCGAGGCGCTCGCCCACTTCGAGGACGGCCTGCGGTTCGAGACCGACTGCTGGGACGTCCACCACGCCCTGACCCACGGTCCCCGGGACTTCGTGCTGCTCGACGTGCGGGGGCCGGAGCTCTTCGCGCGGGGCCACCTCCCCGGCGCCATCAACCTGCCCCACGCCAAGATCGTCGAGTTCACGCTGCGCCCCTTCGCGGCCGAGGCGGCCTTCGTGGTCTACTGCGCCGGCCCGCACTGCAACGGGGCCCAGCGCGCGGCGATCCGCCTGGCGCGGCTGGGCCGGTCGGTGAAGCTGATGCTCGGCGGGGTGACGGGCTGGCTCGACGAGGGCTTCACGCTGGCGACGGACGTCGCGGCGGAGGTGGCGTCATGAGCGACGCGACCGCCACCGGGGCGCCGCCCCGCGCCCGCTGGGACCGTCCCGGCCCCGACGAGTACGCGCCCTACTACGCCGGCTACATCACCAAGGTCCCCGAGGGCGACCTGCTCGCGCTGCTCGAGGCGCAGGTGGCCGAGGTGCGCGACCTGCTCGGCGGGCTCACCCCGGCGCAGGCCGGCCACGCCTACGCGCCGGGGAAGTGGACGGTGAAGGAGGTGCTGGGCCACCTGACGGATACCGAGCGGGTGTTCAGCCACCGCGCGCTGAGCATCGCCCGGGGCGACCCGGTGGCCCTGCCGAGCTGGGAGCACGAGACCTGGATCGCGCCGGCGCGCTTCGGCGAGCGCCCGATGGCGAGCCTGCTCGCGGAGTGGACGGCGGTGCGCCGCGCCACGATGGCGCTGCTCGCCGGGCTCCCGGCCGACACGCCCACGCGGCGGGGCACCGCCTCGGGCAATCCCTTCTCGGTGCGCGCGCTGGCCTACGTCCCGCCGGGGCACACCATCTGGCACCTCGAGGTGCTGCGGGCCAGATACCTGTGAGTGCGGGGCCCCCGCTCGCGGTGCGCGACGCCACGGCCGCCGACGTCCCGGCACTGCTCGCCCTGATGCGCGGCCTCGCCGCGTACGAGCACTACGCGGCCGACTTCCGGGTGACGGAGGCGGTGCTGCTGGCCCAGGGATTCGGGGACGGGGAGCGGGACTTCGAGGCGCTGCTGGCCGTGGACGGGGACGCGGTGCTCGGCATGGCGGTGCACTACATGGTGCCGTTCACCTACCGCGCCCGGCCCACGCTCTACCTGAAGGAACTGTACGTGGCGGAGGCGGGGCGGAACCGCGGGGCGGGCGCGGCGCTGATGGCCGCGCTGGCCCGGCGGGCGCGGGACCGCGGCTGCGGGCTGGTCAAATGGCAGGTGGCGCGCTGGAACGACGGCGCGATCCGATTCTATGAGCGGCTGGGCGCGCGCCCTGACGAGACGTGGGTGGACTACCAGCTCGATGGCGAAGGCATCGCCGCGCTGGCCGGCGCCCCCGGCGCGCCCGCCGGGGCCAGCTAGAAGCTCACGCGGGTGATCCGGCCGCCGGGTCCCACCATCCATCCCGCCCGGGGCCCCGCGAACGCCACGCTCCAGTAGGGCAGCGAGTCGAGCGGCGCCCAGGTCCGGCCGTCGTCGCGGGAGAGACTGGCGCCGCCAGGCCCCACGGCCACGACCGTGCCGCGGCTCCCCGGCACCCACGCCGCGCCGTACACCGCGCCGGGGAAGGTGGGCTGGCCGCCCTCGGTCCAGCGCCGACCGCCATCGGCGGTGAGCGCGATGCGGATGCCCCCGCTGGTGGCGCTGCCGATGTCGCCGCCGGCCACCAGGCCGGTGCGCTCATCCTGGAAGGCGATCGAGGTGTGCCCGGTGGTGTTGGTGCCCTGGCTCACCGGGGTGTCGTAGCTGACCCAGGTGCGGCCGCGGTCGGGGGTGAACAGCACCCGGCTCCGGGTGCCGGCGCCGGTGGCGATGTACGCCGCCGCCTTGCCCACGGTGGCCACACAGGTGCCGCTGGCCGCGAACGCGCCTTCCCCGGCGGTGGCGGCGGGGACGGCCGCCGGCGCCCCGGGTTCGCTCAGGAAGTGCCAGTCGAGGCCGCCGTCCTTGGTGGCGAGCACCGGGAAGACGCCCTGCACGTTGTCGCTGAAGGCGAGACCGCTCCTGGCGTCCCAGAACGCGAAGCAATCGTAGAACGCCTCCGGGGTCCGGTTGATGAACTGGATCTGCCAGTTCTGGCCGGCGTCGGTGGTCTTGTAGATGCGGCTCCTGGTACCGTTGCCGGAGGAGAGCAGGTAGGCGGTCTTGTCGTCCACGCCCTGCACGTCGCGGAACTCGAGGCTGTCGGCGCCCGCCACCACGCCGCTCCGCCAGCTGGCCCCGCCATTGGTGGTCACCGCGAAGGTCCCGCCGGTCCCGCTGGCCCACACCACCTTCTCGCTGACGACGCTCACCGCCTGCAGCCGCGCGCCGGTCCGGGAGCGCTGGTCGAGCAGCGCGGCGCCCGAGATCGACGTGCGCGCGGGGGGCAGGGTATCGGCCGGCGGCGAGGGTGGCAGCGGCGGCGTGTACGGGCCGCACGCGGCCAGGGCAAGCAGGGCGAGGGCGAGGTGTGCGTTGCGCATGGGAGAATAGTAAGGGGGTTGGACGGCTCGGCGGCTCGGCGGCTCGGCGGCGGGCTGGTGCTGTGCCTCAGAGCAGGGCGAGGGCCGCCACCTCTGCCGCGTGGATCGCGCGGAGGCGCTCCGCCAGCGCCCCGCGGAGGTCGGCCGCCCGGGCCGCATCGAGGGGGAAGCTCTTCCTGGCATCCCGCTGGAGACGGCTCAACCCCTCCCAGCAGGCACGGATCTCGGGGACGGGGCCCCGGGCGGCGATGAGCGCGGTGCGCCGGGCGAACAGCTCGCGCGCCTGGTCGAAGGCCGGCACCCCGGCGGGAAGCGCCGCGTCCGCCAGGGCGCTCCAGTCGGCGGCCAGCGCCGCATACGCCGCCGCCGGCGTGGCCAGGCCCGCCTCGCGCAGGCCGGCGGCGAAGGTGGCGCGGCAGAGCCCGCCGCCGGTGCCGTAGCGCTCGATGTACTCGTGCAGCGAGGTGAGCGCGGTCCACAGGCGCGGGCCCGGCGGGAACATCTCCACCCAGCTCTCCTTCCCCTTGTCGGCCGTCATCCGGTCGGCCAGCTCGGCGAAGGCGTCGAGCCGGAAGTTGGCCATCTTCGCCTTCTGCAGCGTGGTCGCGCAGGTCTTCCGGGCATCGGCCAGCACGGCCGCCGGGGCCGGCGGGCGTCCCGGCCGCCCGTCGAGCCAGAGGAGGCGGTTGCGGAACTTGGCGATGCGCCCACGGGCCGTGGCGAGGTCGCGGAGCGGGATGCCGAAGGGCTCCCCATCGCCGTCCCGGATCCGCGCCTCGTCGCCGGCGATGGCGTGCACGGTGATGACGTGGTAGCCGCCGCCGCTGAAGTGCGCCGGCATCACCCGGTGCGGCAGGTGCGCGGCGTCCACCCACGCGATCACCGGCGCCCCGCGGTCGAGCGCCTTGCGGAGCTCCTGTTCCGCCGCCTTCGCGCTGGTGCTCTCCTTCGTCGCCGTCTTCCAGCCCAGGCGCCCGGCGGCGGCGGTGAGGTAGGCGTGGTCGTCGGCCCACAGGTGCCGGCCCGCCAGGAAGAGCGTGACCACGTCCTCCTTCTCGTAGTGGAAGGCGAAGACCCCGGCGCCGATGCCGCCGGCCTGCACGAAGAGCAGCGGCTCGGAGAGGTCCTGCCCGGCGTGGGCCAGGAGCGTGCGCAGGGCGGCGGTGGCGGGGATGGTCATGGGGCCAGTTTACGGCGGCGCCGCAGGGAAGGAAAGGCGGCCCGCCCCGGATCCCGGGGGCCCGGACTCCGGTGCCCGGAGACTGTCACGGTTTCTTAATCGCATCTTCAGGTGGGACATTGACGTGACGGGGTCCGTCCCCTACACTGGTGGCGCAGGTGCAGTTCCCCTCGTCAGGCAATCCCTCCTTGCCACCCGGGCCCGGCCGGCCCCGCTCGCGCGGGGTCCTCGTGCCCGTCCGCGGGTGCCGTCTCACTTCATGTCGAGGGATTGTCCCATGCGCCGCCGTGTGCTGTTCGCCGCCGCTTCACTCGCCCTGCTCCTGCCCGTCGGCTGCAAGCCGGCCGCGGAGGGCGCCGCCCCCGCCCAGGCCGCCGTCGCGGCGCCGGCGGTGACGCTCGACCCCAACAGCATCGCGGGGATCGCCGCGGGCTCCAAGGACCACACCACGCTGGTCACCGCGCTCAAGGCGGTGGACTACGTGCTGCCGCTCAACAACCCCGGCCCCTTCACGGTCTTCGCGCCGGTGAACGCCGCGTTCGACAAGCTGCCCGCGGGCACGGTGGAGACGCTGCTCAAGCCGGAGAGCGCGAGCCAGCTCCGCACCATCCTGCTGCACCACGTCATCGTCACCGCGTACGATCCCGCACAGCTCACCGACGGGCTGGTGCTCACGATGCTGGCCGGCGGGTCGGTGACGGTGCGGCGGGCGGGCGACGAGATCACGATCGACGGGGCGAAGGTGATCGGCTCGGTGCGCGCGGGCAACGGCATGCTCTACATCGTGGACGGCGTGCTGCTGCCCAAATAGGCGGCTCGGCACTCGGCGGCGAGAGCGTCCCCCCGGGGGGCGGCTCCACCGCGGGGATCAGGCCTCCGCGATGGTCCAGTACACCGCGTAGCGCTCGTCGAGCGAGCGGTAGAACGGCACCAGCTCGAGGTCGATCGGCTGGCCGCTCGTGGTGAAGGTGAGCGGCCGGCCGGCCACCGGCCGGATCCACGTCCCCAGGGCGTCGGCCTTCCCGACGAGGGTTGGCGCCGGCACCGACGGCAGCCGGTACTCCGGCACGGTGCGCGGCGCGGTCGGCTCGGCGCGCAGCGACTGGGGCGTGAGGCCCTCGGTGCCGAGCCGGCCGACCAGGACCAGCGGCCCGAAGCAGAGGGCGTGGCGTGCCGGCGCGTCGGGCAGCGGCTCGGCGCGGAGCGTCATGGGCAGGGTCACCTCCAGCCGGTCGCCGTCCTGCCAGCGGCGTTCCACCACCAGGTAGCTCCCCGGCGCGGCGAAGCTCTCGAGCCGGCGCCCGTTCAGCGTGGCGTGCCCCCCCGCGGCCCACCCCGGCACCCGCACCCGGAGCGCGAAGCTGGCGGGCCGCGGCGCGCGCACCGTGAGCCGGGTCGTCTCCTCCTCCGGGAACCGCGTCTCCTGCAGGATCCGCACGTCCCGTTCCCGCCAGTCCAGCTCCGACGCCACGAAGAGGTTCACGTACAGTCCGGCGTCGTCCCGGAAGTAGATGCTGTCGCCGAGCTTCGCGAAGGATTCCGCCATGCTGCCGGTGCAGCACCAGTAGTCGTGCCCCGGGGTGCCGAAGAGCTTCCACAGCCCGTCGGCGAGGCTCACGTAGTAGAGCTTGTCGCCGTCCGACGGGTGCATGGTGCCGAGGATGCCGTTGAGGTAGGCCCGCTCGTAGTAGTCGGCCACCCGCGGATCGGCGGTCCAGCTGAAGAGGTGGCGGGAGAGCTTGAGCATGTTGTAGGTGACGCAGCACTCCTGGGTGTAGCCGGAGAGGCCGGCGGCGAGCGCGCCGAGCTCGCCCCATCCTTCATCCGCGCTGGTGCCGCCGGTGGCGTAGCAGCGCCGGCCGGTGACCTCGTGCCAGAAGTACTCCGCGATGTCGCGGGCGCGGCGCTCCCCCAGGAGCTCGTGCCGCCGGGCGGCGCCGATCACCTTGGGGATGCTGGTGTTGGCGTGGAGGCCCGCCAGCTCGTCGCGGCCCTGGGCCAGCGGGGCGAAGAAGCGCTCGTGGTCGAAGCGCTGCGCCAGCGCCAGGTGCTGGGCGTCGCCGGTCAGGGCGTGAAGGTTGTAGAGCACCTCGTTCATCCCGCCGTACTCGCGCTCGAGCACCCGCGCCATGTGGGCGTCGCCGAGGGGCTGGCACCAGCGGCCCACCCAGCGGGCCTGGCGCTCGAGGACCTCGCGGGCCGGCGCGCTGCCGGCGAGCTGGTGCTGGTCGAGGAGGCCCGCCATCAGCTTGTGGATGGTGTAGAACGGCGCCCACGCGGGCTGGCCGGCGCGCAGCCGGTCGAACAGCTCCTCGGGAAAGGCGCTCAGGTAGCCGCTGCCGAGCGCCCGCTGGCACTCGGCGAGGCCGGCCACGACGGTCTCCGCGCGGGAGCGGATGGCGGCGTCGCCGGTGGCGGCGAACAGCAGGGCGCAGGCGGAGAGGTAGTGGCCGGTGTAGTGGCCGCGCAGCTCGTTGTCGGGAGCCTCCCAGCCGCCGAGGGGCTCGGCGCTGGAGGGGAGGCCGGCGGTCACCCGGAACATGTGGAGCAGGCGGTCGGGATCCTGGGCCAGCAGGTGGCGGCGGTTGATCTCGAGCTGGTCGGCGACGTAACCGGGGCGGAGCCGGACGCGATCGAGGGGGAAGGGCCGGGCCCGGAGCGTGATGGGCGGCGTCGCGCCGGTGGCCGCGCGCAGGGTCGCGGGCCAGAGCAGGGCGCCGCCGGCGGCGGTGGCGGCCATGAAGTCGCGACGCGAGAGGTGACTGGTCATCAGATCCCCGCCCGTTCCCGGGCCCGCCGGATCACGGCGTCCATGAGGTCCTGGTGCCGCGCCAGGGTGTCGTCCACCACGTTGAGGGTGGGGATGGCGTGTGGCGCGAGCGATAGGGTGTCGGGGTCGAAGCGACTGAACCCTTCCTCGTGCACGCCGGTGCTGCCGCGGCCCGGGGCGGGGTGGCTCAGGTGCTGGAAGAACCGGGCGTGCCGCTGCACGTGGGGGCCGGCGGGCCCGCCGCCGCCGGCGTGGAAGAGCGGCAGGACCTCGAGCAGCGCATCGTAGTGCATCTCGCCCACGGCGATGACACCGGGGTGCCGGGCGCGGAGGTCCTGCACCAGCTGCCGGATCCCGGCGTGCATGTCGGCGCGCGGGTTGTTGACCCAGCCGCCGGCGATGTCGAGGAAGTACGCGTCCACACCGAAGCGCTCAATCATGGCGCCGATGCGGCCACCGAGCCATTCGCGCCACGCGGCTACGCCGAGGTTCATGTAGGCGAGCCAGCCTTCCATGTGGCGGTCGTTGTCCCAGTCCACCCAGTTGAGGTCCATCGTGTCGCCGTCCACCTTGGCCGTGGCCGCCTCCGCGAGCGCGGGGAAGGACGGCTGGCGCCGGTTGGCGGCGTTGGCGCCGAACATGGGCATGAAGCGGACGCCGAGGTCGTGCCCCTCGTCGATGAGGCGGCGGAAGGCGCGCTCGCCGCCCATGCGGGGGTCGAGCTCGTACGCGGGGTAGTTCCAGTAGTAGCGGCCGTCCCACGCGGCGAGGAACGCGAGGATTCGCTCGCCGGGCATCCGGGCGGCCATCCACCGCAGCGTGGCGAGCATCTTCGGATAGTCGTTGAAGATGTAGCCGGTATAGTGCATTCCGTGCAGCGTGGTAACCAGCGCGGTGCGGCGGAGCCAGTCCGGGACGTCGGGGCGGGTGTCCCAGTCGGGGAGCCGGTACGCCCGCGCCAGGTGGGCGTAGTGCGCCGCGGTGGCCGCCTCCTGGCTCGCGGCGCGGCCCACGCGCCAGGGGGGCAGGGTCACGCGGTGCTCGTCCTTCCACCCCTCGACCTCGTGCACCGCCTCGATGCGGTACCCCTGCCCGCCGGGTTGCAGGTAGAAGCGCTTGGTGCGGACCGCGGTGTCGCGGCTCGCGACGTAGCAGCAGCCGCCACCGGCCTCCTCCACCTGCAGCAGCGGGGTGTTCATCCCGCCGGCCACGAACAGGTCGCCGCCACCGAAGGGATAGCCGAAGAGCAGCTCGTCGTCGCCGGGGTCGGCGAAGGCGCCGCCGCCGGCGGCCACCCGGCCCCGCGGCACGCCGCGGAGCACGGTGGTGACGGCCTTGATCGGCTGGTCCATGGCGACGGCGGCGTCCCATTCCACCCCGTCCGGAATACGTCGCAGCGCCAGGCGGACCTCCCCGTCGGCCCGCTGCTGCCCGCCGGCCCACACCAGCCCGGTGGCGCGCACCTCGAGGCCGCCGTCGGTCTCATGCACGCTCATTCGCGCCTGGTCGAGCCCGTACGCGTTCTCACGGGTGAACACCATCAGGCCGAAGCTGAACCCCTCGAAGGGCACGGACGGTTCAGGGTGATCGAAGCTGAACTTGACGAAGCTCCGGCCGCGCGGGGGCACGTGCACGTCGCTGGTGCTGGTGAGGGGCAGGATCGGGGCTGCGGCGCGGGCGCCCGTGTCCACGGGGCCGGGGGGCTGCAGCGCCGCGGCGCCCGCGATGCCCAGGGCCTTGAGGGCATCGCGGCG
>JBGAPX010000097.1:0-13863 GCA_044221045.1 Gemmatimonadales bacterium
GCCGCCCCGTCTCGCTCCCAGGAGTGCTGCATGGATGCCCGCCGACCCCGCTGGCTGCCCCGCGCCGGACAGCCCCCGCTGGCTCCCACCACCCGCCGGCGGCGGCTGGGACGCCTCGCCTCCCGGCTGCTGCTGCCGGCGCTGCTCGGAACCCTGCTGCTGGGGCTGGGTGGGTGTGACGAGAGCGCCGGCCCCGCCGAACCCCCCTACATCGCGATCGTGCCGGTGATCACGGCCGAGCCGGGGACCGACATCGGCCGCGAGTACACGTACCGCATCACCGAGATCTCCGGCACCCTCCACATCGACGAGATCCGCCGGGTGGCCCCGGGCGACACCGTGATAGTCCCGGTGAAGCCGGCCACCTACCGGGTCACGCTCAGCGGGTTGCCGTCGCAATGCCAGGTGCAGGACGGCACCGAGATCTACCTGCTGGTGCCCGAGAACAGCAACACCGCGCTCTGGCGCTTCCTGATCAGCTGCGAATCGCTGATCCGGGTCACCACCGCCACCGACGGCTACCAGAACGACGCCGCCTACGCTTGGACCATCAGCCGGGAGGGTGGCACTGTCCGTTCCGGGGTCCTCGGCGCCAATGACACGTTGCACATCGACGACCTGCCGCCCGGCGAGTACGACGTGGACCTGCTCCACGTGGCGGGAAACTGCACCATCATCAGCGATGGCAGCCGTCGACAGCACTTCATCGTCACCGGGACAGGTGGCGCCCGGGCGGACTACCGGGTGGTCTGCTCGGACCCCGCCCAGCGGCCCGAGTTCCTGTCGGTGGCCACGTCGTACCACGACGGCGTGAGCGGCTTCATGTTCCGCGTCGCCGACCCCGACGGTGATGCCGAGCGGTACTTCTGGGACATCACCGACTGCCACGGCACCAGCGTCATCGCCACGGGAGGCCGACAGCGGCGCGGGCTCCTGACCGGCGCTCCCTTCGGCCCCGACACCGCCACGATCTTCGGCGCCATCGAGCTCGGCGTCCCCGATGCGGACCTCCAGGGGCGCTGCACCAGCCTGCGGGTGCAGGACTGGAACGGGAACACCACGGCCATCGTCGAGGAGCCCATCGGCAACGAGTCCGGCCCCGGCCCCCAGCCGACGGCCTTCAACGCCAAGCTGAGCACCACGGCGGCACTCACCACCGTCCTGCAGGTGAGCGACCCGGACTATGCCGGCTTCTTCGGGGCAGCGACCCTGCGCGACGGCATCCTCTTCACGCCGGACGGCCGCCCCGACGTGGGCGTCTTCAACGCCTTCGGCTTCGAGGGCGATGTGCTGGTGCCGACCATTCCCCTCGGTAGCGGCCGCCCGCAGTACTACGACTACTACTCCGTGATCCTGTACCTGTTCGACAGGAACGGCAATTTCACGAGGATCGAGGACAATGACCTCTTCCAGTGATCCGGAACGCCGCCGGGCCCTCGTCGCGCTCTGGCTGGCCACCGCCGCCCTCGCGGCCGCCGGCTGCAGCCGCGACCTGCTTCCCTCGGGGACCAGCCCGGCGACGGATCCCCTCGCGGTGGGACTCGCCGTCAGCCGCGCCGTCGCCTTCCCGGGCGACACCGTGGCTCTCCTGCCACTGGTACGGCGGACCGATGGCGGACCGCTGGCTGGCGTGCAGGGGACACTCCGGTTCGACCCCGCGGCGCTCCGTTACCTGGGGCAGCCGCTCGAGGGAGATGCATTCATCCTGGTGAACCCCGATCGGGCCGAGGCGGGTGAGCTCCGCGTGGCGAGCCTCCGCCTCGATGGCCTGCCCGAGGTCACCGCTGACCTGCGGTTCGAGGTGCTCCGCCCGGGGTGGCCCGACCGGCTCGGCTATGACCTTGAGGAGGCGGCCACGCCGGCGGGCCAGGCGCTGTACCGCGCCGAACGCCTGCCGCTCGAGGTCCGGGAGGTGGCGCCGTCGCCGGTGGCTCCCCGCACCTTGGAGGATTGGTGGGCCCACTTCGGGCTCACCGAGCATGTCCTGCCGCGGATTGCGGGGCAGGGATTCCGATTCGGCGATGTGACCCTCAATACCACGATCGATGTGCTCGATGCCTCGGCCGTGGCAAACCTCGCGGTCGGCAACCGGGCGCTGCTCACCGAAGTGAACCGCGACTATGTCATTGCCGGCGATGTCGCGCCCGCCAACAGCCCCGGCCTCGGTGAGGCCGGGGACCCGATTCCGCCGGGCCGGAATCCCGATGGGAGCTACGGCATCACGGTGCTCGACGCCGTAGAGATCAACAACGAGGCCGTCGGGAACGACCGCCTGGTGCCCGGTGAACTGGTCCCCGGGCGCACCCCGCGCCCCTTCACCGCGGTCCTGAGCGGCCTCCTGGCCACCAGCCGCACGCTGTATCGCGACACCGTCTATGAACTGCAGGGCAACGTGATTGTCGGGCCCGGCGCCACGCTGACCGTGCAGCCCGGCACCCAGATCGAGGGCGACCCGGCCACCCGCGGGGCGCTCGTGGTGGCACGGGCTGGCAACGTCCTCATTCGCGGGACGCGCATCGAACCGATTGTCTTCACCTGCAAGGGCGCCACCAAGTCGCCGGGATGCTGGGGCGGGATCGTGCTGAACGGCCTGGCGCTGCTCAACCACTCGGATCCCGGCACCACCGGCTTCTGCCCCGAGAAGTACAGTATCGGGACCACCGAGCTGTACGGCGGCTGCCTGGTTGAGGACACCACGGGCGCCCTGGAGTACACCCGGATCGAGTACGCCGGCATGAGTGCCGGCACGGGTCCCGTGGGGGGGCTGGCCCTGCTCGGCGTCGGCAGCGGCACCACCATTGACCAGGTGCAGGTGCACGGCTCCCTCGGGGACGGCATCTTCGTCTCCGGTGGCAACGTGAACCTTCGGCATATGGTGGCCACTGGGAACTTCGGGGCCGGCCTCCACTGGGAGCACGGCTGGGGCGGCAACGGTATTGGCGGCGGTGTGCAGTTCCTCCAGGTGCAGGTGCCCCAGAACGGTGGCGATGCCATCCTCGGCGGCAACCTCGTCGGTGCGCCCAACACCTTGCCGCGCTCCGAGCCGGACCTCTACCATGTGACCGTCCTCGGGAGCAGCGTGGGCGGTGGCCGGGGCTTCGTGCTGCAGGATGGGTCGGCCGGCACCCTGCGGGACGCGATTGTGCTGGGCACCGCGGCCGACGGCTTCGACGTGGAGGGCCCGGACGCCTGCGGCCAGTTCGGGGCCGGCCTGGCATTCCTCGACCATTCCATCTTCTTCGGCGCCACCCCCAATTACGCGACGGACGCCGACTGCCTCGACGAGGCCGCCTACGCGACCACCCCCGTGCTCCAGAACCGTGAGGTGGACCCGGTGCTCGTGGCCGGCACCAGCACGCAGACGCCGGATACGCGCCCCCAGCCCGGCAGCCCCCCGGAGACGGGGGCAGTGACGCCACCTTCCAACCTGTTTTTTGACCTGACCCCGACCTGGGTCGGGGCGGTGGAGCCCGCCAACGCCACCCGGACCAACGTTCCGTGGTACGCTGGCTGGAGCCGGGGCTGGACCGGGGTGACGCCCTGAAGGGGCCCCGGGCAGCGGGCCTCGTGGACCATGCGTCACCGGTCCGTCACATCGTTGTGACGGCGGGCGGGAAGCTTTCAGCGCCTCACAGGAGTGGCTGATGCGAATCCCCCGCTCGCGTCGCCCCGCCACCACGCTTGCGCTCCTGCTCGCGTCCATGGTGCTCGGGTGCACGGCGGAAATGAAGACGCTCGGGCCCTACGGCATCCCCGAGGTGCCGGAGGTGCCGACCACCGGCGTGGCGCGCGCCGCCTTCCTCGCGGAGGTCAATGTGAGCAGCGGGCGCATCCGCATCGTCGCGCCATCGACCGGCCTCGGGGGGATGGGCGAGAGCGCCGACGGGCTCAGCCTCTCCCTCCTGGGCGGCGATGCCACCCTGCTCACCACCTCGAACTTCAGCGCGTCTCCGGTCGGGGCGTTCCAGCCCGGCAAGGTGCGGGTCAGCTTCGACATCGCGATCACCAACCGGCTCTCGGGCGTCAACCTGGTCGGTCCGACGGCCTTCCCCGCGCCGCCGCCGGGCACCGCGGGGCCATTGCTCTTTCCATATGACATCGCCATCGCCGTGACCGCCGGAGGCACCTCCACCGGCGGATCGGGCAACGACGTGATCGTGGTGCTGCCGGGCCGCGGGCTCGTTGCGGCCAGCACCGACTGGGATGGTGCGCCCTGGAACTTCTTCAACGACAGCAGCTGCGTCGGCGCGGACGACTGCTTCCGGTACGAGGAGTTCCCCGCGATCGCGCCGGGGACTATCACCGCGTCGTCGAGGGTCGGCTTCGACATCGATCCCACGGTTGGGCAATTCACCGCCCGGCTCATCGTCGCCGCCGACCTCGCGGACCTGAGCCCGCCACCGCTCGGGTCGGTGCAGGGCAGCCTCAGCTCGCCGACACTCGGGCCCCTCGCGGGCGTCACCGTCCTCGCCACCCCGGGGGGCGCCTCCGCCATCACCGACGCTGCCGGGGGCTTCACCCTGGCCGGCGTGCCGGTGGGCGCGGTGTCACTGACCCTCAGCGGCCTGCCGCCGATCTGCAGCGCCCAGCCCGGGTACCCGGTGATGGTGCAGTCGGGGACCGTGACCAGCTTTGGGCTGTCGCTCACCTGCACGGCGCCCACGCTCCTCGGGACCATCGCCGGGTCGGTGACCGACGCCCTCGGGGCCCCGCTCGGCAACGTGCTGGTCGCCGTGACGCCCACCGGGCTCGCGGGGGAGCCGCTCGTGGCCACCGACGCCGCCGGCCAGTTCACCGTCCTCGATGTCGATGTGAGCGACGGCAGCGGGACCGTCACCCTCTCCAACCTCCCTGGCGCCTGCGCCGATCCCGGCCCGCTGCCGTACGCCGGCCTGGTCAACGGCGGAACCCTGACCCTGCCCCTCACGGTCGCCTGCGGGCCCTAGGCGCCTGGCCGCGAGCCGGGTCAAGCCCGGCACCTCCCCGTCCGATACTGAGTGCGGGTAATCCGGCCGGCAGGAAGCCGTCCGGAAACCGTCCACCGCCAGGGAGGGCACCATCACCGGCACATCCGTCAGCAGCGAGATCTTCGTGGCCCGCCAGCCCATCCTCGACCGCCAGCAGGCGGTGGTCGGGTATGAGCTCCTGTTTCAATCGGGGCTCGGGGGTGGCGTAGACGGCGACAGCCCGGACCAAGCCTCCTTCGAGATGCTGCACACGGTGCTGCTCGGCTTCGGGCTCGATGCCCTGCTCGGGGACAAGCTCGGCTTCGTCAAGGTGGCGCACGACGTGCTGATCCAGGAGCTCTACCTGGTGCTGCCCCGGGAGCGCACCGTGATCGAGCTGGCGGAGGTGGTGGAGCCCACGGCCGAGGTGCTCGAGTCCTGCCGCGCGCTCAAGGGGGCCGGCTACCGCCTGGCGCTGGACGACTTCGTCCGGCGGCCGGTCCTGGCACCCATCGCCGACCTCGCCGACATGATCAAGGTGGACTGGGGTGCCACCACCGAGGCCGACCGGCGCGCGCTGGTGCGCGAGTTCGGCCCCCGCAAGGTGCAGCTGGTCGCCGAGGGAGTGGAGACGCGCGAGGCCTTCGCCGCCGCCGTGGAGGAGGGGTTCACGCTCTACCAGGGCTACTTCTTCTGCGAGCCCGAGCTGCTGCGCACCCCGGACGTGCCGGCCTTCAAGCGCAACTGCGTCCAGTTCATGACCGAGCTGCACCGCCCCGAGCTCGACTTCGACCGCCTGGAGCGCGTGATCAAGCAGGAAGTGGCGCTCGCCGTGAAGCTGCTCCGGTACCTCAACTCCGCGGGCTTCGGCTGGCGCCACGAGGTCACGTCCATCAAGCACGCCCTCCGGGTGCTGGGCGAGCGCGCCGCCCGGAAGTGGTGCTCGCTCATCGCGCTCACCGTGCTGGGGAGCGACAAGCCGTCCGAGCTGGTGGTGACCTCGCTGGTGCGGGCCCAGTTCCTGGAGCAGGTGGGCCGCGAGGCCGGCCTCGCCTCGCGGGACATGGATCTCTTCCTCACGGGGCTGCTCAGCACCCTGGACAGCCTGCTGGGCCAGCCGATGGAGGAGGCCCTGGCGCACATGCCGGTGTCCAACGAGATCCGGCATACCCTCTGTGGCCGGCGCACCAGCCTCTCCGCGGTCTGGGCGCTGGCGCTCGCCTATGAGCGTGGCCACTGGGGCGAGCTCAAGGAGCTCGCCGAGCAGGCCGACGTCTCGGTCGGCCGGCTGCCCGGCCTCTACCGCAACTCGGTCCAGTGGGTGAACCGGATCTTCCGGGGCTGAACTAGCGGAGGGTACGGCCGGCGAGGCGACCGTCGGGGTGGCGGGCCGCCTCGAGCGCGAAGGGGCCATCCACCGCGGCGTCGGGCACCGCGCCGAGGAAGCCGCAGAGGTCCGCGACGGCGGCGTCGGCCGGCTGCCCCAGCGCGAAGGTCACGCCGCGCCCGCCGCTGCTCACCCGCTCGACCACGTCGGCCCAGGTCGTGACCGCCTCCGGGCGCCGCGCGACCACCAGCGGGATGCTCGCCGGGTCGGCGGGCAGTTCCGCCGCCACCGGGAGCCGGAGTGCCTGCGCCAGGTCGTACCAGGCGGGCCACGCATCGAGCGCCACTACCACCGTGCACTGCCAGCCCAGCTCCCGCGCCAGATGCGCGAACGCCCGGCCGATCTCCGCTTCGGTCGCGGCGGGGCCGGAGGCGCCCGTGAGCGGGACCGCCCCCTCGGTGGCGAACCAGCGCCGCGCCGGGGTGAGCGTGTCGGGCCGCGTGCCGGGGAACATGGCGAAGCGGCGCGTGACCCGGATCTCCTGGGCCGCGGCGTCCCGCTGGATCGGGAACTCCGCCGCCTCGGCCGCACCCTCGAACGCGACTTCTGCGGCGAGGTAGCGTCCCGCCTGCCGCAGCACCTTGCCGCGCAGGTGGAGGGTGCCGCTGTGCGGCTCGAGCGCGAAGGCGCGGTCCAGCGCCATCAGGGCCCGGGAGAGCTCGCCCAGCCGCCACGCCGCGTACCCGGCCTCGTGCCAGATCAGGCCCAGGTCCGGGTTCAGGCACGCGGCCTCGTCCAGGGCCTCGAGCCCGTCCCGGAAGCGACCCAGTTCCACCAGCGCCGCGCCCCGGAGCGCGAGCGGCAGCGCGTCGGTTCCGAACTGGGTGGAGGCCTCGCCCGCGAGCGCCAGCGCGGCCTCGTGCCGCCCCGCCTGCCGCAGCAGGGCGAAGTACTCCATCCACGCCGGCTTCAGGTGCGGTTCCAGGCCCAGGACCGACCGGTAGGCCTCCTCCGCCTCCGCGAGCCGCCCCTCCGCCACCAGCCGGCGCGGGCGGGAGAGCACCCGCTCGGCGGGCGCGCTGGGGAACACGCGATACTGGTCGGTGGAGTACATGGGCGCGAATGTATCGCGCGCCGAGCCCCGCGCCAGAGGGGCGGTGGGGTCCCTCCGGGCGTGGCGGCAGCGTCCCGGCAGCGGCCCGTCATCGGTCCTCCGGGGCGCGGGAAGCCTCCCTTCACGACCCCTTTCCGGCGCTGTACCTTTGCAGCACCATGGACACCTCATTCGCGACCCGCGAGCAAGCGCGACTGCTGCGCGAGCTCACCGAGTTCCTCGCCATCCCCAGCATCAGCGCCCTCCCCGAACACGCCGCCGACTGCCGCCGCGCCGCCGACTGGCTGATGCGCGACTTCCGCCGCCTGGGCTGCCCGGTGGTCGAGCTCATCGAGGGGACGGGGCATCCCGTGGTCTGGGCCGAGTCTCCCCCGGTGCCGGGCGCCCCGACGCTTCTCATCTACGGCCACTACGACGTGCAGCCGGTCGACCCGGTGAACGAGTGGCACACGCCCCCGTTCGAGGCCACGGTCCGTGATGGGAAGCTGTACGCCCGCGGCACCGCCGACGACAAGGGGCAGGTGTTCTGCCTGCTGCGCGCCTACGAGGCCATCCGCGACGGCAGCGGACGCCCGCCGCTCAACGTGCACTTCCTGATCGAGGGCGAGGAAGAATGCGGCGGGCACGTGCTGGACGAGCTGATCGCGAAGGAGCCGGAACGGGTCAAGGCCGACGCCGCGCTGGTGTGCGACATGTCCTACTATGCCCCGGGCATCCCCGGCGTCTACACCGCGCTCCGCGGCATGTGCTACGCCGAGATCTCGGTGCGGACCCTGCAGCGCGACCTCCACTCCGGCACCTACGGCGGCGTCGCGCCCAACGCCCTCGAGACCCTGGTGCGGCTGCTCTCCGACCTCAAGGACGAGTCGGGCCGGGTCAACATCCCGAAGCTCTACAAGTCGGTCATCCCGCCCACCAAGGCGGAACGCCGGGACTGGGACCGCCTGCCGTTCAAGAAGAAGCAGTACCTGCAGGAGGAGGTCACCGGGAAGGCGCTCACCGGGCTGCAGAAGTACTCGGTCTTCGAGCGCACCTGGGCCCTGCCCACGTTCGAGATCCACGGCATCCGCGGGGGCTTCGTGGGGGAGGGGGCCAAGACGGTCATTCCGGCGGCCGCCACCGCCAAGGTGAGCCTCCGCCTGGTGCCGGGGCTGCCCTTCGCGCAGGTGGCCAAGTGGCTGGAGAAGGCCGCGAAGGCGGCCGCGCCCAAGTACGCCGAGGTCGAGGTGAAGATCCTCCACGGCGGCGACCCGGTGCAGGTGGACGTCAACCACCCGGCCTTCGCCGTGCTGGACGCGGCCTTCAAGGAAGTGGTGGGGAAGCCCGCGGTCCGGGTCCGCGCCGGCGGCTCCATCCCGATCGTGCCGCGGCTTGGCGCCATGGGCGCCCCGGTGCTCCTGACCGGGATCGGCCTGCCGGATGACGGGCTGCATTCCCCGAACGAGAAGCTGGACCTGGCCCAGCTGTGGGAGGGGATCACCGTGTTCGGGCGGTTCATGGAGCTCTTCGCCCAGGCGCGCGTCTAGCCGCGACGATGGGACGAAGCGACGAGGGCCCCGGCCTGCCGGCCGGGGCCCTCGTCGTTGCCGCGGTCGACGGCGGCGGGCTACTCGTCCTCGACCACCGGCTGCTCCCCGGTGCTGCGCCGTCCGCCCGGATACTGGGCCTCGGTGCGGGCATGCAGCTCGTCGATGCCGAGCACCGCGCGCACCGACGCGATGACGCCGGCCACGACGTCGTCCGCCCAGTAGGGATCGGGGCGCTCGTCGTCCGGCGTGTGGCGGGCACAGCCCTCGAGGAACTGGACCGCCACGGTGATCCACTCCCCCTGGGCGGTGGGCACCAGGGCCCAGGAACTCGTGGACTTGAGCTCCAGTTCGCTGAGCGCCGCGAGCGGCTGCTCCAGCCCCTCGGTGACCGCCTCCGACGCCAGCCGCCTGGCCACCAGCTGCAGCACGTTGGCCCGCTCGGCTTCCTGCGGTCCCGGCAGCGGCGCGAAGTAGTTCCGCTGGTCCGCCACCATCTCGGCCAGCCGGATGCACACCGCCCGCACGGGCGGCATCAACGCCGGCGGCGCTTCGCGCGCCCACCCGTGTGCCGCCTTCAGGATGTCGCGGACCAGTTGGTCCGCCTGCGCCTCGGGACTGCGGCGCTCGGTCGGTGCCGTCATGAGAGAGAGAATGTTGCGCCCCGCCGGGAAACGCAATGGCAGGCGTGAAACGGGGCCGGCCCGGTTGACAACCGGATGCCCGGCCCCTATGCGCTGCACCGACCAGCCTGACCGGGTATCTCCCGGGCTTACTTGCGGGGCCCCCGCCGCATCCGGGCCGGGTCCGGCCGCCCGTAGCGTTCCTCCGCCCAGGGGTCCCCGCGCATGTGGTAGCCGTTCTGCTCCCAGAAGCCGGGATAGTCCTCGTCCATGAACTCGAGCCCCCGGATCCACTTGGCGCTCTTCCAGAAGTACAGGTGGGGGATCAGCAGCCGCACCGGCCCCCCGTGCTCCGGGTCCAGGTCCACGCCATTGTGCTTGAGCGCCAGGAGGTTGCCCGGCCGGGCCAGGTCGTCCAGCGGGAGGTTCGTGGTGAACCCGTGCTCGGCGTGGACCATGACGAACGCAGCGTCGGAGCGCGGGCGGGCCAGTTCCAGGATCGCGGTGAGCGGGATGCCCTCGAACACATTGTCGTAGCGGCTCCACCGGGTCACGCAGTGGATGTCACAGGTGGTTTCCTGGCGGGGCAGGGCCAGCAGTTCCGCCCAGCCAAGCTCGAACGGCTGCTCCACCGCGCCGGTCACCTGGAATCGCCAGGTCCGCGTGTCCACCTGCGGTACCGTGCCATAGTGAAGCACCGGCCACTTCTGGGTGATCACCTGGCCGGGCGGCAGCCGGTCCTTGTCCCGGGTCCGGACATCCTGTCGTGTGGTCATGGTAGGAGTATTACGCCGTGGAACGTGCCGCGGTTCCCCCGGCGAGCGCCTCGGGGAGGGTGGTGGCGACCGGGGTCAGTCCGAACACCGCGCCGAACGCCCGCGTGACCGCCGCGGTCGCCGCCGGCCAGAGGGCCGCCGGCGGGACGGACACGTCTCGTTCCCGTGCCACGGTCGTCATCCGGACATCGGGGATGCCGCAGGGCACGATCAAGCCGAAATCGGCCAGGTCGTTGGTCAGGTTGAGCGCGAATCCGTGCGTGGTGACCCACTGCCGGACGTGGATCCCGATGCTGGCCACCTTCCGGTCCTCGATCCACACTCCGGTGAGCCCCGGCCGCCGGCTGCCCGTCAGGCCCAGGTCACGCAGGGCGAGGATCAGCGCTTCCTCTACCGCTCGCAGGTACCAGTGCAGGTCCTGCCGGTGCCCGGTGAGGTCGAGGATCGGGTACCCCACCAGCTGTCCCGGGCCGTGCCAGGTCACGTCGCCCCCCCGTTCGACCTCGACGACCGTCACCCCGTGGCCCTCGAGCTCCGGCACAGAGAGGGGGAGGCTCGACGCCCGGCTGCCGCGGCCGAGGGTCACCGTGCGATCGTGCTCGAGCAGCAGCAGCAGGTCCTGCCCCAGCTCGCGGGCGATCCGACGATCCGCCAGCCGCCGCTGCAGCGCGTGCGCGTCGGCGTAGGGCACCCGGCCCAGCTCGAGCACCTGCAGCCGGCGGATGTCCGTCATGACTGGCGGTGGGGCCGGCTGGCTGAGCGGGCCAGCCACAGGGCAAGGCCACCCGCGACGGCGGTGAGGCCCAGCAGTCCCCAGCGCCCGAGGAGGCTGTCCACCGGTGCGGTGATGAAGGAGACGAGGAGGGTAGCGAAGCCGGCCACCATGGACAGGCCGCCGCGGCGGTAGGCGGACGCGATGGGGCGCATGATGCGCCAGGCCGCGAGCGCCCCTGCGCCCCCGCCGCCCAGCCAGCCGAAGAGCACCAGGTTGACGATCGGGTCCTGCGCCGTGGGGGTGGGGGGCGCGGCCCCGCTGGCCTGCAGGGCGCGGTAGGTCCACATCATGGCCGCCACGAATGCGACGCCGGCCAGCGTCCCCGCGGCGATGCCGCGGAAGGCCAGGCCCACGTGGTCCGGCGCGGCCGGCTCCCCCGTGGGAGAGAGCGCTTCCTGCGTGCTTCGAACCGGCTCAGTCATTGTTCCGTCCGCCCGCTCGACCTCACCCAATCGCCCAATCGCTCAATCGCCCGATCGCCGAGTGCCCGAGCCGCCGAGCCGCCTAGATGTGCATCACCCGTCCGAGCGAGTCGAGCGAGGCCTCCGCGATCGCCTCCGACAGGGTCGGGTGGGCGTGCACCAGCAGGTCGACCTCCTCGACGGTGTACTCGTTTTCCCTGGCCAGGCCCAGCTCGTGGATCATCTCCGAGGCGTGCCCGCCCACGATGTGGGCCCCCAGGATCTCGCCGTACTTCTTCTCGCGGATGATCTTGACGAAGCCCTCGGTCTCGTTGGAGGCGCGGGCCCGGCCATTGGCGCTGAACGGGAAGCGACCGACCTGGTAGTCGAGCTTCTTCTCCTTGCACTGGTCCTCGGTGAGCCCCACGCTGGCCACCTCGGGGTGGCAGTAGGTCACCGACGGGATGTTGTCGTAGCGGATCGGGTGCGGGCGATGGCCCGCGATCCGTTCCGCCACGTTCACACCCTCCCGGCTGCCCTTGTGCGCCAGCATCGGGGGGCCGGCCACGTCGCCGATGCAGTAGACCCCGGGGGCGGTGGTCTCGAGGGTCTCGAGGTTCACCTTGACCCAGCCGCGGTCGGTCAGCTGCACCCCGGCCTCCGCGAACCCCATGTTCTCGGTGTTCACCGCGCGGCCGGCGGCCATCAGCACCTTCTCGGCCTCCACCGTCTGGCTCTTGCCGCCGGCCTCGAGGGTCAGGACCACCCGGTCCGCGCGCACGTCGGCCTTCACGACCTTGGCACCGGCCACCACGTCGATCCCGCGCTTCTTGTAGCTCTTGGCCAGGGCGTCGGAGCACTCCGCGTCCTCGAGCGGCAGGATCCGGGGCAGCGCCTCGATGACCGTGACCTTGCTGCCGAACGCGTTGAAGATGTCGGCGAATTCGCAGCCGACGGCGCCCGCGCCGATCACCGCCACCGACGCCGGCGCCTTCTCCAGGAACAGCGCCTCGTCCGAGCTGATCACGCTGGTCTTGTTGATCTCGAGCCCGATCTGGGGGATGCCCTTCACCCGCGAGCCCGTGGCAATCACCACCGCCTTCTTCGCGTCATGGGTGTCGCCGCCCACCCGGACCTTCCGGCCGGCCAGCAGGGTGCCGGCGCCCTTGAGCACGGTCACCTTGTGCTTCTTCATCAGGAACTCGACGCCCTTCGCGTTCTGCTCCGACACCTTCCGGGAACGCTTCATGGCGACGCCGTAGTCGGTCTTGACGCTCCCGACCTCGACGCCGAGGTCCTTGGCCTCGTGGGCCACCAGGCCGGCCACCCGGGCGCTGTGCAGCAGGGCCTTGGTCGGGATGCACCCGATGTTCACGCACACGCCGCCGAGCTTGTCCTTTTCGACGACCGCGGTCGCCAGGCCGAGCTGGGCGCAGCGGATGGCGCAGACGTAGCCCGCCGGGCCGCCGCCGATGATGATCACGTCAAAGGTTGCCAAGGTGTCCTCGAATCTGTTGTTGTTCGCCGAGCCGCCGAGCTGCCGAGCCGCCGAGCCGCCGAGCCGCCGAGCTACCAGACCAGCGCCAGCGGATTCTCCAGCATCTGCTTGAGGGTCCGGAGGAAGGCGGCGCCGGTGGCACCGTCGATCACCCGGTGGTCACACGACATCGTGACCCGCATCCGCTTCCGCGGCACGACGGCCCCGCCATGCACGACCGGCTTCTCGGCGATGCTGCCCACCGCCAGGATCCCCGCCTCGGGCGGGTTGATGATCGCGGTGAACTGGTCGATCTCGAACATGCCGAGATTGGAGACCGAAAATGTACCACCGGAATACTCCTCCGGCTTGAGGCGGCGCTCCCGGGCCCGTCCGGCGAGGTCCCGGACCTCCACCGCGATCTCCCGCAGCGACTTCTGGTCGGCGTGCCGGATCACGGGGGTGATCAGGCCATCCTCGATGGCCACGGCAACGCTGACGTGGACCTCGTTCCAGTACCGGATCCGGTCGTCCTGCCACCAGGCATTGCAGGCCGGGTGCTGCCGCAGGGCGAGGGCCGTGGCCTTGAGCACGATGTCATTGTAGGAAATCTTCCCCTCGTCGGGCCGGGCCGCCGAGCCGCCGAGCCGCCGCGCGGTCTCATTCAGCGCCTCGCGCGCCTCCGCCACCCGCTCCATGTCCACCTCGGTGGTGAGGTAGAAGGTGGGGACGGGGCCGATTGACTCTCCCAGCCGGCGGGCGATCGTCTTCCGGATCTGCGTCAGGGGGACGTCGGTGAAGGGGGCCCCGCCGCCGCGGGCGGACGGCTCGGCGGCTCGGCGACTCGGCGGCTCAGCCGTCCCGGCACGGGCCAGGTCCCGGACCACGATCCGGCCCT
>JBGAPX010000098.1:0-13750 GCA_044221045.1 Gemmatimonadales bacterium
GTCCACGGTGATGGGGATGCCGCCCTGGAGGGGCGTGAAGTCGTTGAGCGCCACCATGCTGGTGCGCCCGTTCCGGATGATGTCCTCGAACACCTTCGTGGGCTTCTTGAACAGCGCGGCGGTCCGCGCCTTCCCGATCGAGATCGTCGCGCCCGCGGCGAAGGTGCCGTCGAGACGCTCGAGCGCCATCAGGTTGCCGCCCGCGTCCACCACGGCGATGACGCCGGTGCCGGCCCGCGTGCGGGCGAGGGCCACGGCGGCCGCGATCACGTTGCGCGCGCCCTCGAGGGTGAGGGTCTTCTGCTGGGCCACCTGCGCCCCCGCCGGCAGCGCGGCGAGGCAGGAGAGCAGGGCCATGAGGCTGGTCCGTCGCATCGGCTGATCCTCCCGGAAACACGACCGCCGGCCGGGAGCGCCCGACCGGCGGTGTGCGAGTGACAGGTTACTTGATGACGGTGTCGAAGCTGGTCTCGCCCAGCAGCACTTCGGCGAAGGAGCACCACACCTGCACCTTGGCCACGTCCTTGATGTAGGCCGGCAGGGTGATCATGCGGTTGGTCTTGTCGCCCTTGATGCGGAACTGGTTGAGCAGGTACGTGTTGCCCTTCGAGTCGACGATCTGCCAGCTCGGCGCCGGGGTGTCGGGGATGACGAAGTCATCCGACACCTTGAGGGAGATCCGACCCGCGTCGACCGTGGCGGTGACGGTGCCGGTGTTGGCCTTGACGCCCATGAACGGCTTGCTGGTGAAGCTCTTCGGCGCGTAGGTGGCCGCGGTCGTCATCCCGACCAGGGTCACCAGCATCGCGACAGCCGCGAACATCCTGCGCATTGCATCCTCCGGAGTGTGGTCTCGCACCGGCGCCGTGCCGGTGCCGCGTGGCCTGCACCGCGAGAATGCCGGTGCCCCCCGGTTGGTTCCCGCCTCAGCCCTGGTGGTGCTCGCAGAAGATGCAGCGCACCCCCTCGACGTGGCTGATCTTGGCACAGAGCCGGGCCCGCGGGCCCCGCAGCCGGAGGAAGGCCTCCGCCGCGGCAAGCATCCCGAGCGCGGGGGCCACGAAGTAGATCCACCACCCCGTCCAGGTGCGGGCGAACGCGGCGGAGGCCACCGTGCGCGCCGGGTTCATGCTCATCCCGGAATAGGGGGATTCGTACGCGATGTAGAGAGCCACCAGCAGCGCCGCACCAAGGCCGGTGTACCGGGCGAGCGCCGGGGTCGCCGCAACGTGGAGTACCACGAACATCAGCAGGAAGGCGATGAGCACTTCGGCCAGCAGCGCCACCGCCGCGCCCGACGGGCCGGGGACGGTGGCCACATAGTTGACCGTCGGGTCCGCCAGCCGGGCGCCGAAGAGCAGCGCCGCCACCCCGGTGCCGGCGAGCCCGCCCGCAAACTGCGCCAGGACGTAGCCGGGCAGGTCACCGCGCGCGACCTTGCCCAGCCGGAAGAAGGTGAGCGTCACCACCGGGTTCAGGTGGGCCCCGGAGCGTCGCCCCCAGGGACCGTAGAAGTTCACCAGGAGGGTCAGCGCCATCGCGACGCCCATGGCCAGGTTGCGGCCGAACACGCCCGGGAACCGTTGCACCACCGGGGATCCCGGGTGGAACAGCAGCACCGCGAACCCGCAGGCCGACACCATGAAGAGCCCGAGCCCGAACGCCTCCGCCAGGTACTCCGGGAGATGCGACCGCCACGACGGGGTCACGGCGCGCCGGCCCGCGACGCCAGCACCACCCGATCGAGCCGGAGCAGTTCTCCCATGGACCAGGCCTGAAACGGACAGCCCCGCGGCATGAAGGGCTGCTCGGCATCGGCGATCTCGGCCAGGTGCCCGAGGCCGAGCCGCGTGAGCTGGCCCAGCAGGGGATCGAGGAAGCGCCGCCGCGCCTCGGCCCGCACGGCGGGGGTGCCGCCCCGCACCCGGATCCAGCCTTCAATGAACGGACCCGCGAGCCAGGGCCACACCGTGCCCTGGTGGTAGGCCCCGTCCCGCTCCAGGGGACCGCCTTCGTACCGTGGCCGGTAGGCGGGGTCGTCCGCGGCGAGGCTTCGCAGCCCCATGGGCGTCCACAGCCGCTCCTCCACCCGGTCCAGCAGCTCGCGCCCGCGCGTGTCGTCGAGGACCGGCCACGGGAGGCCCCCGACCGCCAGCACCTGGTTGGGGCGGAAGGCATCGTCCACCGCGCCGGGCACATGGTCCGCATCCACGACATCCGCCAGCCATCCGGCCGGCCGCCAGAATCGCTCCCTGAAGGCCGCCGTGGCCCGCTCGGCGATCGGTCCCCAGCGCGGGACGGACATCGCCCCGATCCGCAGGGCATTGATCCACAGCGCCTGGATCTCCACCGGCTTGCCGATCCGCGGCGTCACGACCCAGTCACCCACCCGGGCGTCCATCCAGGTGAGCTGCACGCCCGGCACCCCGGCGGCGAGCAGGCCGTCCGCCTCCATGCGGATCCCGTACCGCGTGCCGTGGGCATGGCCCTCGAGGATGGCCTGGACCGCCGCGAGCAACCGCTGTCGCTCCGCGGCGGGTACTCGCCGGCGGGCCTCGAGATACTCGTGGACGGCCACCACGTACCAGAGCGAGGCGTCGACGGTGTTGAACTCGGGCTGGTCGCCCCCCTCGACGAAGCGGTTCGGCAGCATGCCCTCGGAGACCTGCCCCGCCCACTCCAGCAGGATGGCGCGGGCGTCGTCGAGCCGTCCGGTGGCCAGGCAGAGGCCGCGGAGCGCGATGAAGGTGTCGCGCCCCCAGTCGGTGAACCACGGATAGCCCGCGATGATCGTCTTGCCCTGGCCGCGGCGGACCAGGTACTGGTCGCCCGCGCGGGCGAGCGGATCGCCGAGCGCCTCGCGCCGGGCGGCTTCCGCGTCGAGCAGCCGCGAGCCGAGGGTGGCCGCCCGGCTCCGGCCAGGCGCGACGTGGCCCTCGATCCCTTCCGCCAGCAGCACCCAGTGGGCTTCGCCGCCGCTGAGGTCCCAGCTGAGCTCTCCCGGCGACCAGAGGTCCATCCGGTGCTCGAAGCCCCGCCGGCGCTCCTCGGCCAGCAGGAAGCTGCGATACCACTGCGGATCGTGGCGGTAGTCCGCCGCCGCCAGGCTCAGTACTGGCGGCAGGTCCGCGTATGGCTGCCACCGCACGCGCTCGCCCTCGACCACGGCCTCGGCCCGGAGCGCCGGGTTCTCGTAGTGGAGGGCGTGGCTGTCCCGTCCCGAGAGCAGCGGCCGCACGACCAGCCGCCCGCCGCGCCCGGCGGCATTCACCCGCCAGCGCAGCACCGCCGCGGGACGTTCATGCGGCAGCACCAGCTCCTGGGTCACCTCGACGTCGCCCGGCAGCCGCCAGGTCCAGCGGGGCCACGGGGCGTGCGCAAAGGCCGCCCGCCGCGCGTGGCCGTCGGGATGGAGCACGTCGGGCAGGTACTGCTGCGTGGTGAGGGCCGTGCGGACGCCATCCCGCTCGTACCATGCCTCGAAGCCGTCCACCAGCACCGCGCGGCGGGACGGTACCTCGACGGCCGGCGTGAGCAGCCCGTGGTAGCGCCGGGTGCGCCAGCCGCCGACGGTTCCGCTCGCGAACCCGCCGAGCCCGTCGGTCTCCAGCCATTCCGCCTCGGGCGCGGGCATCATCCCCCCTCCTCGAAGCCGGGGTAAAGCGTCATGCCGCCATCCACGAAGAGCGTGGTGCCGGTGACGTAGTCGGCCTGGTCGGAGACCAGCCAGGCCGCGGCCCGGGCCAGGTCGTCCGGTTCGCCGATCCGCTTGTACGGCACCAGCCGCATCAGCGCGGCGTAGGCCTCCGGGGTCTCCCACGCGGCGCGGTTGATCGGCGTGCGGATGGCGCCCGGGGCCACCCCCATCACCCGGATCCCCTCGGCGGCGTACTCCTGCGCGATGCTCTTCATGAGCAGGCTCACGCCGCCCTTCGAGGCGGCATAGTTCGCGTGCCCCGCCCAGGGGATCACCTCGTGGACCGAGCTCACGCACAGGATCTTGCCCAGCGCCCGCGATCGTGCCGGCTCGGGTCCCCGGCGCTTGAATTCGCGCACCGCCTCGCGGGCACAGAGGAACTGGCCCGTGAGGTTCACGTCGATCACCCGCTGCCACTGGGCCAGGGTCATGTCATGCAGGGGCGCATCCTGCTGCAGCCCGGCGTTGTTCACCAGGATGTCGAGACTGCCGAACGCTTCCCGCACCCCTGAGAACAGCGCGGTCACGTCGGCCTCGCGGCCCACGTCGGCCCGGATCGCCACCGCGCGGCGGCCCAGGGCCCGGATCTGCGCGGCCACGGCCTCCGCGGGCGCCGCGGCGGAGGAGTAGTTCACTGCGACGTCGGCCCCGGCGCCCGCCAGGGCCAGCGCGATCGCCCGGCCGATGCCGGAGCTCGCGCCCGTGACCAGCGCCCGCTGGCCCTCGAGCAGCAATGGCGTCTCAACGGGCGGCATGCTCGCCTCCGCGCCGGGGATGGGCGGCACGCGCGGGCACGGCCATGGCCGGGGACGACGGCGCCGCCGGGGTTCGTGGCATGAGGAGCTTGGCGATGAGCCCCGTCCACCCGGTCTGGTGCGAGGCGCCCACGCCGCGCCCGGTGTCGCCGTGGAAGTACTCGTGGAACAGCACCAGGTCCCGGAAATGGGGATCATGCTGCAGCTTGGGATGGTCCCCCAGCGCCGGGCGGCGTCCGTCCGCGTCCCGCAGGAAGAGCCGGGAGAGGCGCCGCGTCAGCTCGTCCGCCACTTCCGCGAGCGAGAGGTAGCGCCCCGACCCCGTCGGGCATTCCACCCGGAACTCGTCGCTGTAATAGTGGTGGAACTTCTGCAGCGACTCGATCAGCAGGTAGTTCACCGGGAACCAGATCGGCCCGCGCCAGTTGGAGTTGCCGCCGAAGAGCC
The DNA here is from genome assembly GCA_044221045.1 of Gemmatimonadales bacterium. Classification (GTDB taxonomy): domain Bacteria; phylum Gemmatimonadota; class Gemmatimonadetes; order Gemmatimonadales; family GWC2-71-9; genus JADJOM01. The sequence continues at coordinate 4,900 of JBGAPX010000098.1, forward strand.
CGGAGTCCGACTCCGCCGGCTGGTATCGCACCGTGAGCGGCATGCCCATGACATCGAACACGTAGGGCTCGGCCGCGTGCTGCCGGGACAGCGCCCGCACGCCGTAGTCCGACAGGAACTCAGTCTCGTCGAGCATGCGGCGCAGCAGCGCCTTCATCCGGTGGCCCCGCAGCAGGCTCAGCAGCCGGCGCTCGCCCATCCCGGGCGCCTCCCAGCGCGATACCAGCGCCGCGAGGTCCGGACGGGCTTCGAGGAACCAGCGCAGCCGCCCGGCGAACTCCGGCAGTTCCTCCAGCAGCGCCTGGTCGAGCGTCTCCACCGCGAAGAGGGGAATGAGCCCCACCATGGACCGCACCCGCAGCGGGACCATCCGCTGGTCCGGCGTGTTGAGCACGTCGTAGTAGAACTGGTCGGCCTCGTCCCACAGCCCCACCCCGCCATCGCCGAGGTTGGTCATCGCGGCCGCGATATGCAGGAAGTGCTCGAAGAACTTGGTGGCGATGTCCTCGTACACCCGGTTGTGCCGGGCCAGCTCCAGGGCGATCCGCATCAGGTTGAGGCTGTACATCGCCATCCACGCGGTGCCGTCGGCCTGGTTGATGAAGCCCCCGGTCGGCAGCGGAGCGCTGCGGTCGAACACGCCGATGTTGTCGAGGCCGAGGAACCCGCCCTGGAAGACGTTCCGGCCCTCGGCGTCCTTGCGGTTCACCCACCAGGTGAAGTTGAGCATCAGCTTGTGGAACACCCGCTCCAGGAACGCCAGGTCACCGGCGTCGCCGCGGCGCTTGCGGTCCATCTGGAACACGCGCCACGTGGCCCAGGCGTGCACCGGCGGGTTCACGTCGCCGAAGGCCCACTCGTAGGCCGGCAGCTGGCCGTTGGGGTGCATGTACCACTCGCGGGTGAGCAGCACCAGCTGCCCCTTGGCGAACTCGGGATCCACGAGCGCGAGGGGAATGCAGTGGAAGGCGAGGTCCCACGCCGCGTACCAGGGGTACTCCCAGGTATCCGGCATGGAGATGATGTCGGCGTTGTTGAGGTGCTGCCAGTCGGCGTTGCGGCCCCGCCGCCGTCCCGAGGGCGGGGGCGGCTGCGCCGGGTCGCCGGCCAGCCACTCCGGCACGTCGTAGTGAAAGAACTGCTTGCTCCAGATCATCCCCGCGAAGGCCTGGCGCTGCACCAGGCGGGCGTCGGGATCGGGCTGGTCGCCCTGCAGCCGGTCGTAGAACTCGTCCGCCTCGCGGAGCCGGAGGTCCATCACCCGGTCGAAGTCCGCGAACCCAAGGCCTTCCGGCGAGAGCCTGGCCCGCAGCACGTGGCTGCCGCCGGCGGGGATGGTCACCCGGCCCCACGCCGCCGCCTTGCTGCCGTGCCCCGCCGGGTTCACCGCCTCGACCCGTCCACCAACCACCCGGTCGTGGAAGGCGTCCTTGGTGAAGGCCCCGCTGGACGGCGCGCCGAAGAGCCGGGAGGCGTTCGTCTCGTTCTCGGTGAAGAGCCACTCCACGCGCCCGTCCACGCGCAGGCGGTACGCGCCGTGGGCCGGATGGGGGGCATGCACGGCATCACCCGACAGGCGCAATACGGGCCGCGTCGCGCCCGGCGTCCATGACCAGGTGTTCCGGTACCACAGCTGCGGCAGCAGGTGCAGGTCGGCCGGTTCCGGGCCCCGGTTGTGGGCCGTTACGCGGAGCAGGATGTCGTCCGCGCCGGCCTTGGCGTACTCCACCACCACGTCGAAGTAGCGGTCGTCATCGAAGAGGCCGGTGTCGATCAGCTCGTACTCCGGCGCGCCGATCCCCCGCCGCGCATTCTCCTCCACGAGTTGCTGGTAGGGGAAGGCGCGCTGCGGGTACTTGTAGAGCATCTTGAGGTAGGAGTGGCTCGGCGTGGCGTCGAGAAAGTAGTACAGCTCCTTCACGTCCTCGCCGTGGTTGCCTTCCCGGTTGGTAAGCCCGAAGAGCCGTTCCTTGAGGATGGGGTCCTGCCCGTTCCACAGGGCCAGCGAGAGGCAGAGCCGCTGGGCATCGTCGGAGAACCCTGCGAGGCCGTCCTCACCCCAGCGGTAGGCGCGGCTCCGCGCGTGGTCGTGCGGCAGGTACTCCCATGCGGCGCCCTCGGCGCTGTAGTCCTCCCGGACCGTGCCCCACTGCCGCTCCGCCAGGTAGGGACCCCAGCGCCGCCAGTCCACCGCGCCACGCCGCGCCTGGTCCAGCCGACCCGCTTCCGCCGTGTTCTGTCGCACGCCGCCTCCGCTCGCCTCGCGCTCGCCCCGGGCCGACTGCACGGGGCCGTGGGCGCTCAACGCGGCGGGGGGCGGGCGGGTTCCCGCTACCGTCCGGCCCCGGCGGCTGTAGGTTAGGGGGTCCCTACCCCCCCACCGGGGCGACCCTCATGATCCGGATCGTGCGTCGTGACACCGGCGCGCTGCTGCTCGACTTCCCGGCCGACACCCTGGCCGGGGCATCGCTGCCCTACGCCGTCCTCCTTTATGCCGACCTCCCCGGCGCCGACTTCACCGGGGCCCGGCTGCGGGGCGCCGACTTCTGCTCCGCAAACCTCGAAGGCGCCCGCTTCGATGGCGCCGACCTCCGGGGCGCGGACCTGAGCGGGGCGTGCCTGCGAACGGCGAGCTTCGCCGGCGCGCGCCTGACGGACGCCCGCCTCCTGGGCACAGACCTGAGCGGCGCCTGCTTCCGGGACGCGGACCTGGTTCGCGCCAGCTTCAAGCTGGCGGCCGCCACGACCGCACCCGCGGATTTCCGCGACGCCCGCCTGCGGCGGGGCGGGCTCGACCACACCTCGCTGGCGGGCTGCGATCTGTCCGGTGCGGACCTGTCGGAAGCGCGCCTGGGCGGGGCCAACTGGGCGGGGGCCAACCTGCGGGGGGCGGCGCTGACGGGGGCACTGCTGGAAGGCACCAACCTGGCCGGCGCGGACCTGACCCACGCCGACCTCACGCACACGGTCCTGCACCGGACCGACCTCACCGGCGCCAGGATGGCGGACGCCACCCTGGGCTACACGGTCTTCGCCGGCGTACCCAGCCTGCCGCTGGCGGTGGGGCTCGAGGCGGCCAGCCATGCGGCCGATTCCTCCCTGGACCTGGCCACGCTGGCCGGCCTGGCCAGCCGCCTGCCCGCGGCCTTCCTCGACGGCATCGGCATCGCCCAGGCGCTCCTGCGCCGCCTGGCCGACTAGTCCGGGCGGGCCGAGCCGCCTTCCGCGGCCAGGCGCGCCGTGATCCGCGCCATCAGGCCATCGGGAATGGCCAGCCGCTGCAGCTTCTGCCGCACGCCCTGGAGCACCCCCTGTTCGAACCGGTACTCGGCGGCGCACGCGGCGCAGGTCTCCATGTGCACCCGCACCAGGTGCAGCTCGTCCGGCGCCAGCTCCCGGTCGAGGTAGTCATCGAGCCGGGCGAAGACTTCCTCGCAGGTGAAGCGATCGGGAGGATGGATGCTCATGCGACCTCGCTCCCGATCGCGGCCAGGTCGGCGACGATCCCTCGGTCGGCGGCCACGGCCCAGAGCGCCCGCTGCAGCATCCGCCGCCCGCGGTGCAGCCGGGACCGGATCGTCCCCACCGGGACACCGACCATTTCCGCGATCTCCTGGTAGGAAAAGTCCTGGATGAAGTAGAGCGCCGCCACCACGCGGTGCTCCTCCGGGAGCGCCGCGATGGCGGCCTCGACCTGCTCGGTTTCCAGCCGGTTCATGACCTCACCTGCGGGATCGTCCCGCCGCGCATGCAGGCCGAGGGCCGCGGTCTGGCAATACAGGTACAGCTCGGGCGTATCCTCGAGCGCCAGCTCCGTCCCCCGGCGCTTCTGCGTCCGGTAGCGGCTGAAGTAGCAGTTCGTCAGCACCCGGAAGAACCACGCCCGGAAGCTGCTCCCCGCCTGGAAGGTGTGGAACCCCCGGAAGGCGAGCAGCGACGCCTCCTGCACCAGGTCCTCGGCATCGGCCGGATTCCGGGTGAAGCGCAGGGCAGTCCCATACGCCGCCTCGAGCAATGGCCCCAGCAGCGCCTCGAACGGCGCCACCGGAGACGCCACCTCGGCGGTCCCCCCGTTCCGATCATCCATGTCGTTGGCCGGTCATCGCTTGTGACCCCTTACCGGGCCGCTGGGCACCCGCCCAGGGCCCCGGGCCTCGAGAGGTAACGCCGGCGCCCCCCGGAAGGTTCCCCGCCCCGGTCAGACCATCGCGGTCGGGCGGGCGGCGGGCTTCCGGCGGCCGGCGGGCGCCGGACGCGGCTCCTCCACGGCCGGCACCGGGAGCGACTGCTCCAGGTCCTGCAGCACGTTCATGCACGCCACAAAGGCGTCGTAGGGCGACTCGTACGGACTAAAGTACTTGTGCACGTCCCCGTCCGCGAACCACTTGGTGCACATGTAGTAGAGGTGGTCGCTGGTGGTGAGCCGGCGCCACCGCTCCAGGAGGTCCGGGTCGCGGGTGGCCAGCACCGCCTCCCGGAGGCCGTAGATCCGCTGCTGGGCCGCCTCCTGCAGCCGGTTCCCCAGCCAGGCCGTCGTGTCCCGTTCCACGTCGGCCCACGAGGTGGGGCGGGTGAAGGCGAGCGGCGCCACCGGCGTCCGGGCCGCCAGCGTGCCGGGATGGGCGAACGTCAGCCCCCGCCGGAGGCACTCCCAGGGCCACTGCGCCAGGAACGCGAAGATCCCGGTCTCGGCCCACTGGTGCTCGCCGAAGGTCTCGTAGTCCACGTACAGGTGCACGCTGTCCCCGCCACTGGCGGCGATCCAGTCCGCGTGTTTCTCGGAGGTGAGCGGCCAGCCGTCCCATGCCCGGCTGGAGAACCGGAAGCCGATGTCGTCGCTCAGGCGGTAATTCCGCGGCAGCAGGCGCAGCCCCGGCGCGGTGGGGGCGGCATACACGTGGTTGGCCGAGCGCCACTCGAGCACGTGGTCGGCACCCTCGACCATCACCCCCCGGAAGCCGAGCCGCGCGATCAGCGGCGCCAGCGCGTCCCAGTAGATGAGCTCGGTGTTCCGGAACACCGTCGGCCGCTGGCCGAAGTGGCGGCCGACCGCGGCGCGGTGCCGCTCCACCTGCGATACGAACTCCGCCTCGGACGCCAGCGACGCCAGGCTATGGTGGTACGTCTCGCCGAGCAGTTCGACGCCGCCCGTCGCCACCAGCTCCTGGAAGCTGTGGAGCACGTCGGGCGCCCAGGCGGCCAGCTGGTCCAGCAGGGTGCCGCTCAGGCTGAGCGCCAGGCGGAACTCCCCCTGCGACCGCCGGATGAGGTCGGCCAGGAGGCGGTTGGCTGGCAGGTAACACTTCTCGGCGACCCGCCGCAGGATGGCGCGGTTCTGCTCGGTGTCGAAGTAGTCGGTGCCGGTCCCGATGTCGAACAGGCGGTACGGACGCAGCCGGAACGGCTGGTGGACCTGGGCATACAGGCAGATGGCGGTCATGCGGACCTCTCCTGGAGGGCACGGGTGTAGGACGCGGAGGTGAGGCGGGCGGGAGCTTCGAGGGAGAACCGGTCCCCCTCGACCTCGCGCTGGGCGCGGGTGGCCAGCTCCTCCCGCAGGGCGGGATAACGCAGCAGGGCCACGATCTGGTTGGTCATCGCGTCGACGTCCCAGAAGTCCACCTTGAAGGCATGCTGGATCACCTCGGCTACGCCGGCGGTGCGCGGGAGGATGCAGGGCGTGCCGTGCCGCAGGCTCTCCAGCGCCACCAGGCCGAAGGGTTCGCTCACCGACGGCATCACGCAGACGTCCGCCAGCCGGTACAGCCGCTGCACCTGCGGGCCGTGCACGCCGCCGGCGAAGTGCACCCGGTCGGCGATCCCGAGCTCGGCGGTGCGCCGGATCAGCGCGGGCAGCATGTCACCCTGCCCCGCCACGATGAACTTCACGCCCGGGACGTGCGCGGCCACGCGGCCTGCCATTTCGATGAAGTAGTCCGGCCCCTTCTGCCAGGTCACCCGGCCCAGGAACAGCACCACCGGGACCCGGGCGCCCGGGGCCCCCGGCCGCGGGCGGAAGGGCGATTGCCTGGGGAGGTCGGGCGCCACCGCCTCGGGATCGATGCCCCAGTGCACCACGTCGATCTTCGCGGCCGGGATCCCGTAGCGCTCGACACAGGTCCGCTTGAGCGCATGCGAGTTGGCCACCACCCGGTCGGCCGCCACCATGCCTTCGTGCTCGCGGCGGCAGATCTCCGGGTTGGCCCCGGCCCCGGCGCGGTCGAACTCGGTGGCATGGATGTGCGCGACCAGCGGCCGGCCCGAGACGGCGCGCGCGGCGATCCCGGCGGCGAAGGTGATCCAGTCGTGGGTGTCGATCAGGTCGTGCGGCTCGCGCGCCGCGATCGCGCCCGCCTGCGCCGCGTAGCGGGCCACCTCCTGGAACAGGTCGGCCCCGTAGACCGCGCCGGGCGACCGCCCGGCCCGGCGCAGCGCGGAGAAGATCTCCTGGTACTCCGCGGCGCCACCGTAGGGCGTCATCGGGGAGGGGACGCGGTGCACCACCAGCTCCTCCGCGGGGGCATCGGCGCCCACCAGCCGCAGCTCGGGCAGCGGCGACTGCTCTGCCGGGAAGGGCACCACCAGCGTGACCCCGACCTCCGTGCGCAGCAGCCCCTTCACCAGTCCCACCGTCGCCGTGGCGAGGCCCCCGGCCTGGAAGGGCGGGAACTCCCAGCCGAACATCAGGACCCGCACGGCAACTCCGTGCCCGCCCGGGGCCATGCCGCTCCGGTGGCGGCCAGCCGCGTGCTCGCCTCCCAGCGCCGCAGGATGCGGAGCACCCCTTCCCGGGCGGTCACGTAGCGCGGCGGGATCGCGGTCGTCAGGCGCGGGAGAGGAGCGGGCGGCAGCATGGACCCTCCTGGGCGGTGAGCGGGTGGCCGGGCCGGCCGTCGGGCGCCGGATACGCTGTCAATCCCGCGGCTCCGCTCCGGGTTCCCGGCCGCCAGGAACGGAACCGAACCCGCCCCCGCGGCGTTCTTGGGCGGAATCGAGTCCCTTCTCCCTTTCCATGGAGTTCCTGCGATGTCCGCCACGTCCCTCGGCCGCACCGCGGCCATCGTCAGCTGGGCCTGCCAGCTCACGGCCGCGGTCATCCTCGGCCAGACCCTTTTCTTCAAGTTCACCGGCGCCCCCGAGAGCCGGTACATCTTCAGCACCCTCGGCATCGAGCCCTGGGGTCGGATCGGCACGGGCGTCGCCGAGCTGGTTGCCGTCGCCCTGCTGCTGTATCCGCGCACGCCGGTGCTCGGCGCGGTGCTGGCCGTCGGACTCATGGGGGGAGCGCTGATGAGTCACCTCACCCGGCTCGGCATCGAGGTCCAGGGTGACCACGGCCTGCTCTTCAAGCTGGCGCTCACGGTGATGGTGGCCGCACTGGTGGTGGTGGCGCTGCGTCGGCGGGAATTGCCGCTGATCGGGGAGCGGTTCTAGTGCAGCTCGCGGTCTTCGGCGGCACCGGACGCGTGGGCCGCCGGGTCGTGGAGCGCGCCCTCGCCGCGGGACACGCGGTGCGGGCCCTCGTGCGGGACCCCGCCCGCCTCGCCCCGCGCTCGCGGCTCGACATCGTGGTCGGCGACGTGACCGATCCCGGCGCGGTGCTCGCCACCATCGAAGGCAGCGACGCCGTGGTCAGCGCCCTTGGGGGAGGCCCCGTCGAGCGGCCTGGCACCGTGTTGTCGGATGGGATGCGGCACGTGGTCGCCGCGATGGCCCGGAGCGGGGTCGGGCGCGTGCTCGCGGTGGCCGGGTCCGGGGTGCTCGACGACCCGACGGGTGGGCTTCGGGGGGAGGCCCCGGGGTTTCCTCCCGCCTACCTCGCGATCAATGCCGAGCATCTCGGCACCTGGCAGGCATTGCGGGCGAGCCCGCTTGTCTGGACCCTGGCCTGCTGTCCCGACCTGGTCGATGGCGGCAGCAGTGGCCGCTACCGGGTCGCGGCCGACCGTCTGCCGGAGGAAGCCACCTGGATCGGGGTGGACGACGTGGCGGACTTCCTGGTCGCCCAGCTGACCTCGCCGGCATTTCATCGGCGGCGCGTGGGTCTGGGTGCCTGACGGACGCGCACGTTGCGCACGTTGCACGCGTCCCATCGGCGGCACGCACACGCGCATTCTGCCGTTGCGCACGTTGCAGCCGGCGCGCTCACCAGTTTCGTACATCACCATGTGCAACCCGGGGTGGCTAACGAGCGTCTTACCTCCATTCGCGTGAGTCGGATGCAGCGGCGGGCACCCCCTCAGGCGCCGCGCCCGGACCGCGCATTGCGCAGCCCAGCTGCCGGGAGGACGCCGCGTGTCGCGAATTCACCCCTTGTACGTGGCCGCGACCCTCCTCCTCGCGCTATCACCAGCGCGTGCACGCGCCAGCCAGCTCGCCACCGCCACCCGGGAGGGCCCCGGCCTCGCCTGGCTCCCCGCGGGCCAGGTCGTGGAGCGGGTCACCAGCCGCGCCAACCGGCTGCAGCAGTACGCCGCGTTCCTGCCCTCGCGCTACGCCACCGACCAGGCGTGGCCCGTCCTGGTGCTGCTCGATCCCCGCGGTCGGGCGCTGCTGCCGCTCGACCGGGTGCGTGAGGTTGCCGACCGGCTCGGGTACATCGTGCTCAGCTCGTGGAACTCCCGCAGCGACGAGCCCGAGGACCACAACGCCGACGCCATCAACGCCATTCTCGACGACGCCGACCGCCTGCTCAGCATCGATCCGCACCGCATCTACCTGGTGGGCCAGTCGGGCACGGCGCGGGGGAGCTGGATCTTCGGCTACCGGCTGCGCGGCAACGTCGCCGGCATCATCGGCTACGGTGCCGGCACCCCTGCGGGCTTCCCGCTCGAGCGGGCACGCCCGGGCG
>JBGAPX010000099.1:0-13742 GCA_044221045.1 Gemmatimonadales bacterium
CCACAACCTGCTCGACCCGCAGGATGACACTCACACCAACCTGCAGTTCCTGGTGTTCCTCTGCTCGGTGATCCGGGCCGTGGATACCCACGCCGAGCTGCTGCGCGGCTCGATCGCCTCGGCGGCGAACGACCACCGGCTGGGCGCCAACGAGGCCCCGCCGGCGATCATCTCGATCTTCCTCGGCGACATGCTGCAGGACATCCTCGACCAGGTGGAGAAGGGCCAGCTCAAGCGGACCCTCAAGGGCGGCGTGATCGACCTCGGCGCCCGCACCCTACCCACGCTGCCGCGGCACTCCGGGGACCGCAACCGGACCAGCCCGTTCGCCTTCACCGGGAACAAGTTCGAGTTCCGCGCGGTGGGCTCCAGCCAGACCATCGCCTGGCCCAACACCGTGCTCAACACGATCGTGGCGGAGTCGCTCGACGTGGTCGCCACCGAGCTGGAGCGGGCCGTCGGCAAGAACCCGACCCCGGCCCGGGTGCAGGCGGCCGCGATGGCCCTGCTCAAGAAGCTGGTCAAGCAGCACAAGCGGGTGATCTTCGGCGGCGACGGCTACTCCCAGGCCTGGCACGATGAGGCCGAGAAGCGGGGCCTGCCCCACCTGCACGACACCGTGGACTCGCTGGCCGCGCTCAAGGCCCGGAAGTACGCGGACCTGTTCCGGAAGTACGGCGTCCTCAACAAGTCCGAGTACGACAGCCGGCTCCTCATCGCGTACGAGAAGTACAACAAGGAGCTGACCATCGAGGCCGAGACCATGACCTCGCTCGGCCGCACCCACATCCTCCCCGCGGCGCTGCAGCACCAGCGGCGGGTGGCCGACGCCGTCGCCGCCACCGAGGCGGCGGGCGTGAAGTGCCACGACACCGTGGCCGCGCTGGGCCAGTTCGTCAACCTGGTCTCCCGCTTCCAGGAGGCGCTGGCCGCCCTGGAGAAGGTGGCCGGCCACCACGACGAGGACCCGGCCAAGCACGCGGCGTGGATCCGCGACAAGGTGAAGCCCGCCATGGCCCAGGTCCGCACCTACGCGGACGCGCTCGAGACCCACGTGGCCGACGATCTGTGGCCGCTGCCCTCCTACCGCGAGATGCTGTTCCTCAAGTAGCACCGCGCCCGGTCGGGATGGCCAACGGGGTGGGTCCGGTGACGGACCCACCCCGTGTCGCGTCGGGCCCCGGCGGGTCTAGGAGAGCTGGGCCGCTCCCGCCCCAGCGCCCGCGTCCATCGCCTCCTGCACCGTCCGGAGCAGGTCGCGCGTGGCGAACGGCTTGGCCAGGAAGCGCACATCCGTGCCCAGCGCGCCCCGGCTTGCCAGGGCGTCATCGGTATACCCGGACATGAAGACCACCTGCAGGCCCGGCTGGGACAGGCGGAGCCGGTCCACCAGCTCGCGGCCGTTGAGCTCGGGCATGACGACGTCGGTCAGCAGGAGGTGGATCGGCTCGCGCAGCCGCGCGGCGAGCTCCAGGGCGGCCTGGCCGTTGGCGGCGCTGTGGATGCGGAAGCCGCGCCGCTCGAGCACCTTGCGCACCAGCTCGCGCACCGTGTCCTCGTCCTCGACCACGAGGATCGTCCCGAGCGTGCCACCGGCGGGTGCCGGCACCAGCCCCGGGATGAGCGGTGTCGGCTGCTCGGCGCCGGCGCGCGGCAGGTACACCCGGAACACGCTGCCGTGCCCGGGCTCGCTGTAGACCGCGATGTACCCGCCGCTCTGCTTGACGATCCCGTAGACCGTCGACAGGCCCAGCCCGGTGCCCCTGCCGACCGGCTTGGTGGTGAAGAACGGCTCGAAGATGCGCCGCTGGGTGTCCCGGTCCATGCCGCAGCCGGTGTCACCCACCGCCAGCATGATGTACGACCCCGGGCGCGCGCCCTGGTGCAGCCGGGCGAACTCGTGGTCCAGGTCGGCGTTGGCGGTCTCGATGGTGACGGTGCCGCCGCCGGCGATCGCGTCGCGGGCATTCACCACCAGGTTGAGCAGGATCTGCTCCACCTGCACCGGGTCCGCCTCCGCGCGGCCCGTGCCGGGCCGCGACTTCACCACCAGCTGGATGTCCTCGCCGATCAGGCGCCGGAGCATGCCCGCCATCTCGGTGGCCGCGGCCGCCAGGTCGATGGCCCGGGGTTGCATCACCTGGCGCCGGCTGAACGCCAGCAGCTGCCGTGTCAGGCCCGCCGCCCGGTCGGCGGCGCGGTGCACCTCCAGCAGGTCCTCACGTCGCGGGTCGTGCTCCGGCATGTCCTCGAGGACCAGCGCCGTGTAGTTGCCGATGACCGTGAGGAGGTTGTTGAAGTCGTGCGCGACGCCCCCCGCCAGCCGCCCCACCGCCTCCATCTTCTGGGACTGGAACAGCTGTTCCTGGCTCTTGCGGAGTTCCTCCTCGGCCCGGCGCAGGTCGGCCACGTAGGCCAGCGCGTGACTGGCCGCGGCCAGGACCCCGTACCCGATCCCGTTGCCGATGGCCTGCTCTGCGCCGAGGCGGAGCGCGAAGGCCGCCGATGCCTGCCCGCCGGGAATCCACCCGGCGAGCCGCCACGCCACCACGCTGATGCCGGTGTGCAGCAGCCCCAGGCCGATCGCGGTGCCGAGATGGAGGCCGGCGGCCTCGAGTCCGGACGCCGTGTGATGGGCGCGGGTGGCGACGCGCCGCACCACCAGGAATAGCGGCACCCACAGGCCCCACTCGAGGAGGGACGCCCCCACCAGGGCCGACGGTCCGCCGGCCGGGCGGACCATGGTCCGGGCCGCCAGCGTCAGCGCTCCCATGGCCAGGCCCAGGAGGGTGACGCCGAGCAGCACGCGCGGCGCGCCACCCCAGGCACGGCCCGCGGGGCCGGGATGAGGGGGCGGAACGAGTTCCTGCTGAGAGCCCATGTCTCAGAGCTTCGGCCGGTCCGGGGGCCAGCTTGAGGGGGCTGCAGGGGAACGCGGTCCGTCCGGACGGGTGCCGATACTGAGGAAGGTGCCCCAGGGCGGGAGTGACGCGAGATCGGACGGCGAGGCGGCGATGGCGGCTGGCGGGCAGGTCGCGGGCGTGCACCCGGACATCGCGGGGAAGGAAGGCACGGGGGATCCGCTCGATACCCCGGAGCTGTTGCGTCTCCTGGCGGACAGCCTGCCCACCGCCGTGTTCATCAAGGACCTGCAGGGACGCTACCGGCTCGTGAACCGTGCCGCCGCGGCGGCGAGTCGCCGGTCGGCGGCGGAGATGCTCGACCGGACGGACGACGAGCTGTTCCCGAGCGCCGTTGCCGCGCGGCTCCGCGCCTACGACGCGGAAACCCTGCGGGCGGGCCGGACCGAGACCGTGGACGAGACCATGTCGGCCGAGGGCGTCCTGGTCCGCCACCTGGTCACCAAGATCCCTTGCCGGGATGGCACCGGCCGGATCACCGGGCTCCTCGGCATCGCCCGGGACATCACCGTCCGGGGCGGCGTGTGGGAGCCGGCCCGGCCCGAGACCGCCCGACTCACCGGGATCATCGACCTGCAGCAGGCCGTGCTGACCGCTGGGCTCGAGCCCGAGGAGGTCATGCGGCGGATCGCCGATTCGTCCCGGGAACTGCTGGCGGCCTCGGGGGCGGCCGTCCTGCTGGAGGACGGTCCCGACCTCGTCTTCCGGTCCACCAGCGGCATCGCCACGGCCGTACAGGGGGCGCGGGTGCCCGTGGCGGGCAGCCTGGCCGGCGAGACGCTCGAGCGCGGGCTGCCGGAACGCTGCGATGATACCGAGGCCGACGCCCGGGTACACCGGGACACGACCCGGATCCTGCGCAGCCGGTCGATCCTCACGGTGCCGCTCCGGGACGGGCGCCGGAACATCGGCGTGCTGACCGTGATGCACCTGGACCCCCACGCCTTCGGCGACGCGGATGAGCAGGCGCTGCTGCTGATCGGGGGCATGCTGAGCGCGGCCCTGGCCCGTGCGCTGTCGTTCGACGCCAACCGCCGCCTGCTCGAGGAGCGTACCGCCACACTGTCGGCGCTGCGGGAGAGCGAGGAGCGGCTGCAGTCGGCCATGCGCGCCGCGCGGATCGGCGTGTGGGACTGGGACCTCCGGCGGCAGGAGATCACCTGGCTCGGCGAGCACGAGTCGCTGTTCGGCTTCGGCCCCGGGGAGTTCGACGGACGCTACGAGACCTTCATGGCCCGGGTGCATCCCGAGGACCGTCCGGCGCTGGAACGGGCGGTCACCGCCGCCGTCACGGGCCTCACGGAGTACACCCACAGCTTCCGCGTCGTCTGGGGGGACGGTTCCGTCCGCTGGCTGACGGGCCGGGGCCAGGTGTACGGCGACGCGGGCGGGACCCCCACGCGGATGGTGGGCGCGGTCAGCGACATCACCGCCCGGCGGGCGCTGGAGCACCAGGTGCTGCAGGCGCAGAAGATCGAGGCGATCGGGCAGCTGGCCGCCGGGATCGCGCACGAGATCAACACCCCGACCCAGTACGTCGGCGACAACCTCCGCTTCCTGCAGGGCGCCTACGGCGACCTGATCACGCTGCTCACCGCCCACCGGCGCTCAGGCGAGCGAGGCCGGCCTCGCCGTCGGGCCGGTGGCGGCGCTGTGGGACGGTGTGGACGCCGACTTCGTGCTGGAGGAGGTCCCGCGCGCCGTGGCCCAGGCGCTCGAGGGAGTGGAGCGGGTGAGCGAGATCGTGCGGGCCATGAAGGAGTTCAGCCATCCCGGCGGCAGCGACCCGGTGCCGGTGGACCTCAACCGCGCGATCGAGAACACGGTCGCGGTCTCGCGCAACGAATGGAAGTACGTCGCGGACGTGGCCTTCGACCTGGATCCCGCGCTGCCGCCGGTGCCCTGCCTGCTCGGCGAGATCCAGCAGGTCCTGCTCAACCTGGTGGTCAATGCCGCGCACGCCATCGGCGATGTGGTCGGCGATCCGGGGGAGCTGGGCCGGATCACGATCAACACCCGGGTCCGCGACGAGGTGGTGGAGATCCGGGTGGCGGACACCGGCACCGGGATCCCGGCCACGGTGCAGCCCCGGATCTTCGACCCCTTCTTCACCACCAAGGAGGTCGGGCGGGGCACCGGGCAGGGGCTCGCGATCGCCCGGGACGTGGTGGTGCGGAAGCACCGCGGCACGCTGACCTTCGAGACCGCGCCCGGGCAGGGCACAACGTTTATCGTGCGGCTGCCGCTGCATCCCGCCGACGACCTGCGGGAGTGGGCCTGATGCGGCGCATCCTCTTCGTCGATGACGAGCCGCGGATCCTGGACGGGCTCCGCCGCATGCTGCACGACGAGCGTGCCCACTGGGACCTCCGCTTCGCCACCAGCGGAACCGCGGCGCTGGCCGAGCTGGCCCGCGAGCCGGCCGACGTGGTCGTCACCGACATGCGGATGCCCGGCATGGACGGGGCGGAGCTCCTCGCCCGCGTGGCGACGGTCGCGCCGGACGCCATCCGGATCGTGCTCTCGGGGCAGACCGATGACGTCGCCAGCACGCGGACCGTGCCGGTGGCGCACCAGTTCCTGACCAAGCCGTGCCAGGCCCAGGTGCTCCGGGAAGTCGTGGAACGAGCCTGTGCCTTGCGGGAACTCCTCTCGAGTCCCGGCCTCCGCCGCCTGATCGGGACCGTTGATACGCTGCCCTCGGTGCCGGCCATCTGGCACGCCCTCGGGCGCGCCCTCGCCGACCCGGGGTCCAGCGTGGGGCAGATCGCGGAGATCATCGAGCAGGACGCCGGCCTGTCGGCGCGGGTGCTGCACCTGGTGAACTCCGCCTTCTTCGGCCAGCGGCGCCAGGTCACCAGTGTGGCGCAGGCCACCTCGTTGCTCGGCACCGGGCTCATCCGGTCGCTGGCCCTCGCCCAGCACGTCTTCTCCACCGGGTTCGGCGCCACCGGCGCGGGCTGCACCGTGGAAGGGGAGCAGGCGCACGGGCTGGCGGTGGCGCGGCTGGCCCGGGTGCTCCCGGACGACGCCGCACTGGCCGAGACCGCGTTCGCCGCCGGCCTGCTGCACGACGTGGGCAAGCTGATCCTCGCCACCCGCCTTCCCCAGGCCTTCGCCGATGACCTGCGGCAGAGCCGGGCGCTGCAGGTGCCGCTGCATGACATCGAGTTGCGCCGCGCCGGCGTGACTCACGCGGAGGTCGGGGCCTACCTGCTGGGGCTCTGGGGATTGCCGCACCCGGTGCTCGAGGCGGTCGCGCACCACCACCGGCCCGGTCGCGTGGTGCCCGGGGACCGCCGGGTGGTGCTCGCGGTGCACGTGGCCGACGCGCTCGTCCGCGAACGGGAGGAAGGTCCCGGGCGCGCCGCGGCCCGGCTGGACCTCGAGGTGGTTTCCGTGGCCGGCTGGGCGCGGCGGCTGGACGAGTGGCGCGCGCGCGCGGACGCGCTGGAGCGTGAGGGGTGACGCCCCCGCTCCCGCGGGTGCTGTGCGTAGACGACGAGCGCCACGTGCTCGAGGGTCTCGGACGCGTGCTCCGGCGCGAGTTCGAGCTCGTGCCCGCGGTGGGCGGCGCGGCCGCGGTGGCGCTGCTGCAGGGCGATCGGGGGTTCGACGTGGTGCTGAGCGACATGCGCATGCCGGGCGTGGACGGCGTCGCGGTGCTGGGCACCGCCCGCCGCCTGGTCCCGGACGCCACCCGGGTGCTGCTGACCGGCCACGCCGATCTTCGCGCCGCCGTCGCGGCGGTCAACGAAGGGCAGATCTTCCGCTTCCTCACCAAGCCCTGCCCACCCGAGGTGCTCGGCATCGCGCTCCGGCAGGCGGTCGAGCAGCACCGGCTGGTCACCGCGGAGCGGGAGCTGCTCGAACGGACGCTCAAGGGCAGCGTGCAGGCGCTGCTCGACGTCCTCGGCCTCGCCAACCCGGTGGCGTTCGGGCGGGCGGCGCGGGCGCGGCGACTCATCGGCGGACTGGCCGCGCTGATCGGGTTCCGCGACCGATGGCAGATGGAGATGGCGGCGATGCTCTCGCAGGTGGGCGCCATCGCACTGCCGGCCGGCACTGCCGAACGCCTGGCCGCCGGCGCGGGCCTCTCCCCGGACGAGGAGGGCCAGGTGGCCGAGATGCCGGCGGTGGCGCTGCGGCTCATCGCGGAGATCCCCCGGCTCGACGAGATCCGCGCCATCCTCGGCCACGTGCACCTCCGCTACGCCGGCGGGCCGGCGGATCAGGGGCCCCATGGCGACGACATCCCGCTCGGCGCGCGGATGCTGGCCGTCGTCCTGGCCTTCGATCGGCTCACCTCGGCCGGGCATCCGGCGCCGGAGGCGCTGGCGCGGCTGCAGGCGCACCAGGGCTGGTACGATCCGGCCATCCTCGCCGACCTCGCCACCGTCACCGGCGCCGAGGCCGGGCGGGAGATCCTCGAGCTCCGGCTGCAGGACGTGAAGCTCGGCATGGTCTTCGTGGACGACGTGCGGACCGGCGAGGGGACGCTGCTGGTGGCGCGCGGGCAGGAGGTGACGCCGGGCCTGCTCGGGCGGGTGGAGAACTTCTGGTCCGCGCTGGAACTGCCGGCGCCGGTGCGGGTCACCCTGCCCGAGGGCACGGGGCCGGCCCTGGCCCGGCCCAGCGCGGCCTAGGCGCCCTCACCCTGCGGCAGGGAACTCCGTCGGCACGCCGGCTGCGGTGACCACCAGCTCCTTCGCCGCGTTGACGTAGGGCACCAGGTCGGCGAGTGCGCCCTTGGTGAGCTTGAGCTTGCCGGTCATGATCGCCAGCAGCGGCGGCGTGGCGCCCGTCAGCACCAGACGCCAGGCGTCGATGCTGCCGGCGAGCACGTACCGGGCGGCGTCCTCGTCGGCCTCGACCGCCGCGTGGGCCGCGCGGCACTCCCCGTGCCACAGGTCGAGGAAGACCCGCCGCTCAGGGACGTCGGGCGCGACGGCCAGCATGCGCAGCAGCACCGCCCCTTCCCAGGCGGCGGCGGCCTCCCGGTAGGCGGCGTTCTCGTTGAGCGCCGCGCCGCAGGCGCGGGCCCAGTCATCGGAGAAGACGGGCAGTGCCATGGTCACACCGCCGGCCATTGCTGGGTCACGCAGTGGAAGCTGCCGAGCCCCCAGGCCAGGGCCGTCGAGTCGAGCAGCACCACCTGGCGCGTGGGGAAGCAGCGCTGCAGCGCGTCGCGGGCGATGGCGTCGGTCGGCGGGTGGTAGGCCGGCAGCAGCACGATCCCGTTGGCAATGTAGAAATTCGCGTAGCTCGCCGGGAGCCGCTGGCCGTCGACGTGCATCGCCGGCGGCATCGGCAGGGTCACCACCCGGAGGGGGCGGCCGTCCTGGTCGCTCATTCGCCGGAGCCGCTCCAGGTTCTCGCGCAGCGGGGCGTAGTTCGCGTCGCGCGGGTCCTCTTCCACCACCGTGACGACGGTGCTCTCGTCCACGAAGCGGGTCAGGTCATCCACGTGCCCGTCGGTGTCGTCGCCCTCGATGCCATCGCCGAGCCAGAGGATCCTGGTGACGCCGAGGTAATCGCGCAGCCGCTGCTCGATCTGCTCCCGCGAGAGCCCCGGGTTGCGGTTGGGATTGAGCAGGCAGCTCTCGGTGGTCAGCAGCGTGCCCCGGCCGTTCACGTCCAGGCTCCCGCCCTCCATGACGATCCCCGGGTGAAACACGCGGATCCGGTAGCGCTCCCCGATCCGGGTGGGGATCACGTCGTCGCTGTCGAACGGCGGGTACTTCCCGCCCCACGCGTTGTAGCCCCAGTCCACGATCGCCTGCTCGCGGCGCCCCGAGGCGGTCTCCCGCTGGATGAAGCAGGGGCCATGGTCCCGGCACCAGGCGTCGTTGGTCGGGTGGTGGTGCAGGTAGGCCGTCCCCTTGCCGGCGCCCCGGGGCGGCTCCGTCCCCGGGGGAAGGTCCACCACCGCCACGCCCGCCGCACCGAGCCGCCGTGCCACGTCGGCGGCCATCTCCGCGCCGGTGACGTTGATGTGGACTTCCTCCCGGGGCACCAGGTGCCGGACCAGGTCCACGAACACGCCCGGGACCGGCTCGAACTGCCCGGGCCACGAGGATTCCCGGTGGGGCCAGCTGAGCCAGGTCCCGCGGTGCGGGGCCCACTCGGCCGGCATGCGAAAACCCTGGGCGGCGGGGGTGGCGGAGGTCATGGGCGGGGAGCTGTGCGTGGACATGGATGTCGGGCGCGAAAGGTCACCGAGTCGCGGGCCGGGGGCAAGCGGGAGTCGCTTGCGGGGGACAGGTGTCGAGGGGTCGCAACATTATGCGGTCGCCGGGATCGTTGCCCGGCCCCGGGCGCTCGTGGCAACCGGTTGGCCAGCAATGGTTTCCACGAATTTCTGTGATTGATCAATAGTCGGCGCTTCAAACGTAGCGTTTCGGTACGACCTCTGCATTCATGAACCCGCAAGCGATTGCCGGGGTTACCGCTGGACGGTTCCGGCGAGCGCAACCCGTTCCACTCATCGGAATCACCAGCAGGCCCCCCTTGGAGGCGTCATGTTCCGTGTCCCCCGGCCGCGCGTCGCGCCCGTCGCCATTGTCGCCACCCTGTTCCTCGCGGCCTGCGGTCGCGACGTGAGCGACACCCAGGCGCCCTCCGGCGCGGCGGCCCGGGGCCCGGCGGCGCTCCGCAGCGGGGCGGCGGCGCTCGGGCGGGCCATCTTCTTCGACCAGAACCTCTCGCTCAAGCGCAACCAGTCCTGCTCCAGCTGTCACGACCCCGCCTGGGGATTCAGCTCGCCCAACCCGCGCATCAACGCCACCGGCGCCGTGATGTTCGGCTCGGTGCGCGATCGCTTCGGCAACCGGCGGCCCCCCTCGGCGGCGTACGCCACCCCGGCCCCGGTGCTCTTCTACAATGACGAGGACGGGACCTACGTGGGCGGCAACTTCTGGGACGGCCGCGCCACCGGGGCGCGGCTGGGCGTGCCGGCGGCGGAGCAGGCGCTCGGCCCGTTCGTGAACCCGGTGGAGCAGGCGCTGCCCGACCAGGCCTGCGCGGTGTACCGCGCGGCGTACGGCCGCTACCGCCACCTCTACCGTGACACCTGGGGCCAGGCCGTGGACCAGATCAGCTTCCCGTCCAACACCGACCAGCTGTGCGAAAAGGAAGGCAACACGGTGCCGCTGTCCGCCGAGGACCGGGTGCGCCTGGCCGTCGAGTACGACAACATGGGGCGTTCGGTGGCGGCCTTCGAGCATTCCCCGGAGGTCAACGCCTACAGCTCGAAGCACGACGCCGTGGTGGCGGGGACGGCGACCTTCACGCCGAAGGAGGCCTTCGGCTTCGCGCTGTACGTGGGCAAGGCCAACTGCGCCGCCTGCCATCCGAATGACGGCGCGCGGGCGCTGTTCACCGACTACACCTACGACAACATCGGCGTCCCGGCCAACCCGCGGAACCCGGCCCTGCTCGGGGATCCGCTCTACCGCGACCTCGGCGTGGGCGGGTTCTTCCAGCAGCCCGGCGAGTACGGCAAGATGAAGGTGCCGACGCTCCGCAACCTGGACCGGCGCGGCGCGCCGAACGCGCCCAAGTCCTTCATGCACAACGGCGCGTTCAAGTCGCTGGAGCAGGTGGTCCACTTCTACAACACCCGCGACGTCCTGCCCGCCTGCGAGACGATCGCCGCGCCGCGCTTCGGCGAGAACTGCTGGCCGGCGCCGGAAGTGACCGAGAACGTCAATACCGACGAACTGGGCAACCTCGGGCTCACCCCCGACGAGGAGTCGGCAGTGGTGGCGTACCTCAAGACCCTGAGCGACGGCTGGGTGCGGCGGAACTAGCGGGACCGGGCCGGCCGGCGCCTCCCGGCGCCGGCCGCCCCGGGCGGGATCAGTCGATGTAGCGGCGGGTGATGTCGCCGTAGGACTCCACCCGGCGGTCCCGCAGGAAGGGCCAGTGGGTGCGCGCGAAGTCCACCTTCCGGGTGTCGATCGGGACGATCAGCGTTTCTTCCCCCGTCCCGGCCCGGGCGAGGATCTCGCCGTTGGGCGCGCAGACGAAGCTTCCCCCCCAGAACTCGATGCCCTCGTTGGGCCCCGGCTCGTGGCCCACCCGGTTCACGGCGGCAACGAACACCCCGTTGGCGATCGCGTGGCTGCGCTGGATGGTCTCCCACGACGCCTGCTGCGCCGCGCCGTACTCCGCCTTCTCCGGCACCAGCCAGCCGATGGCGGTCGGGTAGAACAGCAGCTGCGCCCCGGTGAGCGCGGTGAGCCGCGCCGCCTCGGGATACCACTGGTCCCAGCAGATCAGCACCCCCGCCTTCGCGAACTTCGTGTCCCACGAGCGGTAGCCGAGGTCGCCGGGGGTGAAGTAGAACTTCTCGTAGAAGTTCGGGTCGTCCGGGATGTGCATCTTGCGGTACTTGCCGAGGTAGCTCCCGTCCGCGTCGAGCACCGCGGTGGTGTTGTGGTAGAGCCCCTCGGCCCGCTTCTCGAACAGCGAGGCGATGAGGACCACGCCGAGCTCCTTCGCGAGCGCCCCCAGGCGGGTGGTGCTGGGGCCGGGGATCGGCTCGGCGAGCTGGAAGTAGCTGTGGTCCTCGGTCTGGCAGAAGTAGTAGCTGCGGAAGAGCTCGGGGAGGCAGATCACCTGGGCGCCGCGGGCGGCGGCGTCGCGGATCCGCTCTACCGCCGTAGCGAGGTTGCGCTCCGGGTCGGCGGTCATGCGCATCTGCACCAGGCCGAGGGTCACCTGGGCGGGAAGGGAAGTCGGCATGGGGCGGAAAGATAAGGCGCGCCGGGGGGAAGGGGAGAGCCGGCGGCGGGAGGCGGCGGGGGGAAACCGGGGCTACATTCCGCGCGTACCATCCCCGGCCCCCTCAGGCCGAAGTCGCACTCACCACTCGAACCCCCGCGGCGATCCATGCTCACACTCGCGCTCGTCCTCCTGCAGGCCCAGGCCCCCATCGCCAAGGTGGAGGTGGCCCCCGCCACCCCCGAGGTGACCATCGGGCAGACGCTGCAGCTCACCGCCCGCGCCCTCGACGGCAACGGCCAGGCGGTGCCCGATGCCCGCATCCGCTGGTTCAGCGACGGCGAGGGGGACATCGACTCCACCGGCCTCGTGCGCGGCGGCTACCAGGGGTACATCTCCGTCACCGCCGCCGCCAGCGTCCCGGGGATGGCCCGGCCCGTGTTCGGCATCGTCCGGGTGCGGGTGCTGCCGGGCAGCCCCGCCCGCGTGGCGCTCGACGCGCCGTCGGGCCCGCTGCTCGTCGGCAGCCGGCTGACCCTCTCAGGCGTGGCCTACACGGCGCAGAACGACCGGCGGCACGACCCGCTCACCTTCAGCTCCAGCAACGCGCGCGTGGCGAGCATCACCCCCGACGGCCGCCTGCGGGCGGTGGCGCCGGGGCGGGCCACGATCACCGCGCGGGCCGGCAGCGCCAGCGCCACGACGGTGGTGCAGGTGATCCCGGCGGCCCTCAGCCGGCTCGAGGTGGAGCCGGGCAGCAGCACCGCACGCACCGGCGACGTGGTCCGCTTCAAGGTCGCGGGGCGCTCCGCCACCGGCCGCGCGGTGGACGGCTTCGCGGTACGCTGGTCGGTGGAGGGCGGGGACGGGGTGGCGCAGGTGGACGCGAGCGGCGCCTTCGTGGCGGAGCAGCCGGGGCGGTACACCGTCACCGCCACCGCCGGCAGCTACACCGCCGACGCCGTGGTGACGGTGCAGCCCCGGCGGGTGGGCCGCGGCATGGAGGTGCTGGGCCGCGTGCCGCTGGCCTTCCGCGGCGCCGAGGTGTGGGTGCACCCCTCCGGGCAGTGTGCCTACATGTCCACGATCGCCGACCGGGTCTACGTGATCAACGTCGAGGACCCGCGCGCCCCGCGGATCGTGGACTCGATGATGGTCGACGCGCAGATCGTCAACGACATCATGACCACCGAGGACGGCAAGTTCGGCGTGTTCTCCCGCGAGGGCGCGAGCAACCGGAAGAACGGGCTCAAGATCTTCGAGGCGAGCGACCCCTGCCATCCCAGGGTCATCGCCGACTACACCGAGACCGTCACCGGCGGCGTGCACTCGAGCTACGTGAGCCGCGGCCACGCGTACATCACCGACGACGCCACCGGCTCCATGCGGGTGATCGACCTCCAGGACCCCTGGCACCCGAAGGAAGTGGCCCGCTGGCAGACCGAGCAGGCCGAGGCCGGCCGCTACCTGCACGACATCGCGGTCACCGACGGGCTGGCGTACCTCTCCTATTGGAACGATGGCCTCATCATCCTGGACGTCGGGAACGGCATGAAGGGCGGCAGCCCGGAGCACCCGGTGCTGGTCTCCCAGTTCAAGTACGACCTCAACGAGGAGTACGCCCGGATCGACCAGCTGTACGGGCTGGGCGCGCGGGGCACCCACACCGCGTGGCGGGCGGGGAAGTACGTCTTCGTGGGCGACGAGGTCTACGCCTCGCGTGAGGCGCGCGGGCTGGCCGACGGGAACGACCTCACCTGGGGCAAGCTCCACGTCATCGACGTCTCCGACATCGAACACCCGCGGAAGGTGGCCTGGTACGAGCCCACCGACGGCGGGGTGCACAACGTCTGGGTCGAGGGCGACACGCTGTACCTCGGCAACTATCACGGCGGCGCCCGGGTGCTCGACATCTCCGGCGAGCTCAAGGGCGACCTGCTGCGCCAGGGCCGGGAGATTTCCTGGATCTTCACCGCCGACTCCATGGGGGCCCGCAAGCGGTCCACCTTCGCCTGGGGCGCGGTGGTGAAGAACGGCACGATCTTCGTGCCGGACATCAACACCGGCCTGTGGATCCTCCGGGTGGAACCGAAG
>JBGAPX010000100.1:0-13417 GCA_044221045.1 Gemmatimonadales bacterium
GGTGCACGAACACCCGGGCGCCCTGGTCGAGGTCCCAATCGGAGAGGTCGAATCGGTCGGTGTAGATCTCCTGCCGCATCCGCCCACCGGCGGCGAGCCCCATCTCCACCGGCGCGGCGCAGGCGACCATTCCGAACGCGCGGTCCAGGACCCGCGCCTCCGCCCGCGCGGGGCGCGGTGGCAGCGGCGGGAAGCGCCGTTCGAAGACCGATCGCTTCATCGGGAAGACCTGGAGCTGGATCCCGCCGTGCTCCCCCCGCCCCGTCAGTTGCTCCTCCGCGGTGTACCCCTCGCCCAGCGGCATCGCCACGAACTGGCGGATCACGCCGCGCTCCACGCAGTACCCGTCGAGCCAGGGCTGGCCGGGATGCACCAGGTAGTTCTGCGGCCCGCGCGCCAGGCCGGGCACCCACCCGTGCCCGGTGACCGCGTCGATCTTCCCGGTCGCGACCCGGATGGCGCAGGGCCAGGCCGTGCCGTGCCCCTCCACCTGCGGCGCGGTGAAGCTGAGCCACAGCGCCTCGGCCTGGTACATCGGCAGCATCACCCCGCCGTGCTCGAGCCAGGCCGCGGGCACCAGGCCGGCGCTGTCGTCCACGTGGCGCAGCGGAAACCGGCCCAGGCCGGGGGGCAGCGGATAGTCACGGCCGTCATCCGGGATCCGGAGCGTCCGCTGGAACTCGAGGTGCAGCCGCGCCCCGGGATGCACCGCCGGAAAGCTGAACTGCAGCGCGTCATGGGTCAGTTCGATCACACAACCTCCCTGGTGGTCCTGCCCGCCCTCCGCGGCCACCCTGGCCGCCGGAGCCCCGCTACCACTTGCCGTCCCGGACCTCGCGCACCAGCCGGAGCACGGCGTGATCCGGGAGGTGCCGCAGGTCCCGCAGCAGTTCCGCGAACAGCTGCGGCCGCTTGAGGATGATCTTCTGCAGGTCCGAGCTGATCTTCCCGGCCAGCGCCAGCAGCAGGTCGGGATCGAGCCCGAGGTCACCGGCCAGCGTCCGGATGGACTCCTCGGACGGCGGTGGCTGCTCCCCCCGCTCGATCTTGCTCAGGTACGAGGGCTCGAGCCCCACGCGGGCGGCGACCTGCCGCACGGAGAATCGGGGGTCGTCGGCCCGGAGGGCCTCCCGCCGCTGGCGGACGAAATCACCGAAGTCTGCCGGCATTGTGTAGTAGATACTACACACTACACATCACGGACGCAAGCCCCGCCCACGCCACCCGGGTTCACGGGTGCCTCATGGCAGCTTCATTTGTCCGGACCCACTGTACCGCTTCCATGCCCACCCTCCCCCTCGCCGGGACGGCGCCGGACGCGCCGCACCCCAACCGTTGGCGACACTGGCTCCGGTGGCCCGGGCTCTTCGGCCTCGCCGCGGCGATCGCCGGCCTGGCGCTCGCGCCCGAGCGGACCCTCCGGCTCCTGTGGGCGGTGGTGATCCCGCTCCTCCCCCTGACGTTCCTCCTCTCACCTTCCCTGTGGCGGGCCGCGTGCCCGCTCGCCACCCTCGACCTCATGGGCACTCCCGCCGTTGGACCGCCCATGCTCGATCGCGACGCGGGGGGCCGCGCCAACGCCCTTGGTATCCTCCTGCTGTTCGGGATCATCCCGGTGCGGCGGGCGCTGCTCGAGTTCGACGGCCAGGCCATGATCGCCCTCCTGCTCGCGTTCGGCGCGCTGGCCTGGCTGCTTGGACGGATGCGGGTGGTCAAGGCGGGGTTCTGCAACGCGCTGTGCCCGGTGCTGCCGGTGGAGCGCCTCTACGGACATGCCCCGCTGCTCGACCTCGGGGATACCCGCTGCCGTCCCTGCGTCCGCTGCACCAGCGTGGGCTGCGTCGACCGCGCGCCGCAGGAGGCGCTGGTGGCGCTGGGCGCGGGGAGCCGGCAGGTCAGCCGCTGGCTCCGGACGGCGCCCGGCGTCTTCGTGGCGGGATTCCCGGGACTGATCGTGGGGTTCGGCCTGCTCCCCGACCCGGGGCCGGTGAGCCTGTGGCGCGCCTACGGCCAGGTGCTCGGCGCGGTCGCGATCTCCTGGGGCACCGCGCTCCTCGTCGCCGGCCTGCTGCGTCCCGGCGTGGCCCAGGCGATCCGGGCGCTGTCGGTGCTCAGCGCGGCCCTGTTCTACTGGTTCGCGGGGCCGCACATGGCGGCCGTGCTGGGCGGCGGGCCCGCGGCGGGCCGCGTGCTGCGGGCGGCATTCCTGCTGGTGGTGGCGTGGTGGGCCCTCCGGGGGTGGCAGCGCCTCAGCGCGGCATCACCTGGCGGGGCGGCTCGGTCAGGTGTCCCGAGAACAGGAGGAAGCCGAAGCAGACCAGGTTGAAGGTGAGCGCCCAGCTCGCGGCCGTCCACGCGCGGCTGCGGGTGAACGGCCGGTCCTTGAGCGCCCGCCCGAGGTATCCGTGCCCGGAGAGCAGCACGGCGTGGTAGACGCCGTAGAGCACGTAGTGCCACGCGATCCCGTGCCACAATCCCATCAGCACGAAGGTGATCCCGAACCCGGCCGTGGCGGCGAGCTGCTTGTCCTTCACCCAGCCGGCCTTGGTGTTGGCGAGCAGGAAGCGCATGTACACCTGGTCGCGGAACCAGGTCGAGAGGCTGATGTGCCAGCGGTTCCAGAAGTCCTGGATGCTGGTGGCGAGGTACGGCCGGTTGAAGTTGGCGGGCACCCGGATGCCGCAGGCATGGCTGACCGCGATGGCGATCGCGCTATATCCCGCGAAGTCGAAGAAGAGGTAGCCGCTGTAGGCGTACATGTACGACACCATCCCGCCCATGCCCGCCACCTTCCCGGCCGGGTCCATCCAGTACTGCTTGATCAGCGCGGCGACGATGAACTTCGCCAGCAGCCCGAGGTGCAGCTGCCACGCGGCGTGGTCCAGGTCGGCGAGCAGCTGCTCCCGGGTGCGCGGGGCCTCGTAGTCCTTGAGGAAGCGCCGGAAGCGGTCGATCGGCCCGGAGGATACGGTCGGGAAGAAGGCGACAAAGGCGACATAGGCCCCGGGCGCCAGGGTGGTGACCAGCCCGTCTCGCACCGCGAGCAGCACGTCGAGGGCCCGGAAGCAGACGTAGGAGATGCCGAGGAACCCGAGGCGCGTGCCGGGGGCGAGGGCGGGGGCCAGCTTGGCCGCCACCAGCGGGAGCAGCGCCAGCGCGAGGGCCGCGCGGAAGCGCCACGCGGGCGCCTTCTTCCCGCCGCCGGCCAGGAGCCACCCGGCCAGGAACCACTGCCAGGCGCCGAACGCCAGCACGACCCACAGGTCGCGGACCCGGCCCACGCCGGGGAGCAGGTTGTGGCTCGGCGCATGGTGCACCACCAGCATCAGCAGCGCGCTCGCGAGGACCCAGCGCCCCGCGGCCGGGCCGCGCCAGCCGAGCCAGAGGGCGGGCGCCACCAGCAGCGCGACCAGCGCGAAGTAACTGAACGAGGCGTAGGGTGTCACGGGCGGGCCGCGAGCGTCTTGCGGTCGATCTTGCCGTTCGGCGTCATGGGGAACGCGTCCACGAAGTGGAACTTCCGCGGCACCATGTAGGCCGGCACCCGGGAGGCCAGCGCCTCACGCAGTCGCTGGGCCTTCTCGCGGTCCGTCCCGGGGGGCGCGTCGGCGAGCAGCACGTAGGCGGCCAGGGCGTCGACCCGGCCGTCCTTCTCCACCGGCAGCACCGCCGCCCCCGACACGCCGGGGATGGCGCAGAGGTTGGCCTCGATGTCGCCGAGCTCGATCCGGTGCCCGTGCAGCTTCACCTGGAAGTCCATCCGGCCCTCGCAGAACAGCAGGCCGTCGCGGACGTGCCCCCAGTCGCCGGTCCGATAGGCCGGCAGGCCGTCAAGCCGGAAGAACGCCCGTTCGGTGAGGTCCGGGCGGTGCAGGTAGCCCGGGCTCACGTTGGGACCGGCGATGACGATCTCACCCCGCTCCCCATCGGGAAGCGGGCGCCGCTCGGCGTCGAGGATCACCACCCGGCTGCCGAGCATCGGCCGGCCGATCGGAAGCGGCGCGTAGCGGGCCACCACGTCCCGATCCACGCGGATCGAGGTCGTGGCGATGGTGGCCTCGGTGGGGCCGTAGGTGTTCCAGACCTCCGCGCCGGGAAAGCGATCGAGCAGCTGCGTCACCGTGTCCGGCGGCAGCGCCTCGCCGCAGAACAGGAACTTCCGCACCGCCGGGAGCATCGCCCGCGCGAACTTCCGTTCCACCAGGCAGAGCTGGGCGAAGGCCGGCGTCGAGACCCACTCGGTCACGCCGGAGTCGGTGAGCATCGCGAAGAGCTGCTTGAGGTCGGCCACCTGCTCCCGGGTCACGCTCACCAGGGTGCCGCCGGTCAGGAGGCAGAGGTAGGTGTCCATGTGGGAGACGTCGAACCCGAAGATGCACTGGTTGAGCCAGGTGCCGCCGTCGGCCGGCCGCTGCTCCGCCAGCATCCAGGCCAGGAAGTGCTCCAGGTTGCCGCGCGTGATCGGGACGCCCTTCGGGTCGCCGGTGGAGCCGGAAGTGAACATGATGTAGTGCAAGGCGTCGGGCGGCACCGGGCGCACCGGCGGGTCGCCATGGTCCCCGGCGGAAAGGTCGGCGATTCGCGCGGGCTCCAGGGTGAGCGGCGCGCGGGCCAGCGCCACGATCCGCTCCGCGCGCGCGGCGGGGAGGCCGGTGTCGAGCGGGACATACGGGTGGCCCGCCCGCGCGCAGGCGAGGAACGCCACCAGCATCTCCGGTTCCTTGTGCCCCTGGACCACCACCGGCGCCCCATCGTCGGGGAGGTTGGTGGCGAGCCACGCCGCGAGTGCCCGCGAACGACGCAGCAGCTCGCCCCAGGTCATCGACCGCTCGGCGCTCCGGTGCACCAGTCGGTCCGGGGTCTCGCGGCCCCGGCGCTCGATCCGTGCGATGAGATCCATGGTCAGAAGGCCTGGTAGATGAAGCTGGGCGTGTCGAAGGCGTGCAGCACCGCCATGGCCAGCAGCCCCAGCTGGACCGCCAGGTAGAAGGCGAGGCGGACCGCGAAGCGGCCGGGGCGGCTAGCGGAGCCGGTCATGGTAGAAGGCGTCGAGCGCCTGGTCGGTGTACACCCACCCCTTGGGCGACTGGTGCCCGCCGTCGTCACGCAGGAACCACTGGTCCATGTCGTGTTCCTCGAAGGTGACCACCGGGATGCCGCGCCGGTCGCAGGCAGCGCGCAGGTGGTCGTAGAACTGCCGGCGTTCCTCGGCCGTGGAGCCGCGGTAGTCCATGAGCCGCCCCATGTAGGGCACGTTGACGACGAGCGGCCGGGCCCCGGCCCGCAGCAACAGGTCGAGCTCGAGCTCCAGGTCCTGCCAGGCGGGCAGCGTGTCGAGGTCCGGCACCGGGGGCGCGTGGGAACGCTTGGATTCGAAGTAGGACCGGCGGGCGAGGAAGTACCGGTCCTCGATGCCGTACGGATTGGAGGCGGCCTGCGGCCGGTAGAGCGATTCGGCGGTGGCGGTCAGCGCGGCCCAGTCGGGCGCGCCGGGGACCGCCGCCGGTTGCAGGCGCTTGTGGCGGGCCACCCAGGCGGCGCCCCACAGCCGCAACTCGTCCTCGAGGCCGAGCACTGCCCCCTGCAGCCGCCCGAGCGGGCGGAAGAGCGCGGCGAAGGCGAGGTCGCCCGGGCGGCCATCGGCCACGGTCTCGAGCCCGAACTGCAGCAGCGGGTCCGACTCGTAGGCCAGGGGAAAGTCCAGGATCCGGTGCGCGATCCGCCGCGCGAGGGTGTCGGCGGGCGGGCCCCAGGCGACGGCCCCGGCGGCCAGCGGCGAGAAGTTCCCGGCGAACATCCCCCGGGTGAAGAACCCGTCGGGGTGCGTCAGCACGTTGGGCGCGACCTCGACCACAACGCGCGCGCCCCGGAGGTCCGCGCCCAGGGCGTAGAAGGACTGCGCGTGGTGGATGGGGAGGGTGCCCTTCCGGCCCACCGGCACCACGCGGAACCCGGTCGGGGCCGAGCGGAACCAGTCACCCGCGCGGAAGGGCACCGACTGGATCAGCTCCGAACTGCCATAGAGCATGAGGACGGAATCACGCCGGAGGGCACGGCGCTGGAAGGCCAGTCCCATCGACTTCTGCTCGAAGGCGCGCGGCAGCAGCGCCTCGACCTGGCGGTCCATGGCCCGGCGCGCGGCGACCAGCGCCAGGCCTCCGAGCACGACCGACAGGAGGAACGCGACCGCCGCGGCCCGGACGTGTCCGCCGGCCGCCACGGCGGGCGGGGCCTCCGGGCTCACGCCGCCACCCGGTCCTCGATCCAGGCGATGACCCGCGCCGGGGTGGCCCAGGTCTCCGCCTCGAGTTCGGCCGGGGAGATATCGAGCCCGAATTCCTCCGAGAGGGCCACGATCAACTCGACGGTCTTCATCGAGTCGAGCACGTGATCGGCGTACAGCGGGAGTTCGAGATCGGTGCGGACATCGTCGGTCTCGGCGACGATGGCCAGGCGGGCTAGTACGCGTTCGGCGCGGGACAGCGACAGCGGCATGAAACGTCCTGGGACGCGGGTCGAAGTCGGAAGCGGCGCTTCCGGCCGCAAGTCGCGGACCGCGTCAGGTGCGATTCATGAATCCACGAGCGCAACGTCTTAGCGGCGCGCCCGTGGATGAAGTGTCACAACCACCTGTGGATGCTGCGAGTCAGGCGCTCTCAATTCATGTGTCTGTCATCTTCCCGCCTGGCTCATCGCGCGCACGCGCCCGGCACCGGGGGCGCGCTCTCCATGCTCCAGCCGGCGCCCGGGAGCCCGAGGCATTCGAGCAGCGTGGCGGCGATGTTGGCCTGCGTGGAGGTGGCGCCGGCCACCACGCCGCGGTCCGGCGTCCGGGGACCGATGACGGCGAGCCAGATGGTCTCGGCGCCCGCGACGTCGTCGCCGTGGTCGGTCCAGTCCCGCGGGGAGTGACCCCGGCCGTGGTCGGTGGTGAGGATGAGCGTGGTACGGCCGCGGTAGGCGGGCAGAGTCTCGAGCGTCTGCCACAGCTCGCGCAGGAAGCCATCCAGCGCGTGCAGGGCGTCGAGCACCCGGTCGTAGCGGCGATTGTGGGCCAGGTCGTCGGTGTCGTTGAAGCCGATGTACAGCACCCGCGGATCGTGCCGCGCGAGCCACTCCAGCGCCAGCGCCCCGGTGAAGGCGTCGAGCCGGCTGCCTTCCCAGAGCGCCAGGGCCCGCGGCTGGAGCTCGAGGAGCCGCCGGGTCATGGGCGTCTGCCGGGCGGCCGGAATCGTGTCGTAGCCGGCGTTGACGAACACCTCCCCCTCACGGCTCGCCACGTAGAACCGGAGGTTCTCCCACGAGGTGAAGGCCGCCACGCGCTCGGGCGGGAGGTGCAGCGCCTGACGGGCATGCTCGAGCACCGTGCGGTGCGGGTAGCGGCGGGGATCGTTGCTGGTCACGTCGGGCTGGGCGTGGCCGGTGAGGATCTCCTGATATCCGGGAGCGGAGAATCCGTGCGGGTTGGTGATGCGCACCGCGCTCCCGCGCGCGGTGTCCCCGAGCACCATCCCCCGGGGCGCGAGGGAGTCCCAGAAGAAAGGCATCACCGCCCGCCGCCGGGCCTCGGGTGTCGCGCGCCAGTAGTCGCGCCGCAGCCGTTCGAGGTCGTAGATGCCGCTGTCTTCCTCCCGTGCGGCCACGATCGTATCGAGGCCGCCGAAGAACTCCTCGGCCCGGACGCCATCGAAGGTGATGAGGATGACCCGGGCATCGGGGGCGGCCTGGGCGGGGAGCGCCGCGGGCGCCGTGAGGGCGAGCGCGAGCGAGAGCCGGCGGCGGAGCAGAAGGGGCATGATCGGGATCGTGAGGAGGGGAGTGGGCCAATCTAGCGCGGCCGCTGTCCGCCGGTCGGTCACCGTTGCCAGATCTTGACAAATTTGGAGAAGATGTAAACGTTTACATACCTCTCGCGCCGACAAGCCAGTCGGAGCCCGTTTCATATCGTGACGCATCGAATGGCCCGCATCGCCC
The DNA here is from genome assembly GCA_044221045.1 of Gemmatimonadales bacterium. Taxonomy (GTDB): domain Bacteria; phylum Gemmatimonadota; class Gemmatimonadetes; order Gemmatimonadales; family GWC2-71-9; genus JADJOM01. The sequence continues at coordinate 7,975 of JBGAPX010000100.1, forward strand.
ACGCATACCGTGGCGATCGAGGCCTTCCGGCTCTTCGAGCCGCTCGCATGGCCACAATCAAGGATGTCGCCCGGCTCGCGGGGGTATCGGTCGCCACCGTGTCCCGGGTCTACAACGACAGCGACCTGGTCCGGGACGACACCCGGGAACGGGTGCAGCTCGTGGCGCAGCAGCTGGGGTACAGCCCGCATGGGGCGGCCCGCAGCCTGATCACCAGCCGCACCCACACCCTCGGCGTCCTGCTGCCCGACCTCTACGGCGAGTTCTTCTCGGAAGTCATCCGCGGAATCGACCAGCGGGCCCAGCAGGAGGGGTACCACGTGCTGGTCTCGAGCGCCCGCGAGGGCGGGCAGCCGCTGGAGGCGGCGCTGCGCTCGATGCGGGGGCGGGTGGACGGCCTGATCGTGATGTCGCCGGACATGAACGCGGGTGCCAGCCGACGCGGGCTGCCGGAGCGGTTTCCGGTGGTGCTGCTCAACTGTCCCCCGACCGACACCGGCTACGACAGCCTCGGCATCGCGAACTTCGAGGGGGCGGCCGCGATGGTGCGCCACCTGGCGGGCCAGGGACACCGGCGCATCGCGATCATCCGTGGCGCGGAGCAGAACTTCGACGCGGCGGAGCGGTTGCGGGGCTACCGGGCCGCGGTGGCCGAGCTGGGGCTCGACGCCGACCCCGGGCTGGAACTGCCGGGCGACTTCAGCGAGGCGGCGGGGCACGCGGCGGCGCGGCAGCTGCTCGCGCTCTCCCAGCGGCCCACGGCGGTCTTCGCGGCCAACGACGGCATGGCGATCGGCGCGCTGGCCGCCCTGCGGGACGCGGGGGTCCGGGTCCCGGACGAGGTGGCGGTCGCCGGCTTCGATGACATCCCGATGGCGCGCTACGTGGATCCGGCGCTGACCTCGGTGCACGTGGATATCAGCGCGCTCGGCGGGCGCGCGACGGACTGGCTCCTGGCGGCGCAGCAGGGGCGGTCCGGGCAGGAACCCCGCCGTGAGATGTTGCCCACGACCCTGGTCGTGCGGCGCTCATGTGGCGCGCGGGCGGGCTCGGCTCCCCCCTGAGGCCCCCGCCCGCGTGGCGCAGCGTGATTCACCACCCCGGAGGAAAGGCTGCATGACCCCGAGAACCGTAGGACGATGGCTGGGAGGGCTGCTCGCGCTGGTCGGGCTCCTCATCCTGGCGGCGGACGGTGCCTCCGCCCAGAACACGACCGGCACCATCCGCGGCTACGTCAAGTCGGCCGGCGGCGGCCCGTTGTCCGCGGCCGAGATCACGGCGCGCAACCCCGAGACCGGGGTGAGCCGCACGGCGGTCAGCCGCGCGGACGGGTTCTACGTCCTGCCGGGCCTGCCGCCGGCGCTGTACGAGGTGGCGGTCCGCCACATCGGCAACGCGCCCCAGGTCCGCCGGGTGCGGGTGCTGATCGGCGCAGTGGCGCTGGAGGACTTCACCCTGTCCGACCAGGCGGTGGAGCTCGAGGAGATCGCGGTGATCGCCGCCCCGACGGCGGAGACCCGCACTTCCGAGGTGGCCACGAACGTGACGGCGGAGCAGATCGAGAAGCTGCCGACGCCCAGCCGCAACTTCCTCGACCTGGCGGCGCTGTCGCCGGGCGTCACGACGACCGAGGACCGCATCAACGGCCAGACCCGCACCTTCCAGGGTGGCGGCCAGTCCCCGAACGCCGTGAACGTCTTCATCGACGGCACCAGCCTCAAGAATGACCTGACGGGCGGCGGGGTGAGCGGGCAGGACGCCAGCCGTGGCAACCCGTTCCCGCGCAACGCGATCCAGGAGTACCGGGTCATCAGCCAGAACTTCAAGGCCGAGTACCAGAACTCCAGCAGCTCGATCATCACGGCGCAGACCAAGTCGGGCGGCAACATCTGGTCGGGCAACGCCTTCTTCAGCTATCAGGACAAGGGTCTGGTGGCGCTCGACAGCTTCCAGCGGGCCGACAAGAACAACAACCCGGCCTTCAAGGAGCCCGAGTACGCCCGCTACCTGGTGGGCCTGAGCGCCGGCGGTCCGCTGATCAAGGACAAGCTCCACATCTTCGGCAGCTACGAGGGGAACTACCAGAACCGGCAGAACCGGGTCACGATGACGCCCACGCCGACCGGCTTCGCCGCGCTCGACTCGGTGGACCTGGCCGGCTACAACGGCGCCTTCACCTCGCCGTTCCGCGAGTCGCTGTTCTTCGGGAAGGCCACCTACGCGGTGAGCGCCCATTCCTCGGCCGAGCTCAGCTTCAGCAACCGGCATGAGACGGACGAGCGCGATTTCGGGGGCACCCGGTCGTTCCAGTCGGCGGTCAACTTCCGCCAGAACGTGTCGATCGGCCAGCTGCGCTACAACTGGTTCAGCGGCGCCTGGCTCAATGAGACCAAGGTGGATTACAGCCGCTTCCGCCGGAATCCGTCCCCGGCCACCGGCGGCCTGGCCTCGCGGATCTACCAGTACAACAACACGGACAACCGGATCGGGAGCGACCTGAGCACGCAGGATTTCATCCAGAAGCGGCTCGGCTTCCGGGACGACCTGACCTACTCCGGCTTCCAGGCCGGCGGCCAGCACGTGATCAAGACCGGCGTCAACGTCGACTTCGTGAACTACGACATCGTCAAGGACAACGACGGCACGCCGCGCTTCATGTACCGGGACAGCGTGAACGGCCTTTCCTATGCCTTCCGCAATCCCTACCAGCTCGTCTACGGCACCGGCAACCCGAACCTCGACACCAAGAACACGAAGATCGGGGTGTACCTGCAGGACGACTGGAGCCCCACCTCGCGCCTGACGTTCAACCTGGGCGTGCGCTGGGACTACGAGACGAACATGTTCAACACGGACTACAAGACGCCGCAGAACGTGATCGACACGCTGACCCGGTACAACGACTCGCTGCCGAGCCCGCTCGACCTCAACCGGTACACCACCAACGGCAGCGACCGGTCACCCTTCGGCGGCGCGATCCAGCCGCGCCTCGGCTTCTCGTACGCGCTCGATGACGCCAACACGACGACGATCTTCGGCGGCTTCGGCATCTACTACGACCGGACGGTCTTCGACGTGTCGGTGGACGAGACCCTCAAGCTCTCGCACCCCACCTTCACGGTGAACTTCGCCCACCCGGACTCGACCCCGGGCACCGGCGAGGTGGCGTGGAGCGACTCCTACCTGAACGCCGACCGGGCCACCCTGGACCAGCTGGTGCACACCACGGGAACGCCCGAGGCGTGGCTGATCGACAACAAGGTCAAGGCCCCGAAGTCGCGGCAGTGGAACCTGGGCATCCGCCGGGTGTTCGGCAGCGTGACGGCGAGCGCGACCTACGTCGGCGTCCGCGGCGTGGACCAGCTGACCCTCAACTGGGCCAACTTCGGGCTCAACCCGAACGGGTCCTGCTGCACCAGCTTCCCGATCAGCAACCACGGCTTCAGCAACTTCATCTACTCCACCAGCGACGGGAAGACGTGGTATGACGCGCTCCAGCTGCAGGTGGACCGGCCGTACCGTCGCTCCAGCGAGCGGTTCGGCTGGGGCGCCGGGCTGGCGTTCACCTACGCCGAGCGCTCGGTCAAGGGCGTCGACGGGCTGGGCGATCTCTTCGCCTTCCCGAACACCAAGAACATCCCCAAGCACCCGGCCAACGACGAGAAGGTCCGCATCGTTGCCAACTGGATCATGGACGTGCCCTTCCTGTACGGGATCCAGTTCGGCGGGCTGATCACGCTCGGCAGCGGCAACCGCCAGGACGTGGGCTGCCCGGCCCGGTTCTGCGGCGCCGGCTACGAGCGCGGGGGCTTTACACCGAAGCGCTACAACTTCATCGTCCCGGGGGCCTTTGCGTACCGGATGGTGGACCTCAAGGTCCGCAAGGATTTCCCCAACTTCGGCGGCAACACCCTCGGCATCACGGTGGACCTGTTCAACGCCTTCAACTACCAGAACTTCGGGTGCTTCAACACCGGCTCCAAGACGGACCCGAACTTCGGCAAGGCGGGGTGCGTGGTCAGTGACGCCCGCCGGTTCCAGCTCGGCATGGAGTACGCCTTCTAAGTCGTCTCACCACAACCGCGGGGGGCCACCCGGCCCTCCGCGGTGCTCCACCCCCTCCGCGGGGTCCCTCATGCCAACCTGCCGTGGTACCCCCCTGCTGGCGCTGTGCCTTCCGCTGCTCGCCGCCGCGTGCGGCGACGATCCCGCCCCGGCTCCCGCGCCGCCGCCGACCACCCGCGAGCTGGCGTTCCTCGACACGCTCGAGCAGCGCACCTTCAACTTCTTCTGGGAACGCACCGATCCCGCGACCGGCCTGACGCCGGACCGCTGGCCCACCCCGAGCTTCTCGAGCATCGCCGCGGTGGGATACGCGCTCACCGCGTACCCGATCGGCGCCGAGCGGGGCTACATCACCCGGGCCGAGGCCGCCGAACGCGCCCGGGCCACGCTCGCGTGGTTCTGGCAGGCCCCCCAGGGCCCTGCGGCCACCGGGACGAGCGGCTACCAGGGGTTCTTCTATCACTTCCTCCACATGTCCACCGGCACGCGCTTTCGCGACGTGGAGTTGTCGACCGTGGACACGGCCCTGCTGCTGGCCGGGGTGCTGTTCTGCCGGGAGTACTATGACGGCGCGGACAGCACCGAGACCGCCATCCGCGCGCTCGCCGATTCGCTCTACCGCCGGACCGACTGGCAGTGGGCCCAGCGCACCCCGCCCCTGGTGAACATGGGCTGGAAGCCGGAGAACGGCTGGCAGCCGCTCGACTGGCGGGGCTACGACGAGGCCATGATCGTCTACCTGCTCGCCCTCGGATCGCCCACCCACCCGGTGGACAGCACCGCCTGGGCGGCCTGGACCGCCACCTACCAGTGGGGCAGCTACCATGGCCAGGCCCACGTGGGCTTCGCGCCGCTGTTCGGGCACCAGTTCACCCACGTGTGGGTGGACTTCCGCGGCATCCAGGACCCATACATGCGGGCCCGCGGCATCGACTACTTCGAGAACAGCCGCCGCGCCACGCTGGCGCAGCGGGCATACGCCATCGCCAACCCGGACGGGTGGCGCGGCTACGGGAAGGACGCCTGGGGGATCTCGGCGTCCGACGGCCCCGCCGACGTGACGCTGCCCTACAACGGCCGGGACCGCCGGTTCTTCACCTACGCGGCGCGCGGGGCCTCGTTCACCGAGGTCCGGGACGACGGTACGATCTCCCCGATGGCCTCGGCCTCGTCCCTGCCCTTCGCGCCGGAGGTGGTGCTCCCCACCGTGGTGGCGATGCGCGAGACCTACGGCGACGCGCTGTTCGGCCAGTACGGCTTTGTCGACGCCTTCAACCCGACCTTCCAGTTTCCCGGGGTGTCGCCGAGCCAGGGGCGCGTCGTGCCTGGGGTCGGCTGGTTCGACACCGACTACCTCGGCCTCGACCAGGGCCCGATC
>JBGAPX010000101.1:0-13167 GCA_044221045.1 Gemmatimonadales bacterium
CGTGACCTCACCGGATTCGGCGGTGCGCCGGGTGGCGATCGCCGCGCTGGCGGGCGGCACCGCGGGCGGGCCGTGGCCCTGGCCGCGCCCGATGCCGCGGCCCTATCCGTGAGCTGACCGGCGGCGGGGTGTGCCCGACGCACGCCCCGCCCGGTCGGTGCACCCCGGAGTGCTGAAAAATCAGCAAGTCGGCAACCCTGTCACCCGGAGTCCCCAGGATGCGTACGATCGGAATCGGCCTCGTGGCGATCGCGCTGCTGACGCCGCCCAGAATTCAGTCCAGCCGCCCGGCACCGCCGTTGCCCGGCCTCGAAGCATTGCTCACGGCGGCGCAGGGTGCCCCGGCCGCGGTCTGTGCCCTCGCGGCGCGCGGGGTGCTCAATGCCGGCTGGGGCTCCGCGGCCGAGCCGCCGGCGTCACTGCTTCCGCGACCGGCCCTCTGGCGCGCCCGCGGCGGGCGGGGCGAGGCGCTCGCGCCGGATGACCAGCGCCTGCTGCTCGCGCGGCTCACCACCGGCGATGCGTGCGTCCGGGAGATCGCGGTGCGGCTGCTGGCGCTGCAGGCCGACGACCAGGTGGCGCGGGGGCTGGTGGAGCGACTCGCGGCGCCGGACTCGCTGCTGCGGGGCGTCGCCGCCTATGGCCTCGGCATGGGGGGACAGCGCTCGGCCGTCGAGCCGCTGCTGCGTGGCATTGATGACGGCGCCTCCGGTGTCCGTGCCAACATCGCCTGGGCCCTGGGTCGGCTGGGCGACGGACGCGCGGTGCGCCCGCTGACAGGTCGCCTCGGTGACCGCGCGCCGCTGGTCCGTGAGGCCGCGGCGGGGGCCCTGGGCCACCTCGACTCGGCCAGCGCGGTGCCGGCGCTGCTCCGGGTGCTGCGCGAGGACGAGGTCGGCACGGTCCGGCGCACCGCCGCCTGGGCGCTGGGCCAGCTCTCGGCGCAGGACGCGGTCGCCGCGCTGGCCGCCGCCCTGCGCGCCGACGCCGACGCGGCGGTGCGGGAGATGTGCGCGTGGGCGCTCGGCTCGCTGGAGGCTCCGGCCGCGCGGCCGGCGCTGCGGGACGCCGCACGCGGTGACGCGGACGAGGCCGTGCGCGAGACCGCGGTGTGGGCCCTCGGGCAGCACGGCGAGGACGCAGACGGCGTGGTGCTCGGGCAGGTGCTCGCGGCGGACCGGAGCCTCCGGGTGCGGCGCACCGCGGCGTGGGCGCTGGGGCAGTTGTCGCTGCCGGCGGCGCCGAAGGCGCTGCTCGACGCCGTGGGGGATGATGACACCGACCTGCGACTCAAGGCGGCCTGGGCGCTGTCGGAAATCGGTGATGGCGCCGCGGTTCCGGCGCTCCGGGCCGCGCTCGGGCGGGAGCAGGACCCCCGCGCGCGCAAGGCGGAAGTCCGGGCGCTGATCCACTCGGGGGAGCGGGCTGAGCGGCTGACGGAGCTGTTGCAGTCGGCGGACCCGCAGGTGCGGGAGGCCGCGATCCGCGGGATCGCGGGGCGGGGCGGGGTGGACCCGTGGCCCTGGCCGCAGCCCCGTCCGCGCCCCTTCCCCTGACGGGGCCCGCAACCCTCGCACCGGTCCGGTTGTCCAACGCAGGAACCTGTCCCCTCGGGGCCCCACATGCTGAGCCTCTTCGGTCTCTTCCTGGTGGTGCAGGCGGAGGCGGTGACGCCGCCGCCCGCGCTGCCCTCGCCCACCTCGGTGCGCGCCACGCCCGCGGCCGAGCCGCCGGTGCTCGACGGCCGCGACACCGACGCCCTGTGGCGCGCCACGCCGGTCATCGACCAGTTCCTGGAGTCCCGTCCCACGGAAGGCGCGCCGCCGCCATTCCGGACCGAGGCACGGCTGGCCTACGACGCGCGGTACCTCTACGCCTTCGTGCGCTCCTTCGATCCCCATCCGGACAGCATCATCAGCCTGCTGTCGCGCCGGGACGACCAGACGGCCTCGGACCACATCACGCTCATCATCGACTCCTACCATGACCGGCGGACCGGCTTCGAGTTCTCCGTGAACCCGGCCGGGGTCAAGTCGGACTACGCCATCTACAACGACGGCGACGAGGACGTGGCCTGGGACGCCGTGTGGGACGTGGCGACCCGCATCGACTCCCTGGGGTGGACGGCGGAGTACCGCATCCCCCTCTCCCAGCTCCGTTTCTCGACCCACGGCGACGGCACCTTCGGGATCCTGATCTGGCGGGTCATCCAGCGCCACACGGCCACGGTGACCTGGCCGCTGTACCGGCCCTCCACCTCGGGCTTCACCTCGCAGTTCGGCGAGCTCACCGGGCTCACGGGCCTGGAGAGCCCGGGCCGCGCCGAGCTGACGCCCTACCTGGTGACCAAGAACGTGGAGCTGCCGGGGTCGGCCACCCATGACCGGGACCAGCAGTTCACGGTCGGCGGTGACCTGCGCTACCGCCTGGCCTCCAACATCTTCCTGAATGCCACGATCAACCCCGACTTCGGGCAGGTCGAGGCCGATCCCTCGGAACTCAACCTCGGCGCCTTCGAGACCTTCTTCCGGGAGCGGCGCCCGTTCTTCGTGGAGGGGCGGGGCACCTTCACCTTCAACGTGAACTGCGTGGTCGTCGTGGACTGCAGCACCGGGGAGGGCCTCTTCTACTCGCGCCGCATCGGGCGCTCCCCCCAGCTGGCCGAGGTGTACGGCGACGCCGGCTCCGCGACGTCCACCCGGATCCTCGGGGCCGCGAAGGTGACGGGCCGGCTCCCCGGCGGCTTCTCGCTCGGGCTGCTCGATGCCGTGACCGACCGCGTGGAGGGGCCCGGCAGCAGCACGCTCGAGCCGGCCACCAACTACGCCGTCCTGCGGGGCAACCAGGACTACCACCAGGGCGCTGGCAGCGTGGGCTTCATGCTCACGGCCGTGAACCGGGCCCTCGACACCGGGAGCGAGCCGTTCCTGCACCGGAGCGCGTACAGCGGCGGGCTCGACGCCCGGCGCCGGTTCTCCGGCCGTTTCGAGGTGTCCGGGTCCTTCGCCGCCAGCCGGGTCAGCGGCAGCCGCGCGGCCATCGCGGCCACCCAGCGCGACCCGGTGCATCTCTACCAGCGGCCCGACGGCCCGCTCGATTTCGACTCCACCCGCACGGCGCTCTCCGGCACCAACCTGGAGCTCCGCTTCGCCAAGGTCGGGGGGCGGCGGCTGGTCTTCGAGACCGCCTACCAGCGCCGCACCCCGGGGTTCGAGATCAACGACGTGGGCTTCCTGCGCCAGGCCGACCAGCAGGCCTGGACCTCCTGGGCCAACCTGGCCTGGCGCACCCCCAACCGGGTCTTCCAGCAGCTCCGCTGGAACTTCAACAACTGGGAATACTGGAGCGCGTCCGGCCTGCCCACGGAAATGGCGTTCAACACCAACGTGCACACCCAGCTCACCAACCGGTGGTGGCTGCACCTCGGCGGCACCTGGGGCCAGGTGAGCGGCAATACCTTCTGCGATCGCTGCGCCCGTGGCGGGCCCGCCATCCGGCAGGATCCCTACCTGGCGCCCTGGGGCGGCATCGAGGGGGACGACCGCAAGGCGCTGGTGCCCTTTTTCTGGGTCAACTACAACCGGGGCGACGGGGGGCGGTCCGAGTCACTCAGCCTGCAGCCGGAGCTGGACCTCAAGGTGAGCTCCCGCTTCAGCACCTCGCTCAGCGCCAACTGGCGCCGGAACCGGGATGACCTGCAATACTTCGACACCTTCGTGGACTCGGCCGGCGGGTCGCACTACACCTTCGCGCACCTCAAGCAGCGCACCCTGAGCCTCACCTGGCGGCTGGGGTACACCTTCACCCCGACCACCTCGTTGCAGGTGTACGCGTCGCCGTTCATCACCAAGGGGACCTACAGCCGGGTGCGGGAGGTCGCGCGGCCCCGGGCCGAGCGGTACTCCGACCGCTACCAGCCGTACGGCGACACGGCAGTCACCAGCGACCCCGGCGGGTTCAACTTCCAGCAGTTCCGGTCGAACGTGGTCTTCCGCTGGGAATACCGGCCGGGCTCGGCGCTCTTCCTGGTGTGGAGCCAGGGTCGCGAGGGCTTCACGCCCGAGCAGGGGCGGGAGTCCTTCGGCGGCGACCTCGGTGACCTCTTCAGCCGCCGGGCCAACGACACCTTCCTGGTCAAGCTCTCCTACTGGTTCTCGCGGTAAGGCCGCGTGGCCCCTGCCCGGCCGGCGCCACGCGCCGGCCGGGCAGTGCATTCCCCGCGACCAGCCCCGCCGGGCGGGGACCGGATTCCGCCTCTTGACGTCGCGCGGCGCGCGCGTATATAACCAAAAAGGTTATGCAAGCTGCCGCGCGCCGTACTCCGGCTACTGACCGCCTCGACGCCACCTTCATGGCGCTGGCCGACCCCACGCGCCGCGCCATCCTGGCGCGGCTGGCGCGGGGCGAGGCCTCGGTCACCGAGCTGGCCGAGCCGTTCGCCATGAGCCAGCCGGCGATCTCCAAGCACCTCAAGGTGCTGGAGCGGGCGGGCCTGGTCACCCGGGGGCGGGCAGCGCAGCGCCGCCCCCGCCGGCTCGAGGCGCGGCCGCTGGCCGAAGCCAACGAATGGCTCGAGCGGTACCGCCGGATCTGGGAAGGCAACTTCCAGCGGCTCGACGCGCTGCTCGATGCGATGCAGGCCCTGCACCCACCCTCGAACCGTCCCTCGCGCTGAGGAGGTACCCGTGTCGGCCCCCCGGACCTTGCAGGTCACCACCCCCAACGACCTCGAGATCGTGATGGTGCGCGAGTTCGATGCGCCGCGGCACCTCGTCTTCGAGGCGCTGCGGACCCCGGCGCTGATCCGGCAGTGGCTGCTCGGCCCGCCGGGCTGGACCATGCCGGTCTGCGAGTTCCCCGACCGGGTCGGGGAGCCGTACCGCTACGTGTGGCGGAACCAGCACGGCACGGAGATGGGGATGGGGGGCGTGGTGCTCGAGATGGTGGCGCCGGAGCGGATCGTGACCACCGAGCGGTTCGACGATGCCTGGTACCCCGGCGAGGCGGTGGACACCATGGTGCTGGTGGAGCGCGCCGGCCGGACCACGCTCACCATGACGGTCCGGTACGAATCGAAGGCCGCCCGCGATATCGCGCTCCAGTCCGGCATGGAGACGGGGATGGAAGCCGGCTACGAACGGCTCGACCAGCTGCTCACCGGGATGGCCGCGGGAAAGCGATAGGTCCCAGGCCCCGGCCGCCCGGCCCGCCGCCGGGCGGCTCGCGGCTCCCCTCATCGCGGCGGCAAGGAGGGCGCGGTGCAGAAGATCACTCCATTCCTGTGGTTCGACGGCAAGGTCGAGGAGGCGATGACGTTCTACGTCTCCGTCTTCACGAATGCCCGGGTCGTGAACGTCCGCCGCGCCGGCCCCTCCGGCCCGGTGTTCTCGGCCACGTTCCAGCTGGAAGGCCTGGAGTTCCACGCCCTCAACGGCGGGCCGATGTACCAGTTCACCCCGGCGGTGTCGTTCTTCATCAACTGCGAGACGCAGGCCGAGGTGGACACGCTGTGGGGCCGGCTCACCGCCGACGGCGGCACCGCGCAGCCGTGCGGCTGGGTCAGGGACAGGTTTGGGTTGTCGTGGCAGGTGATCCCGGCGGCGCTGGGCCGGTTGCTCGGCGACCCCGATCCCGCGAAATCGCAGCGCGTGATGCAGGCCATGCTGCAGATGCAGAAGATCGACATCGCGGGCCTCGAGCGTGCGTACCATGGCCACTGAGCGGGCCCAGGTCGCGGCGGTGCTGGCGCAACTCGAGCGCCGGGGCACGGCGTCCGTGCGGCGGGGCATGGCGCGGTACGGCATCGTGGCCCGGCACGCGTACGGGGTGCCCATGGGCACGCTGCTCAAGATGTCCCGGGAGCTGGGCGTGGATCACGCCCTGGCCCGGGGACTGTGGACGAGCGGCTGGTACGAGGCGCGGCTGCTCGCCGCCCTCGTGGGCGACCCGGCGCAGGTGACGGCGCGCGAGATGGACGCCTGGGCCCGGAGCTTCGAGAACTGGGGCGACTGCGACACCGTCTGCTTCAAGCTGTGGGACCGCACCCCGCTGGCCTGGGGGCGGGCGCGCGCCTGGGCCGGGGCCCCGCGGGAACTGGTGCGGCGCGGGGGCTTCGTGCTGATGGCCTGCCTGGCGCTGCATGACAAGGTCGCCCCCGATCGCCCGTTCCTGGGGTTCCTGCGGGCGATCGCGCGCGGGGCATCCGACGAGCGGCCGATCGTGCTGAAGGGCGTGAGCTGGGCCCTGCGGAGCATCGGTCGCCGCAACGCGGAGCTCCATGCGGCGGCGGTGGCGGTGGCACGGCAGCTGGCGGGGGCCGCCGACCCGTCCCCGCGCTGGGTGGGCAAGGACGCGCTGCGGGAGCTGACCAGCGCCAAGGTGCGCGCCGCGCTGGCCCGGCGGCGCGCACGGGTCAGCCGCGCCGCCGCCCGAACGCCGGGTCGACGTGGATGAACGCCGCCGCCACGAAGGACGGGAGCGTGGCGACGCAGGCCCAGCCGAAGAAAGCGACATAGCCCAGCCGGTCCTGCAGCCAGCCGGCCCACATCCCCGGCAGCATCATGCCCAGCGCCATGAAGCCCGTGCAGATGGCGTAGTGGGCGGCCTTGTGTTCCCGGGTGCCGTCCACGCCGCCGGCCACCATGAGCATGTAGACCAGGTAGGCGGTGAACCCGAAGCCGTAGCCGAACTGCTCCAGCGCGATCGCCCCGCTCACCAGGCCCAGGGCGGCGGGCTGCCAGGCGGCGAGCGCGACGAACACCAGGTTCGGCAGGTGCATGCAGAGCATCAGCGGCCACAGCGCCCGCCGCAGCCCCACGCGCGAGATCACCCAGCCGCCCAGCAGGCCGCCCAGCACCAGCGCGCTCACCCCCACCGTGCCGTAGGCAATCCCGACGTCCTCCGTCCGCAGCCCGAGCCCGCCCACCTCGCGCCCATCCAGCAGGAACGGCGTCACCAGCTTGAGGAGCTGCGCCTCGGCGAAACGGTAGAGCAGCAGGAAGGCGAGGATGCGGCCGATGCCCGGCTGCCGGAAGAACGCCGCGAACACCTCCGCGAAGTCGGCGCCGAAGGCCTGGTGCCGGGACACCGCGTGGTCCGCCGGCGTCACGGGGAGCGCCCACAGGTGGTACAGCCCGGCCACGGCGAAGACCACCGCCAGCACCGTGAAGACCGTCACCCACGCCACCACCACGCTGCCGCTCTGTGCCTGCAGCCGGCCGGCCAGGTAGACCAGGCCGCCCTGGCCCGCGATCATCGCCAGGCGGTAGCAGGTGCTCCGCACCCCGACGAAGGCGGCCTGGGTGTGCGGCGGTAGCGCCAGCAGGTAGAACCCGTCGGCGGCGATGTCGTGGGTGGCGGAGGCGAACGCCATCAGCCAGAACACCGCGAGGGTGAGCCGGAGGAACTGCGGACCGGGGAGCGCCAGCGCCACCATGGCGAGCGCCGCGCCGAGAACGAACTGCAGCACGACCACCCACCGCCGCTTCGTGCCCAGGAGGTCCACCACCGGGCTCCACAGCGGCTTGATGACCCAGGGGAGGTAGAGCCAGCTGGTATAGAGTGCGATCTCGGTGTTGGACACGCCGAGGTTCTTGTAGAGCACCACGGCGAGCGTCATCACCACGACGTACGGGAGCCCCTGGCTGAAGTAGAGCGTGGGGACCCAGCGCCAGGGCTGGCCGGGGGCGGGATCAGGCGGGGGCGGAGGGGCCACGGGGCTCGGCTGGAGGTGGGGGTCGGCGGCGACTGGCTGCAAGGTGGACCGGTCGTTCCCCCGCGGCAAGCCGGTGCGCCCCGCACGGCCTACTCCTCCCGCAGCGCGGCCACCGGATCCATGCGCGCCGCGCGCCACGCGGGAATCGCGCCCGCGGCCAGCGCCACCACGAGCACCAGCGCCAGGGTCCCGCCCAGCGTGGCGGGATCGCCCGGGCGGACGCCGTAGAGGAACCCCTCGACCAGGCGGCCGGCGGCCAGCGCGCCCAACAGGCCAAGCCCGAGCCCCGGCACCACCAGCCGCCCCACCTCGCCCACGATCATGCGCAGCACCCGTCCCCGCTCGGCGCCGAGCGCGAGCCGGATGCCGATCTCGTTCCGCCGCCGCGCCACGGTGTAGGCCATGATCCCGTACAGCCCCACCAGGGCCAGGATGAGCGCCAGCCCGCCGAAGAAGCCGGACAGCGTCGCCAGCAGCCGTTCCCGCGCCAGCGAGCGGGCCACCTGGCTTTCGACGGTGAAGGCGGAGAATGAGGCGCGCGGGTCGACCTCGGCGATGGCGGCGCGCACCGCCGGCACCAGCGCCTCCGGGGCGCCCTCGGTGGCGAGGATGTACGTGATGGCCCACGAGGGTTCCGTCGCCTGCTCCAGCGCGAAATAGACCAGCGGCTCGGGCGCCTCCCGCAGGCTCCGGTACTTGGCGTCCTCCACGACGCCGACGACCGTCGCGGCGAGCCGCGGATGGGGTCCGGTCTCGAGCAGGAGCGGCTGGCCCACCGGCGATTCACCGGGGAAGAACTTCGACGCCATGGACTGGTTGACGATCACGGCGACGGGCCCGCCCGCCACGTCCTCCGGGCCGAAGTCCCGGCCCGCGAGCACGCGGGTGCCGCTGGCGGCGAAGAACCCGCGGCTCACCTGGTTGAAGTAGCTCACCCGCTGCGCCCATTCCGTCGGTTCGGGCCGGCCCGGGCGAAAGACGCCCCCGTTCCACCCCGCACCCGAGACCGGCAGTACCATGACCGAGCCCGTTCCGGTCACGCCGGGGACGGTCCGCAGCCGCTCCAGCACCTGGCGCTCGAGCGCCATGCGCTGCGCGTCGCCGTAGCCGCCGGCAACCAGGTTGAGGTTCACCGCCAGCCGGCCCTCGCGCGCGAAGCCGGGATCGATCGTGGCGAGCGTACGGAAGGTGCCGAGCAGGAGCGCGGCACCGGTCACCAGTACCAGGGACAGCGCCACCTGGGCCAGCACCAGGCCCTTGCCGAGCGTGAACCTGGCGGAACCGCCCGGCACCACCCCGCGCCCCCCGGCCCGCATGGCCCCCTGCGGGTCCACCCGGGTGGCCCGCCAGGCCGGGATCAGGCCGAAGAGCAGCCCGGTGAGTGCGGCGATCCCGGCGGTGAAGCCCAGCAGGTGGAGGTCCGGCGTCAGGTCGAGCCACACCCCGCCGCCCCGTGTGGAAAGCATGCGCACCAGCAGGGCGCTGCTCCAGCGGGCGAACCCGACGCCCGCCGCCGCGCCCAGCACGGCCAGGAGCAGGCTCTCGGTCAGTGCCTGCCGGATCAGGCGGCCGCGGCTGGCGCCGAGGGCCAGCCGCATGGCAATCTCGTGCCGGCGCACCGCGCCCCGTGCCAGCAGCAGGTTGGCCACGTTGGCGCACGCGATCAGCAGGACCAGTCCCACCACACCCATCAGCATCAGCAAGGCCGGCCGGTAGGTCAGCCGCATCTCGGAGACGCCGGTGGTGGCCGGGACCGCCTGCAGGCGGCTCTCCCGGAAGCTGCGCAGGTTGTCCCCGTCCCAATCGGTGGGGGCGGTGGCGGCGAAGATCCCGGGGGACAGCGCCGCCAGGCGGCCGTCGACGTCCGCGACGGTGAGGCCCGGCCGCGGCCGGGCGAGGATCGTGAGGAACCAGTAGGCTCGGACGTCGAGACCGGAGTTGACCCCCTGGATGATCGCCTCGGCACAGAGGGGGACGTAGACCTGCACCGACCGTCCGACCTCCACCCCGAAGAAGCCGGGCTGCGCCACGCCGATCACCTCGAAGGGCCGGCCCTCGAGCGTGAGCGAGCGGCCCACCACTCCCGGGTCGCCGCCGAACTCGGATTGCCAGAAGCCGTGGCCGAGCACCGCGAGGGCCGGGCAGCCGCGGTAGTCGTCGGCGCCGGAGAGCAGGCGGCCCGCCGCCGGCCGCACGCCGAGGGTGGGGAAGAAGTCGCCGCCCACGAAGTTGCCGGTAACGTGCCGCGCTTCGCCGCCGCTGCCGAGGTTGAAGGGAGTGTAGGAGAAGGCGAGGGCGCCGCTGAACACGTCCTGCTCGCGCCGCAGCGCCTCCCAGATCGGGTTCGTGAACTCCGCGCCCCCCGTCTCTCCCCGGGTGACCTGGACCAGCGCCTGTGGTTCGGTCACCGGCAGGGAGCGCAGGAGCAGCGCGTTGAAAAGGCTGAAGATCGCGGTGTTGGCGCCGATGCCGAGCCCGAGGGAGAGCAGCACCGTGAGGGTGAACCCGGGGGTAGCCCGGAGGCCACGGACCGCATAGCGCAGGTCCTGGCCCAGGGTCTCGAGCCAGGCCACGATGTCGACCTCGCGCGTGGCCTCGCGCACGCCGGCCCGGTGCCCGAACTGGAGCCGGGCGGCCCGCTCCGCGTCGGCCCGCGGGAGGCCGCGCGCCTCGAGGGAGTCCGCCAGCTCGGCGAGATGGAAGTCGAGTTCACGGTCCAGGTCCCGGCCGTGGCGGGCGGAACGGACGAGGTTCTGCAGGCGGGCCAGCCAGCTCATGGGATCCCCCGGGCTCAGGCGAAGCGCAGGACGCGATTGACGCCGGTGGTAAGCCGCAGCCAGCTCGCCTCCTCGACCGCGAGCTGCTTTCGGCCCGGCGCCGTGAGGCTGTAGAACCGCGCCTCCCGGTTCTTCTCGGTAACGCCCCATTCGGCCTTCACCCAGCCCTGCTGCTCCATGCGGTGGAGCGCGGGGTACAGCGACCCCTCCTCCACCCGGAGCAGCTCGTCCGACACCCGCTGGATGTGGGCCGTGATGGCGTAGCCGTGCAGGCGGCCCTGGGCGGCCAGGCACTTGAGGACGAGCAGGGCGAGGGTGCCCTGGAGGATGTCGTTCTTCGGTCGCGCCATCGGGTTCCCCGTTCTAGCTATGCATATCTAGCTAGGTATACGGTGGGGTCGGCGCGAGGTTTCGTCAAGGCGGGGAACCCGGGGGGGCCCCGGGGCTAGGGCCGGCGCACCCCGTACCGCGCCAGCTCCGCCGCCGTCATTTCCACCACGTCCACCGTGAGCGGGATGGGGGTGTGCGGGGTGTCGGTGGAATCACGCGGCGCCGCCACGATCCGTTCCACCACGTCCATCCCGGTGAACACCTGCCCGAACACCGTGTAGTTCCCGTCCAGCCGCTTGAGCCCGTTGCGGTTGGCCACGATGTAGAACTGGCACCCCGGGTCGACCTTGCCGGGGTTGTCGTCACGTCCCGCGCCGACGGCGCCGTAAACATGGCGGAGGCTGTCGTGGAACTCCGGCGCCAGCAGGTCGGGGAAGTGGCTGAAGCCTGCCGGCGTGTCGGGACATCCCCCCTGCGCCACGAAGTTGGGGATCACCCGGTTGAAGGTGAGCGAATCCCAGTAGTGCGTCGCCGCGAGGCGGAGGAAGCTCGCCTTGTGGGCCGGGGTGCGCTCGTCGAGCAGGAAGCGGATCTCGCCCTGCGGGGTGCGGATCCGTCCCACCGGGTAGGTCTGCCCCACGAGCGGCGAGGTGGCACCCAGCAGCAGCGGCAGGACGGCAAGCGTCGGGAGGAGGCGCGTGGCGATCACGGGCACGGGGCGTATCCGGGAGAGGGGTGGGGGCCGCGGGGGAATATCGATGCCGCGGCACGGGGACGCCATCAGGGCGCGGGTTCGGCCGCCAGCAGCGCCCGGACCCGTGGCACGACATCGCGGCCATAGCGCTCGATGCTGCCGAGCAGCTGCGCGTGGCCCAGCGGGCCCGAGCTGTACTTCATCTGGAACCGGTTCAGCCCCAGGGCCCGCACCGTGTCCGCGATCCGGCGCGCCACGGTCTCCGCCGAGCCGACGTAGAGCGACCCGGACTCGACCTCGCGCTCGAACTGGTCCCGGGTGACCGGCGGCCAGCCGCGCTCGCGGCCGATGGTGTTCATGAGCCCCTGGTACCCCGGCCAGTACTCGGCGCGGGCCCGGGCGTCGCTCTCGCCGACGTAGCCCGGCGAGTGCACGCCGACCGGCAGCGCGGCGCGCCCGAACTCGCCGAGGGAGCGGTGGAAGAGCGCGACGTACGGGGCGAAGCGCCGCGGGTCACCGCCGATGATGGCCAGCATGAGCGGGAAGCCGTGCCGTGCCGCGCGCACCACCGACTGCGGGCTGCCGCCCACGCCCACCCAGGTGCGCAGGGTGCCGCCCTCCGTCGGGGGATAGACCCGCTGGCCCTCGAGCGGTGCACGTGTGCTGCCGCGCCAGCTGAGCGGCGCGCCGGTCCGGTCCTGCTCGAGGATCCTGGCGTAGAGCTCGAGCCGCTCCTCGAACAGCGTCTCGTACTGCGCCGTGTCGAAGCCGAAGAGGGGAAACGACTCGGTGAACGATCCCCGGCCCAGGATCACCTCGGCGCGACCGCCGGAGGTGGCGTTGAGCGTCGAGAAGCGCTGGAACACCCGCACCGGGTCGTCGGAGCCCAGGACCGTGACGGCGGAGCCGAGCCGGAGCCGGGTGGTGCGGCCCGCGATGGTGGCGAGCACGATCTCGGGTGACGAGATGGCGAAGTCGGGGCGGTGGTGTTCACCGAGGCCGATGAAGTCCACGCCAACCTGGTCCGCCAGCACCGCCTCCTCGACGACGTGCCGGAGGACCTGCGCGTGGTGGAGGGGCTGGCCGTCGGCGCCCAGGGTGACGTCACCGAAGGTGTCGAGGCCGAATTCGAGGGGTGTTGCCATGCCGGTCTCCAGCCATCAGGGTCGGCGCCGGTGGACTCCCGGGCGCCCGGACGGCATCATTCTAATCACCTTGCCTCCCGTCTCCGCTGGCTCCTCCTGCTCCGGGCCCGCATGCCTTCGTCCGATTCCGCCGCCCAGCTGGAGGCACTCCTCCTGGCCGTCCAGGACCAACTCGGTCCCGGTGCCGCCCGGCGCGACGCCCCGCCTGCCGTCGCCGGCCTGGACTGGACGGTGCTCACCATCCTGTCTGGGCGTGGCCCGTTCACGCTCCCCGACCTCTTCGCGGCCCTCCGCCGCAGCGCCGCGCCGGCGGACGTGGTCGAGAGCCTCAACCGGCTCGGCGACCTGGGCTGGCTGGTGGCCGGGCCCCAGGGCGACCGGCGCGTCGAAGTCATCGGGCTCACCCCGGAGGGGCTCGAGGGGCAGGCGGCGGCGGGGGCGTGGCGCCGGGCACTGCGGGAGCGGGCGCTCGCCGGGCTGCCCGACGCGGAGCGGGCGGCGTTCCTG